>DKNZ01000021.1:23190-27824 GCA_002469845.1 Cellvibrionales bacterium UBA7375 | reverse complement strand
CTATTCACTTGGGTTCACCAAGATTCACTCGCAAAACAGGTAAACGCTGCGAAAACCCTGCTGCATATGGATGCAAAACCTGCAGATACCACGGAGCAAGACGCAACATTTAAAAGGCAACCAACAAGATTTCAAAGTGATGTTGTCACTCATATCACTGTTACATAATACCTATAAACCACTTTAAATTTGCATAATTAATACTCAATAGGGACGAAGATTGCTTGTACGCTGGCATTCTGGGATGTGGTTAAGATAGCGTTACTATTAGCTTGATTTATTGTGCCTTGCCAGCTTGAGAACTCATAGCCTTCATTAGGAACAGCGGTTAAAGAAACCGGTATAAAGTCGAAATACTCACCCTGCCATGACGATTCATTAATAGTCAAAGAGTTCAATTGTATAGAGCCAGCATCAGGGTTATTGATAGATAAATTCAAATTGAACATACCTGAAATACCAAAATAGTTGCGGAAATACTGGGTAAGAAAACCAATTCGGTTGTTAGCAAAGTCCCTAATTATATTGACCTCATTTTCCCATTGAGAAAAAGTTGAGAGCATATTTTGATTTTTCCAATGTTCTGATCGATTATCCCAATTGCTCCAATGGGCAAAATGTCGGGTTATTTCTGGAGAGACAGTACTAGCAATACTATCCACATGGGCAACCACGTTGCTCGCCTTAAAGCGGCCATTGAATTCATCTGCAAATTGATTGATAAATTGGTTTTTAAACCCTGTATTTTCCATCAACTTTCTAACAAGAAGAGTTGACCAGGGTGGGTTTGGCCAACCGGGGCCGCTGTCATTTAATGCAAATGATAGGGTGTCATTGGTGTAGGCACTTTGATTTTCCCAAGGACGATAAAAGGCAAAATCAGTATCGAACATTATCCAACGCCATTTGGTTTCTGGCGAATTCCAAAATTTCACATTATTACCGGGCCAATCTGTATTATCTAAGTAGATATTAGCGATCTGATAGGTAATAAAATTATCTATATCAACTTGACTTGCAACGAAGTCATAATTGGACTGAACCGACAAATTATTGTTAGTAACAAAACTAATCAAATCGTTGTAGGTTGTATTGGATCCCTGAACAATATCGCCATTTGCTTCGAGAATATTAATTTCGCTTTTGTCGACATTTATTTTGTCATCGAGAAAATGCTCATTTACTTTTTCCCTAATATTATAAAATCCCCAGTATTCGCCATTTAGATAAACAACCGCAGAGCGATGGTCTTGATATTCAATTCCACTATCTTTCATAAGGCTAGTTGCTATGACATCTTTAACATTGGTTTTCATCCAGTCATTACCCGAACCCCGCAGAACAATGGATTCAAATTTATCGTAATCCAAATCAGGGAATATTGGATAATGTAGCTTGCCTTTGCCATAACGGCCTCGAGCAAAAATTGAAAATGAACGCTGGTCATTGGCGCGACTCCATGCACCAAATATTTTTATACCTGCATCCATGGCAACACCCAACTCTCCCGAGGGCTCATAAAAGCTAAAGTGTACTTCTCGCTCCCAATCCTGCCAGAAGTTTGCCCCAAAAAAGGGTAGATTATTTTCATAGTTTTCTTCTGGACCGTATGCATAGATTCCCTGTTGCTGATCAAAAAAGTTATAGGGTTCAGAGATTAATGAAACTATGGGTAAATCATGGGTATTAGAGGTAACATAGGTTCGACTGAAGGTGCGAGAAGGAATATAGTTATTCCTGAAAATTTTGGCTCGAACAATAGTGTCATCACCTATTATAATGGGCGATGTATATAGGCTAGATGACATATTTGGTATATTCGCATCCAATGTATAACGAATTTCCTCACCCTCGGCAGCACCGCTTAAAATTATACTTTGCCCATCAAATTCTCCGCCATCATGAGAGAATTCAACCGTGCTTTCGATAGCGCCAGTATACCCAGTATCTGGATTTGCGGAACCTGGTGTTGGTGTATCAAAATACATAATGCTTGCGTCAACAGGAGAGCGGCCAATACTGTCATCGGTTGAAAGACCCGAGACATTTAATAAGTCAAGTTGGTTGCCTGTGCTATCAAATAAAATAAGATCTTCACCATCGGATGAAAGTTTGAAGTTGGTGTGCAAACTTGGATTATCAAAGCCCAAAATGCTCGGTGGTGTTATACCATCATTGGTTTGACCCATATAAAATGCAGATAGAAATGGTATTAAAGTCATATCTGAAGAGGTTGCATTAGCATTATGAACCTGAATACTTAATACATTTTCCCCAGCATTAAGAAATGCTTGAATATCATTGATAGGAAAACGCAAAGGGCTGCCACTTTGATACATAGTAGCTTCACGATCAGTAATGGTGGTGGTATCAAAGCTAGGTCTATCACCCACTATATTAGAGCGAGCAATTTCAACACCATTTATATAGGCAACAAAGCCATCATCGAAGTCTATATCAAACCAAAGCTGTTCCATAAATTCTAAATCATTAACATTAAAAGTCTTTCTTACAAAGACGGACCTTGTGCCTGTCGGAATAATAGTTGAATCATCGCCATCAGCGTAGCCGAAACCGCTAGTACCTTGCTGCCAGCTACTATCGTTATACCCTAAATTTGTCCATGAGCTGCTAAGGTTTGAACTTGGTATAATGTATTTGAAGCTATCTCCCTGATTCACTAAGGTTCTGTATGCTCCACCGCCAAGTCTATCCTTGTTTGATGCCCAAATACGCATATAGGCACCCGGCGCTAAAACTGTTTGAGGAAAAACCCATTTAGTGGGCTCTAAACTATCATCAGTTACACTCCAGCCTGTTAAATCAACAGCAGTATCTCCATTATTAAATAGCTCGAACCAATCGGGGCTATCGCCATCCTCATCATCAAAAGTTGAATTTGAAGAGGAAGCTTCATTTATAATTATATTGCCCGCTAATACACCACTATTAACGCCTGGCATATTGTCATCTAAGTATTGTTTAACCGCCTCAGTAGTTGATCTAACAGCACCTGTGCCAATGGCTGAGTCGGTTAAAGAATCGTCATTTAGTCCAAAGAGATAGCGTAAAAGAAGCAAACCGTCAGTAAGCGCATCAACTTGACCATTGGCATCAATATCAGCAATAGCCATGGTGGCCTCAAGTTCAGCTCCAACCTCGGTAGCAGAAAGATTTGAGTCAGATGAAATGACGTTATTAGTAAGAGATTCATCTCTTAAGCCGAAGGTGTATCTAAGCACCATAAGGCCGTCTGTAAGCGCGTCAGCATTACCATCTTTATCGATATCCCAACTCAGTATTGCACCAGACGGCCCGGTTGTTGCCTGTTGGTTTAATTTTTTCAATGAGTTACTACTTGATTGATTATCCTCAAGTTGGGATGAGGAAGTTGTTGGCAACATATCAGCGTTGGTATTACTGCTAATAGCATACCCACATGAGAATATTAGACCAAAGGAAACCATTATAAATTTCTGAGTAGTAGACATTGATACTGCCTTTTTTGAATTTATTTTTATAATTTAATGTTTATATACTAAATTATTTCTCACACATAAAATACACTTTCAGCGTATAAAATTAGTCGATTTGTGACCTTTTAGTCTAATACTTAGGAATAAAATAATAATACTTTTCTAAAAACACCAAAAAAATAAACATCTTTACCTTATTTGAAACAGTATTTTTTGATGATACAAAGTTATTTTATTTTCGTACCCTTAAATGACATAAAAGTGGGGTTACCATGACTAAAATCGAAAATAACTTTTCCCTTGAGGATATATCCAGAATTATTGAAATGGCATGGGAGGATAGGACACCCTTTGAAGCTATTGAGCATAACTTTGGCTTAAATGAATCTGCGGTGATTAACTTTATGCGATCACAAGTAAAGCATAAATCATTTAAGTTATGGAGAAAAAGAGTGACTAATCGCAATACTAAACATCTTGCTAAAAGATCACCTGATATAAGCCGTGGCTACTGCCCAACACAATATAAAAATCGTTGAATTACATGAATAGATATACTAAAAATAAAATAACCGTATTCCTATCCTGTCTGTTTTTAGCGACGCATTTGGGAGCAGAAAAATTGTTAATAGATGATTTCAATTCCAATTCCAATTCAAAATGGCACTATGTAAGTGATCAGGTCATGGGTGGTGTGTCTCAAGGCAATCTTGATTTTGATTATGAAAATTCAGATGGCTATGCCCACCTTAAAGGCAATGTTATCACTGAGAATAACGGAGGCTTTATTCAATTCAGAGCTGACTTAGACGTACCTACTACATCTAAAATCAATGGCGTGTATCTAAAAGTGATGGGCAATAATCAGAAATATTTTGTCCATATGCGCACCAAGGGCACTTTTTTACCATGGCAATATTATCAAAGTGCTTTTAAGACAACTAACTCATGGCAAACGATAAAACTTCCCATTGATACATTTGCACCATCCAGTGGGTGGCTTAGAAAAAATATTAAATTAAGTAGTGTTAAAAGCATCGGCATTGTAGCTTTTGGCCGCGATCACATTGCTGATCTGCGCGTCTCTGAAGTTGGTTTTTACTAGTGTCATTTATCTTTTGCGCGGGTAATTTTTTAAATAAAAAAATTAAATCGATT
>DKNZ01000021.1:22676-22830 GCA_002469845.1 Cellvibrionales bacterium UBA7375 | reverse complement strand
AAAATTGTTATGGTAGGATGAAATAAAAGAATAGGGGTTATCGTATGAAAAACTTAAACCTAAAAATAATAAAAGGGCTTGGTATTTTACTAGTCGGCCTTTTCTCGCTGGTCAGTACGCCAGTTTTGTCAGATGATACAACAACCTATGTTAG
>DKNZ01000021.1:616-22350 GCA_002469845.1 Cellvibrionales bacterium UBA7375 | reverse complement strand
ACAACCTATGTTAGATTAAATTCAAACCCATATGCTGCACCCTTTTATATTTTTTCCAATGAACCCAATGGTGATTCTATAAACCTAAGTCTTGAAAAAGGCTCTTCCCACACATTTATTAGAACAGATAGTGGCCATGCCTTTAATATTGGTGATGCATGGCGTACTGCTAATTCTGAGATCTCAGTCTCTAGTAATGGTTCGGGGGGTATAGTCAGTGGCGTTGCCTCTATCAATGATAACGAACAACTGACAGTTACCATTCCCCTAGATTTTAGTGGCGATTCATTATCTTATTTTTGTTATCCCCACTCATCAATGATCGCCTCCTTTGATATCGTTGAAAACACAAGTATTGATTCTGGCGCGGATGATAATGGAGATAGTTCCAATGAACAGTTACTGAGTTGGGATTTTGATGCGAACGGAGAAGCTGACGCACTAACCGATGGCCTTTTATTGCTTCGCTATGCCTTTGGCTTACGTGATGAGGCATTAACTAGTGGCGCTTTAGCACTTAATGCAACCAAGACATCTCAGCAAATTCAGGATTCACTATCCTCTGTATCTTCAATTGCCGATATTGATGGTGATGGTGAAGTTGACGCACTAACAGATGGCTTATTACTACTTAGATATTTATTCGGTCTCAGAGGAGACTCACTGATTAACGGAGCTATTGCCACTTTAGCCACAAGGGATTCTTCGCTTGAAATTGAGCAGTATCTAGCTTCTCTAATGCCAAGCCAGTTATTAGCTCAGGCCACAGGTTTGTTAAAGCCAATGGCAAGCAATCAAGAGTTTTCATCAAAATTTACTCAAAGTTATGAAAGAGTTTTTGGCGAAGTTTCAGTTGCGGTTGATTTTGGCAATGATGCGATAGTGACGACTACAGAAGCAATGCCTGAGATGGCTATGGATTCAGCCACAACTGATAGTAGTGGCGAATCATTTACAACCACTTATACCTTAGAAAAAACCATCGATGAGCATGATTTTGTTAAATATGATGGCGAACATCTATTTATAGCGCCAAGCTACAGCATGTACGACGATTGTTGCTTTATTTTTGAGCCAATAGCATTTGATGATGCAATTGAAGTCAGTGAAGGAGGTGCTGTTGCTGATGAGCCAATGCAACCTATTGTCCCGGAATTGCGATCAATTAAGATTATGGCAACAGATTCTGAGCAAGCTGCAGCAGAGCAGGTGGGCAATATACCAATTAGTCATAATCGCACTATCGAAGGCCTTTACACTAATGACAACCAACTTGCGGCTATCGATAGCTCTGGTTGGTGGGGTCTATATGGTGATGTATTTATGTCTCCTAGTACATGGCGTGGACAAAATACAGGGCTCGATGTATACGATATTTCAAACCCCTCTGATCCCGCTTTAGATTGGGAGTTTGAAATCGAAGCTGGCTTTGTGACAAGTCGTAAAAAAGGCGATATTGTTTATCTTGTTGCTCGTCATACACCGCAAATTGTTAACTATGTAGATCATCCAACAGCCGATCAAGAATCCAGCAATCAAGAAGCCATTGATGATGCAGCTGTGAATGATCTCCTGCCTAGAGCTTATATCAATGGTGAGCAAACAGATCTTCTAGCGGCAACCGATTGTTTAATGATCAATGAGGATCATGAATTAGCGCCTGATCAATACGGTTATCCAACTATGACACTTTTGGTGGCAATTGATATAGAAGAAAAAACAGTTGTTAATAGCGCCTGTTATCTAGAATCTACATCCGGCATTTATGTCAGTCAAAATGCAATCTATTTCATCCAATCGGAAGGTTGGGGCCTGGACTCGCGCACGTTGATCCATAGATTTAGCCTGGCCGCTAACCTCGCCTATACTGGATCTGGTGAAGTTCAGGGTCATTTATTTGGTTCAGGTGAAATCGATTTCCGTATTAACGAACATGATGGCCATTTAAGAGTAGTTAGTAGCCAGTGGACTGGTGATTCCAATGATTCTAGAGATCACCATCTTACAGTACTCAAGCAATCTCCAGCGACACTAAGCATAGATAAGGTTGCCATGCTGCCAAATGAAGATCATCCCAGTGAAATAGGCAAACCTAATGAAGACTTATACGGGGTTAGATTTTTTGGTGATACCTTATACCTAGTGACGTTTGAGCGCACAGATCCACTCTATGTTCTTGATTTGACTGATCAGGCAAATCCAATTGTGGCAGGGGAGCTTGAAGTAACAGGTTTCTCAGATTTCCTACATCCTGTTAGTGATGATTTATTACTTGGTCTCGGGCAAGACGAAAATGGTTTGGTTAAATTAGAGTTATTCAATGTAGCTTCCATCGATAGCCCATACTCCCTTAAAGATTTAAGTATAGGGGACAATGCATCGTGGATTACATCACCAGCAAGATATAATCGTCACGCATTTACTTATCAGCAAATAAGCGAAACATCAGACCGTTTTTCTATACCGGTGACAATGTCGTATTCATCGCCAGAGCTTGGGTATGTTCAGGAAAATAGACTTTATAAGTTTGATTTAACCAATAAAAATCAATCAGATTCAGCAACCATTTTGGAGAATGGGTTTATATCAGGAGGATACAATAACTGGTGGAATAGTGACCGACAGCGAGCATTCTTCCATGGAGAGTCGGTGTTCTATATTAACGGTGATAATGTCCTTTCTTCATTTTGGGAAGAGTAAAAAAAGAATCACACCAACAACAATTAAGCATAAAGCACCCCTAGGGGTGCTTTTTTTATACTTGCAAATTACTCATCTTTAAATTTTCTTATAAGTTCATTTGAGATAGAGGAGTCTATAGTCTAAGTTTAAAGTGAAGGAACACTTAAATGGCAAGTACAAGTAAAGGAAGATTTAATAATGAGCGGAGTCTCAGCATTTAAAATTTTATCAGCTCTGGTTGGGCTAAAGTGGCTAGACTAAAGTGATTGGCCAAACCTCAGAGCAGCATACAACAGTAGAAGCTATTTCTAACGTTGAAGAAGATAGCTTTTATACGGCTATAGGCGATGTGCTATCAAACCACTGGGATCCATTGGGCATATTTGATACGGAGTATCCCCATGACAGATACAGCAATTGTGTATCTTTGATATACAGCTATGCGATAAAGTCTAAAACAAAAGGACAATTAGCAGATTACCTTGGGCATCTAGCTTCTAGTCTATTTGGTTCTGAAACCAATATTTATAATGACAAAAGGGCAGCCGGACTAATAGTTGTTATTAGAGATTTTTACTTTGACAATAATCCCTGCACTGCATCTGGGGTTTGAGCGATATTCCACTGTCATTGAAAAGGCTCTGAATTCCTTCGGCTTAAACTACGGTGCTATCCACTTACAAAAGGTATAAAACGCTTAGCAGCCCCACAACTGTGAGAACAATTGTGTAGGGTAGGGCCATAATGACCATGCGCATATAGGATAAGCCAATAAGTGGTGCTAAAGCCGAGGTGAGTAGGAATAAAAATGCAGCTTGACCATTAGGTGTGGCAACACTCGGTAAGTTTGTGCCTGTGTTTATTGCAATAACCAACTTATCGAATTGATCACGATCGATCATGCCGGTATCAAGTGCTGTTCTGACTTCATTGATATACACAGTGGCCACAAAAACATTATCACTAATCGCCGATAATAGTCCATTTGCTAAAAAGAACACGCTAGGCTGTGATGCCGGATCCATAGCCAAAACCCAATTGATTACGGGGGAAAAGAGGTGCTGTTCATGAATGACTGCCACAATGGCAAAAAACACAACCAATAGCGCTGTAAAAGGCAATGCCTCTTCAAAGGCTTTACCAATTTGATGCTCTTCAGTAACACCATTAAATGCGGTAAGAAGCACGATAATCATAAGGCCAATAAGACCCACTGGCGCCCAATGAAATGCAAGCGCAAACACCAAAATTAAAGCTACAGCTGCTTGAGTAATTAAGGTGGCAATTTGTTCATTTGTTCGATTTTTTTCATCTTCCTGACTATATTCGGTTAGTACGTGTCGCACATCTTCAGGAAGTTGTGCACCGTAGCCTAGTATTTTAGTTTTTTCTAACAGGATGCAACACGCTAGACCGCAGACAAATACCGGCATAGTAACGGGTGCCATGCGAATAAAGAATTCTATAAATTGCCATCCCGCTTTTTCAGCAATCAGCAAGTTTTGAGGTTCGCCCACAACGGTAGTAACGCCACCCAAAGCAGTTCCCACAGCACCATGCATGATTAGACTGCGAAGAAACGAACGGAAGTTTTCGAGGTTTTCAACATTTGCATCAATAACAGAGCTATTATCAAGATGATTGTGAGAAGTGTCGTTAACAGATTGACCTGAAGCCACACGGTGGTAGACAGAGTAAAAGCCAACTGCCACTGTGATTAGCACTGCTGTGACCGTTAAGGCATCGAGAAAAGCAGATAATACAGCGCCAGAAAAGCAAAACAAAAAGGAAAGCGTAGTCTTTGATCGGACATTCAAAAGTATTTTTGTAAATGTATAGAGCAACATGTCGCGCATAAAATATATGCCAGCGACCATAAACATTAGTAACAGAATAACTTGAAAATTAGCCACTGCTTCATGATATACATTTTCAGGGCTAGCTAATCCAAGTAATATCGCTTCGATAGCTAGCAGCCCGCCAGGTTGCAATGGGTAGCACTTAAGAGCCATTGCAAGAGTCAATATAAATTGAGCAATGAGAATCCAGCCTAGTATAAATGGCGTAGTCACCATCAGTAAGATAGGGTTAATAACTAAAAAGGCAATAATTAGTTTTTGGTACCAATCTGGGGAATTACCCAAAAAATTGTTTTTAAATGCTTTAGCTAACGTTGCCGTCATATTTCTATCCTTTATAACTAAAAATTTACAAGCAAAATGGAGGCTCTTGAGCAATAGTGGCGCTCAAAAATTACTGGATGTAATCCAGTACTTTGAGAAAGCGCAAACCTTAGCCGTACTCCCACTTTTTTGCAACCAAAAGACCCTAAGATAGGGGTAAATTTATAAAATAATATAAAACAAACTCTAGGTTATGCTTATTGTTCAATTATTACTATTTTGGTCTATAATCCATGTCATTGATAATAGTCGTTAGATAATAAATTTATTAAATATTATCTAAAACATAATTTAATACGCAAAATACGGAGATTGGTTTGGAATTTTTAGCAGAATATGGTTTGTTTCTTGCAAAACTACTTACAGGGATTATTGGATTTGGTATTTTAGTGGCCATTATAACCAGTGCCAGTCAAAAAAATGGTCAGGGTCAAGACAAGGGTGAGCTAGAAATTAGTCCTCTTAATGACCAATATGATGATGTCAGAGAGACCATGTCTATTGCTTTATTGGATCCTGCTGCACAAAAAGCTGAGGCGAAGAAACGTCGCAAAGAGCAAAAGAAACGAGCTAAAGCTAATACTAAAAACTCTAAACTCGATACTAAAACTCAAAAAAGAGTTTTTGTGGTTAAGTTTAATGGCAATGTCAGTGCTTCGGCAGTGACAAACCTGCGTGAAGAAGTAACAGCAATACTCACTCAGGCGAAATCTGATGACGAGGTTGTTGTAAAATTAGAGAGCTCTGGCGGTATGGTTCACAGCTATGGTCTTGCAAGTAGTCAGCTAGATCGTCTTCGCAAGCAGGGTATTCCAATTACAATTTGCGTTGATAAGGTAGCTGCCAGTGGCGGCTATATGATGGCTTGTGTTGGTGACAAAATTTTAGCGGCACCTTTTGCAATTATTGGTTCAATAGGCGTTGTGGCTCAATTGCCTAATTTTCACAGATTGTTAAAAAAACATGATATTGATTTTGAATTGTTAACCGCCGGCGAGCATAAAAGAACATTAACTGTATTTGGTGAGAATACTGAGCAAGGGCGAGAGAAGTTTATTGAAGACTTACAGGATACCCATCAATTATTTAAAGCTTATGTTGCTGAACGCCGACCCAAAATTGATATAGATAAAGTCGCTACGGGTGATGTTTGGTTTGGCTCACGTGCTTTGGAGCTTTCACTGGTAGACGAGCTGATGACCAGTGATGAGTATCTCTCAAGCCAAGCTAAAGAATCTAAAGTTTATGAAATTAATTATGTCCAGAAAAAGAAATTACCCCAGCGCCTTGGAATTGCTGCCGAGCATAGTGCTGATAGATTGATCACAAAATGGTGGAATCGTTTAACAGATAGCTCAAATATCTATAAGTAAGGCTAATCCCTTCTTAAGCGGTCGCTGACGGCAATAGGGTTTGGGAAGTTGAATACAACTATATAGCTCGAAATCAAAAAGGTAATGATCGCGGTCGCTTGAATTAAATGTGACGCATCATTACCGATCAGCTGAGTGCTAAATGCCATGTAGGCAATCAATAGTGAGAATTCACTGTTTTGCCCAAGCCTAAATCCTATATCCCAAGAAAGGCTATTGTTTTCGCTTTGTGAACGCAATAAATACCGGTACACAATAGGTTTAAGTGAAAGCATAACCAGTGCTAAAAGAATCGCAGGTATCGCTATTGATGGCAGTAGTGATAAATCGAAGCCACCCCCCAATGAAAAGAAAAATAATATCAAAAAGAAATCCCTTAAAGGTTTTAAATTCAAGGCTATATATTGTGCAATAGGGCTAGTAGCTAAGGAAATCCCGGCAATAAAGGCACCTATTTCTTTTGATAGCCCAATCACCTCAGCTAGCTCGGCGATTCCGAGACACCAGCCAATAGTTAATAGAAAAATATATTCTCCTATACGATCAAAGCGAGTAAACAAAGGCTGGAGTAGATAGCGCACTAGCAGCATAGAAAAGGCGATAAGTGCTGGTAATGCAACAATGCTGATGGCTAAACTGGACATGCCGTTTTCGCTAGAACTTGCCGATAACAAGACAAGTAATACAGCAATTGCTAAAAAGTCTTGCATTAACAACATGCCAACCATTAATTCCCCGGAGTGTTTATGGTGAAGGGCAGTTGTGGGTAAAAGTTTAATGCCAATAATAGTGCTTGAGAACATCATAGCGGCACCAATAATGGCGCATTCTATAAATGTAAATTTAAAGCTATAGGCAATGCCGAAACCAATGAGCCCAAACAGCAGTGAGCTTATCAGGGTGATATGTGCCACTTGTTTGAGAACCTTGAAGAGTGATTGTGGTTGCATATCCAAGCCGAGCAAAAAAAGCAGGAACACAATCCCTATAGAGGATATTTGAGCGATAAGCTCTAGATCAGATACCCAGCCTAGTCCAAACGGTCCTAAAAGGGCGCCTAAGGCAATATAGGCTACCAGCAGGGGCTGACGGCCAAATAGAGCAAGAGATGCTAAAAGAGCGCCACCTGTGAAGATAAGAAAAAAGATAAAAACAACATGCTGATCCATTGGTTAAACCTGGTTATTGATAAGCCTAATTAGCGCCTTCTAAAAAGAGGATTCTTTTGTTCTACACTCACTTGGTAGGTTTCAGAAAAGTCCTTAAGTGATTTGGCAGACTCAGATAAATCAGTATCATCGGCAAATTTGAAGGCGTTAAATCCACAGCGACTTAGTAAATATAACTGATCACGAATAAAACCGCCAACGGCTCGAATTTCGCCAGTATAGTTAAAGCGTTCGCGCAGAAGTCTGGCGGCTGAAAAACCACGACCATCGGCAAATTTAGGAAAATTAATCGCTATAAGTGGGAGTTTCAGGAGGGGCTCTATTATTTCTTCGATCTCAGCATTACCGTCAATTATTACGCCTACACTGCCATCGTGGCGGGTGATTTGCTCTGAAAAACCTTGCCATTGATCGTAAGACAGAAGTACATCGCCCGAAGGGAGCGTTTCTGAGGACTCTTCTAATGTAATCCAGTCATCATTTACAACACAATTATCCTTAAGTACTTGGGGCATAAACTCTTTCCTTAAATTTTTCAATCCCAATACGCTGATAGGTGCTCAAAAAACTTTCATCTGCGATACGATTTTCCACATAGACATCTAATAGCTTTTCAATGCCATCAGTAATTTGATCACGTGACAATGAGGGTCCAAGCACCTTGGCAAGTGAGGCATTTTTACTGGCACTGCCTCCCAATTGAATTTGATACCATTCCTTACCCTTTTTATCCACACCAAGGATACCTATATGACCAACATGATGATGACCACAGGCATTCATACAACCTGAAATATTTAATTCAAGATCGCCCAAATCATACACATAATCTAGGTCAGAAAATTTGCGTTGTATGGCTTCTGCTACAGGAATAGATTTTGCGTTAGCAAGGGAACAATAATCCCCACCTGGGCAACAAATCATATCGTTAATAGTGCCAATGGTTGGCGTTGCCAAAGCTGACTCTTTAGCCTGTTGCCAAAGTTCCATTAGGTCAGATTCTATAACATCCGTAAGCACTATATTTTGATTGTGAGTAGCTCTTAATTCACCAAACGAAAAGCGATCAGCCAAATCAGCAATAGTCTCAAGTTGTTTGTCGGTAACATCGCCAGGAGCAACACCTGCAGGCTTTAAGGACAGCGTTACTGACCTATAACCCGATTGTTTCTGTGGCTGTGTATTTCTATCTAGCCAACGTTTAAAGGCAATATTATCAGCGGCAATTTCGGCCACTTTATCAGCTGATTCCGATCCATTGATATCTTTGTAATCAGGCGAAGGAAAGAAGCTTTTAACTCTAGAAATTTCACTATTTGTTAGGGTGGAGGGTCCATCTTTTAAATGCTTCCATTCTGCTTCGACTCGCTGAGCAAAAACTTCAGGAGTCCAAGCCTTAACCAATATTTTAATACGCGCTTTATATTTGTTGTCACGATTACCATAGCGATTGTAAACACGAACGATTGCATCTAAATAGGATAAAAGGTGCTGTTTAGGTAAAAACTTTCGTATGGATGAGCCGATAATGGGGGTTCGGCCTAAGCCACCACCGACAAACACTTCAAAACCAAGCTCTTCATTATCGTTTTTAACCAGCTGTAAGCCGATGTCATGGAGTAAGAAGGCTGCGCGATCTTCAGTTGAGCCGCATACGGCAATCTTGAACTTGCGTGGTAAAAAAGCGAACTCGGGATGAAGAGTTGACCACTGACGTATTAGTTCACACCATGGTCGAGGGTCTTCAATTTCATCTTCAGCAACGCCAGCAAATTGATCGGTGGTTGTGTTACGAATACAGTTACCACTGGTTTGAATGGCATGCATTTCAACTTCAGCCAGTTCTGCCAAAATATCCGGGACTTCTTCAAGGGCAGGCCAATTAAGCTGAACATTTTGTCGCGTCGTAATATGGACGTAACCTTTGTCAAAGACCCGTGAAATATGGGCAAGTTTTCTTACTTGACGACTAGAAAGCATTCCGTAGGGAACAGCGATTCTGAGCATTGGAGCTAAACGTTGAACATACAGCCCATTTTGTAGTCGCAAAGGAAGGAACTCTTCGTCGGCAATTTCTCCGGCAAGATAGCGCTGAGTTTGATCTCTAAATTGCTCAACTCGCTCGTTTACAATTTTATGATCATAATTATCGTATTTATACATCTATTGGCTACGGTTACGTCTTTTATTATTGAAAGGTTCCAATGATACAGATTGAGAGACTGCTTTTATATTACTATTTCCCTATAAGGGCCAAATTAAAATGAATAAAGTTAAATTATTAATTAGTATTATGTTTTGGCAAGACAGCTTGTAAAATGCTTGTTAGAATGCCGAAAATTAAACTGGTGCCTTTTACAGTCTAGTTTATAGTCTAGGAAAATAACCTTACAGGATAATTTAAATGAGTAGCTTAAATAATCAAGACGATGGGGATGGAATGGCTGATGCATTGGCAGCTGTTGCCGTGGTATTAATCTTAGTGGCTGGTATTATTTACTGGTTAACAACCGTATAAGTTTTCAATTCTTATGCGCCAAGGCTTAAATTCAACCAAAAGCGATGATCTTAATCCGGTTGTTCAGGAATATCTGAACAAGGTTTCATTTGATGAGCCATTATCCGCTGACCAGATTAATGAAGTTTGTCAGCAAATCAAGAAGCTTTTGGTCGAAAAAAATGCAGTTATCGTTGCTCATTACTACACAGATCCGCTTATTCAGGCATTAGCTGAAGAAACCGGTGGTATCGTTGCGGATTCATTGGAAATGGCACGTTTTGGTAGCAAGCATAGCGCAGATACACTTATTGTCGCCGGTGTTAAATTTATGGGTGAGACAGCAAAAATTCTCACGCCAAACAAAACCGTATTAATGCCAACTCTAGAAGCAACCTGTTCATTAGATGTAGGTTGCCCAGCGGATGAATTCACAGAATTTTGTGATAAACATCCAGAACGCACTGTGGTGGTTTATGCCAACACCTCTGCCCAAGTGAAAGCACGCGCTGACTGGGTCGTTACCTCGAGTATAGCGGTTGATGTTGTTGACCACTTGGATTCTCTTGGAGAAAAGATTATCTGGGCACCAGATAAGTATCTTGGCGCCTATGTAGAACAGAAAACCGGTGCAGATATGATAATGTGGAACGGAAGCTGTATTGTCCATGAAGAATTTAAAGCTAAAGGCATAACGGATCTTAAACAGATTTATAAAGACTGTGCGATTTTAGTTCATCCTGAGTCACCCCAGTCTGTTGTCGAAATAGCGGATGTGGTTGGCTCAACATCACAGTTGATATCTGCCGCTAAAAATTTACCGCACCAGCGTTTAATCGTTGCCACCGATCAAGGCATTTTTTATAAAATGCAGCAGGCAGTCCCAGAAAAAGAATTAATAATAGCCCCCACAGGAGGTAGTGGTGCTACCTGCAGAAGCTGTGCTAACTGTCCGTGGATGGGAATGAATAGTTTACAAAACCTCTTACAGTGTTTAGAGCAGGGTAGTGGTGAGGTCATTGTTGATAGTGACGTGGCAAAACTTGCCACCATTGCGCTCGATCGCATGATGACGTTTAAGTTAAGTAGCTAGAGTTTTTGTAGGTTTTTTTCCATAGCTACAATGTCAACCATACGCTGCTCCACTATTGCCAATCCTTTAACATCCTTTTGTAATAGCTTTTTAGCAAAATTCAATTGTCTCTTTGCATTTTCTAATGCGCCAATCAAAATAAAATATTCTGCTCTGGCTTTGTGAACGCCAGAAATATCACCCGCAAGACCCCTTACTTCTGCCAGTTGATACCAAATACTCGGATCTTCGGGGCGCTTTCTGCTGAGTCTTGTTAAAACCTTTGCAGATGCCTCATATTGGTGTGATCTCCATAGTGCATCTGCTTGAAGTATATGTAATGGATAATTATTTTGATTAAGCGTTAATTGATATTTAAGCTTTTGTAATGCGCTTTTATAATTTCCGGCAGCAATATCTATTTCTATATTTGTATAGATATAAGGCGCATAAAATGGCTTTTTCTTTAAAAGGCCAGATAAGTCTTCTATAGCCTGATCATAATTGCCAGCCTTTGAGTTTGCTATGGCAAGTCCATAGCGATATGCATCATCATTTAAACTATTTTCCTTTAATTTTTGGCGAAAAAATTTTATAGAGTATTTTGGATTGTCCTGATGTAATACTTGAGTTCTTGCTTTCATGATATAGAAATCAGAATTATCTGGATAATGATGATTTTTATATTCTAAAGTCCTCGATCGAGTGTCAGCTACACGTCGCTCTGTGATCGGATGCGTTAGAAGAAACTCGGGTAAACGACTGCCGCTATATCGTGTTAAAGCCATCATTTTTTCTAGCATTTCTGCTGCTGCACCAGGATCTCTGCCTGACTTCTTCATGATTTTTAAACCCTGTCGATCGGCTTCTTTTTCATTATTTCTGCTATAGCGAAGCTGTTGGTCTATAGCCAGGGCTTGGCTTGCTGAAAGGGCAGCAATACCTGCATCTGTTCCAGATTTTGAGCTAACTATTAAGGTTGCTAATAGACCCGCTAGGTTAATGTTTGCTGAACTCCGTCTTGCTTCCAATCCCCTTGCGAAATGTCGTTGACTTAAATGAGCGATCTCGTGGCTAATAATTGAGGCCAGTTGATCCTCATTGTCCGCGTAAGTAAATATCCCAGTATTGATACCTATTATTCCTCCTGGTACTGCAAAGGCATTGATATTGGGATTGTTAACTAAAACTAAGGTAAGCCGAGTATCTTCAAGTTCACTATGGATTACCAAGTCAAAAGTTAGCTGTTCTAAGTAAGCCTGTAAAAGAGGGTCATCGTGTCGCTCGACTTGCCGTCTAAATGCTTGCAGCCATGATTTACCAAGCTTGAATTCTTGATTTTTTGATACTATTCCAGAGCTACTATCCCCAAGCATTGGTAGATTAATGTCGGCAGCGATACCATTAAAACTAGCAGCCCATAGCAGCATTACAAGATGCGCTTTCGTTAAGCATGATTTTTTTTGTAGCTGTGCTAACTGATTTAACATGGACTATCTATTTAAATGACTATTGGTTGAATTAAAAGCTTGCTACAGCCCAATTTTGACAGAAAAAAAACAGATTGGTTTCATCTGGGATATCTGTATGATCCGCTTATAATAAGACATTTTGGCAATATAAACTTCTAATTTAATTATGGAGTAGTTATGAAGAAGGTATTACAAAGATGGGTGGCGCAGTACTTTGGCACAGAAGAAGCTGTTCTTTTAAGTGTTTTTCTTGTGGCCTCCATTATTATTGTCGCAACCCTAGGTGATGTTTTAGGCCCAGTCATTGCTGCATTAATCTTTGCATTCTTATTGCAGGGCGTGGTGAATGCCCTACAAAACTACGGTCTGTCAAAAATAGTCGCGGTACTTTCAACCTACATACTTTTTTTGGTGACTTTTATCACCGTGTTGGTGGTTTTAATTCCTATAGTGGGAAGGCAAACTTCACTGCTTTTAAAAGAACTGCCCAATATGGTGGGACAATTAAAAAAATTGTTGAGCTCATTGCCTGAAAGGGCATCAGAGTATATTGGCCCAGAGCAAATACAACTTGTTGTAACTCGCGTTTCACAAGAGATAGCAAATCTTGCCGAGCAGCTATTAAGCCTTTCAATAAGTAGTTTTCCCAGTTTACTGGCTATTATGATTTATCTCTTTTTGGTGCCATTACTGGTTTTCTTTATGCTGAAAGATAAAGAAATACTGTTAAATTTTATCTCTAATATGCTTCCAAAAGAACGTCGTGTAATGACAGTTATTTGGGATGAGATGGATATTCAATTTGCCAACTATATACGCGGTAAAGCTATAGAGATCTTAATTGTCGGGTTAGTTTCTTTTATCACATTTGTATTTCTAGACCTAAAATATGCCGCACTTCTGGCATCCCTTGTGGGGCTATCTGTACTCATTCCTTATATAGGCGCCACTTTGGTAACTATCCCAGTGCTGTTGGTAGGGTACCTACAGTGGGGAGTAACAAATGATTTTTTCTGGCTACTGGGGCTTTATACAATTATTCAAATTATTGACGGTAATGTGTTGGTGCCGCTTTTGTTTTCTGAGGTGGTTAATCTTCACCCAGTAGCTATAGTTGTTGCAGTTCTTATATTTGGTGGAATATGGGGTTTTTGGGGGCTGTTCTTTGCAATTCCTCTGGCTACCCTGGTCAAGGCCATTTACAACGCTTGGCCAAGAACAATATTAGAGCCAGACTAAGATTCAATCACAAACGCCAGTTTAGGATAGTTATGAATAATAAGGCATTGCGCATATTTTCTTGCCCTAATATACCTGGTGCTTTGGCTTTAATTATTAGTCTACTAGTCTGCGTTTCTTGCACTCCAAAAGCAGTTATATCCGACCTTGGAGCTCAGTCTGATTCAATTGTTAAAAGCGCCAATGATAAACGTCAATATCAGCGTATAAGGCTGCCTAATAATTTAGATGTATTACTGATCTCTGATCCTGAAACTGATAAGGCAGCGGCGGCATTAGATCTGTATGTGGGAAGTTACCAGAATCCGCAAAAGCGACAAGGTTTAGCGCATTTTTTGGAGCATATGTTATTTCTTGGGACAAAGCAGTTTCCAAAGGCAGATGCCTATCAAACTTTTATCAGTGAGCATGGTGGAAGGCACAATGCCAGCACTGGTCTTGAGTATACTAATTACTTTTTTGATATAAATGCTGAGTACTTGGCAGATGCCTTGGATAGGTTCGCACCATTTTTTACAGACCCACTTTTTGATGCCAATTACGTCGAAAGAGAGCGCAATGCCGTTGAATCTGAGTACCAATTAAAATATAAAAATGATGGCAGAAGGCAGTGGGATGTTTTAAGAGAAATAGCGAATCCCAACCATCCTCTATCAAAATTTAATGTCGGAAGTTTAGAGACATTAGGTGACAATGAGCGGTCTAATGTTCGCGCTGAATTAATAGATTTTTACAATAAATACTATTCAGCTAATCTAATGACACTGGCTGTGTTAGGTAAAGAGTCTCTTGACCAATTAGAAAAAATTGTTCGACAAAGATTTTCATCAATCAAAGATAAGAAAGTGTCTATACAGCCCTATGAGGCTAGTTATGTTGACCTTTCAGCGCTCCCTATGCAGGTTAATATACAGCCTTTAAAAGATACTAGAGAACTTGGATTGTTATTTGAAATCCCTAAGTTAAATAATTATTGGCAATCAAAACCTGCTCAGTACTTAGCATCAATGATTGGCTATGAGGGCCAAGGGAGTCTTTTACAGGCCCTAAAAGCAAAAGGGTGGGCCGATAGCCTTTCTGCCGGCACAGTTCTTGAAGACAGGGGTGCTGGCTTGTTTTCAGTTGATATAGGGTTAACGCCAGAGGGTTATGAGTCTCGTGATCAAATTTTGGTAGAGCTTTTTGCATGGATAGCGTTGATCAAGCATAAAGGTATAGAGAGTTGGCGCCAGAAAGAGTATGCCAAAATGTCTGAAATAGCATTTAGATATACTGAAAAGCAAGATCCAGCTACCTATGCAACAGGCATTGCTAGAAAAATGCACCATCATAAAGATGGCGATATACTTCGTGCATCCTATGTTACAAGTCAGTTTGATAGAGAAATTATTGAAGCTATTGCATCAAGATTAACTCCCTCAAACATGTTGATGTTTATTACCTCTTCCAAGGCGCGGGTAGAGAATAATTCTCAGTATTATCAGACACCTTATTTATCTAAGACTCTTGATAGTGAATATATTGATCGAATTAAAACAGGCATATCAGAGTTTAAGCTAAGCTTGTCCCCGTCGAACCCATTTATACCTGAAGATTTAGTATTAATTAATACTAAATCCTACCCTCAGCCTGTGCTTTATGAAAAAAAACCTGGTCTTCAAGTCTGGCACCTTCAGCATACTGACTTTCAAACACCTAAGGCCCAGATTATTGTTTTGCTTAACAGCAAACAAAGCCAAAGTTTAAACGATTTATCTGCGGCTAAGCTTTATGCCGCTTATATTTCTAATCAACTTAATGAAGAGCTGTATCCAGCACTTATGGCGGGACTTGATTACAATATTTCTGCAAGCGAACAGGGACTATCTATTGCTATAAGTGGTTATTCAGACAAGCAAGAAATATTATTGCACAAGCTAATACATGCAGTAGCAAAACCACAATGGGATCAAGATCGATTTGAGTTAATAAAGCAACAATTAATAAGGCAAAAAAATAACGCTAAGCGAGACTATCCCTTTAGACAAGTGCTGTCTTTTTTCTATACTGTTTTAGAGGGTAGGTGGTCACCCACTGATCAAGCTCAGGCCATGGAGAATATTGATATGGAACAATTAAAGATGTTTTCTAAAGATTTTGTATCAGTATTCAATGCTCGAGTTTTAGTGGCGGGCAATCATGATCAGAATTCACTTGTAAGTATTATTAAGCAGTTAGAAGTGCTTAATTTTGCAGATACTGCTATTTCGACGAAAGTAGCCAAGCTAGGCTCCTATGATGTTAGTCGTGAAATAAAAGTTGATCATAACGATGCTGTATTGGTTGAGTATATACAGGGTGATAACGACAGTATTCGTGAAAGAGCCACTGTAGGTTTGTTGTCACAGATAATATCAGCACCATTTTACAATGAGATGCGAACACAAAAGCAACTGGGATACGTTGTTTCAGCCTTTGCTATGCCGATAAATAGAGTGCCCGGTATTTGTCTAATTGCACAGTCGCCAGTTGCCTCAGAGCAAGTGTTGAAAAATGAATTTAGTGATTTTAATCAAAATTTTAGCCAACAAGTTGCGGCTATTGATGCTGAAGCACTTGATAGGCATAAGAATGCTCTTCTAGTTAATATAGAAGAGACGCCAGATAACTTATATGAGCTCAATGCTCGGCATCTTCAATCCCTGGAATTAGGTTATGAAAACTTTGATTTTCGCAAAAAACTGGCTGAAGCTATACGTGCAATATCAGTCAGTGAAATTAAAGCCGCATACCAGCGATTAATTATCGATAAGCCACGTCGATTATGGGTGCAAACTAAGAATAGGGATAGTTTAAATAACGTTACAAATAACAATGTACCTATTGATCAGCACTATGTCTTTCCATACTAACTATTAAAAAAGCATTTATGTAGTTAAACTAACTTGAAAATAAAATTAAATAATACAAATAAAATCAATAGTATATGTATTATATTTAAAGTAAATAATAATAAAAATATACGCACCAAATCTATTCAATTTCATTGATTTTGTAGCCTCACTACATTATGATATGCGCCTTCATTAGGGGGGCCATGTGCCTGTGTTTAAAGGTCGCAAGGCTAGCAAAGCGCAACCCCTTTAAAATTGAATCTACTACAATTATTGGTGCCGCATGTCTCAGGATTTAGATCCAACAGAAACCCAAGAATGGATAGAAGCGTTTGACTCAATTTGTCGTGCGCATGGAAGCGATAGAGCTTCCTATATTTTAAGTCAGTTACAAGCTCGTGCTACTAATACTGGTGTTGGCTTACCACAATCGATTACAACTCCCTATTGCAATACCATTCCCGCTAACAAAGAAAAAGTAATGCCCGGTGATCTCTTTATGGAGCGTCGTGTAAGATCTTTGATTCGCTGGAATGCCCTTGCAATGGTTATGCGCGCCAACAAACAAAGCGAAGGGATTGGAGGGCATATTGCCAGCTTCTCTTCGGCCGCAACCCTTTATGACATAGGCTTTAATTACTTCTTTAGGGGTTCTGAAGGTGAAAATCTAGGTGATTTAGTTTTCTTCCAAGGTCACAGTGCACCTGGGATGTACGCTAGATCTTTCCTTGAAGGCAGGCTTTCAGAAGATCAACTTGATAGTTTCCGTCGTGAAGTCGATGGAAAAGGCCTTTCATCTTATCCTCACCCATGGCTAATGCCAGATTATTGGCAATTTCCAACCGTTTCTATGGGTCTAGGCCCTATTCAGGCCATATACCAAGCCCATGTAATGCGTTATCTATCTGCTAGAGAACTTGTTGCTCGTGGTGATCGTAAGGTTTGGGCTTTCTTAGGTGATGGTGAATGTGACGAACCCGAAAGTTTAGGCGCTATTTCTCTTGCGGGACGTGAAGGACTTGAAAACCTTGTGTTTGTCATTAACTGTAACCTGCAGCGTCTCGACGGCCCTGTTCGTGGTAACGGTAAGATTATGCAAGAACTAGAAGGTGTCTTCCGTGGGGCTGGCTGGAATGTAATCAAAGTTGTCTGGGGTCGCCACTGGGACCAGCTACTTGAAAAAGATAAGTCCGGCTTGTTAATTAAGCGCATGAACGAAGTATGCGATGGTGAGCTACAAAACTATAAATATAATGGTGGTGCCTATACTCGAGAGCATTTCTTTGGCAAATACCCAGAGTTGCTTGAGTTAGTTAAAGATATGACTGATGATCAGATTATGGCGCTAAATCGTGGTGGTCACGACCCCTATAAAGTTTATGCAGCCTATGCAGAAGCATCGGCAAGTAAAGGCAAGCCAACAGTCATCCTAGCGCAAACGGTTAAAGGTTACGGCTTGGGCGGAGCAGGCGAAGCAGCCAACGATACACACTCAGTCAAAAAGCTCGATATGGATAGTTTGCGTAAATTCCGTGACCGTTTTGGTATTCCAATACCCGACGATCAGCTTGAAACAGTACCTTATTACAAACCGGCAGAAGATAGCCCTGAAATTGCCTATATGAAGAGTCGTCGTCAAGAACTTGGTGGGCCTTTGCCAGCGCGTAAGGCAGACTTTGAGCCGATGACAGTACCGCCATTAAGCGCATTCAAGAAACAACTTGAGAGCTCGGGTGAACGTGAGATTTCAACCACTATGGCGTTTGTGAGGATTCTCTCATCACTGGTTAAAGATAAGAGTATCGGTAATCGAGTGGTTCCCATTGTGCCAGATGAAGCCCGAACTTTTGGTATGGAGGGTATGTTCCGTCAGTTGGGTATTTATACCTCAGCAGGTCAAAAATATGTGCCTCATGATCACCAGCAGATTATGTACTACAAAGAAGACAAAAAAGGTGTGATTCTTGAAGAAGGTATCAACGAAGCGGGCGCTATGTCGGCATGGCTAGCCTTAGCAACGTCCTACAGTACTAACTCCTGTGCAATGATTCCATTCTATATATTCTACTCAATGTTTGGTTTCCAACGTATTGGTGATCTTGCATGGGCCTCTGGCGATAGTCAGGCACGTGGTTTCCTTATTGGTGCCACTGCTGGACGTACCACTTTGAATGGTGAAGGTCTTCAGCATCAGGATGGCCACAGTCTTATATTGGCAAACACCATCCCTAACTGTAAAAGTTATGATGCAACCTTTAGCTATGAATTAGCAGTGATTGTTCAAGATGGCGTAAAACGCATGTTTGAAGATCAAGAAAATTGCTTCTATTATCTAACCACAATGAATGAAAACTATGTCCAGCCGGCAATGCCAGAAGGCGCTGAAGAGGGCATTGTTAAAGGTATGTATAAGTTTGCAGAAGCTGACAAGGGCGACAAGAAAGTCACTCTTATGGGCGCAGGCACTATCTTAAATGAAGTGATTGCTGCCGCAGAAATCCTAAAAGATCAGTATGATGTTCAGTCGGATATCTGGAGTTTAACCAGTGTGAATGAGCTTGTTCGCGAGGGTCAGTCAGTTGACCGCTGGAATATGCTTCATCCCACTAAGAAAGCCAAAACTTCTTATATCACCGAACAGCTAGGTGACTGTACTGCACCTGTTATTGCGTCAACAGATTATATGAAAGCCTATTCAGAGCAAATGCGTGCCTATATTGAACAACCATTCTATGTACTTGGTACCGACGGCTTTGGTCGCAGTGATAGTCGAGCCGCATTGCGACATTTCTTTGAAGTTGATCGTAACTTTGTGGTAGTTTCTGCATTAAAAGCGTTGGCAGACCAAGGTACAATAAAGGCAACTGTAGTAGAAAAAGCAATTAAAACATTGGGTATAGATCCAGAAAAACCCAATCCGTTGTATTTGTAATAGTTGGACCTGTATTTAACCCATAGAAAGACTATTTATAAAGGACGATTTAAGTGGCAATAGAAATTGTAACAATTCCTGATTTAGGCGGCGCAGAGTCGGTAGAAGTTATCGAGCTATGTACAGCTGTTGGTGATGCTGTTGAGCAAGAAGAATCTCTGGTTGTTCTAGAGTCTGATAAAGCCTCAATGGATGTCCCAAGTCCAGTAGATGGCTCAGTTGTTAAATATTTGGTCTCAGAAGGCGATACAGTTAAGGTTGGCGACGCCATTGCCGAAATTGAAACTGCTAACGCAAAAACGCCTGCCGAAGAGCCATCTTCTCAACAAGCGGAGCCCGAGGTTGCACCAGCACCCATTGAGGAGCCTGCCGTTGAAGAAGCACCAGTTGAAGCGCCGGTAGCTAGCCAAGAAGCCACTACTTCAGAGCAGATTGCCCTGGTCCCAGATATTGGTAGCGATGACAAAGTTGAATTAATAGAAGTGTCAGTTGCAGTTGGTGATCAGGTAGAAGAGGGTGAAACCCTCGTGGTACTCGAATCAGATAAAGCAACAATGGATGTCCCATCGACATTATCAGGCACAGTTAAGCAAATTATCGCCAAAGAAGGTGATAAATTAGGTACAGGTGATCAGGTAGCCCTCATTGAAGTTACAAGCGGTGTCGCTTCAACTGCTGAGGCAGAAGTACAAGCCGAGCCAGCCCCAGCCCCAACACCCGCTCCAGCGCCAGCAGAAACCCCTGTGCCGCCAAAACAACCCGCTGCTGCCCCTGCTGTAAACCCAGCTCCAGTAGCTAATGACAGCGCAGAAATCTATGCCGGTCCAGCAGTTCGCATGCTTTCAAGAGAACTTGGTGTCGATCTATCTCAAGTTTCTGGTACAGGTCCAAAAGGGCGTATCCAAAAAGACGATGTTAATAACTTTGTTAAATCTGCTTTGCAATTGGGTACTACCAGTACTGGTGGTGCAGGTATACCCCAGGTTCCCACTATTGATTTCAGCCAGTTTGGCGACATTGAAACCGTTAAACTAAGCAAGATTCAAAAAGTCACTGCTGACAATATGCAGCGCAACTGGTTAAACGTTCCTCATGTAACTCAGTTTGATGATGCAGATATCACCGATTTAGAAACATTCCGCAAATCTCTTAAACCAGAGGGTGAAAAGCGTGGTATCAAAGTAACCCCAGTGGCTTTCCTAATAAAGGCTGCCGCTGCCGCTCTAGCTGCTAATCCAGAATTCAACCGTTCACTGGCAGGTGATGGCGAAAACTACGTGCAAAAACACTATATCAATATTGGTATGGCCGTAGACACGCCCCGTGGTCTAGTTGTTCCTGTAATCAAAGACGCGTACAAAAAGGGTATCTGGGAAATTTCAGCTGATGTTATCACTATGGCAACTCTAGCCCGTGAAGGAAAACTAAAGCCAAGCGATATGCAGGGCGGCTGTTTTACCATCTCAAGCTTAGGTGCAATGGGTGGTAATGGCTTCACGCCTATCGTCAATAGCCCAGAAGTAGGTATTCTAGGGGTATCAAAATCGCAGATGAAACCCATCTGGGATGGTTCCGACTTCCAGCCAAGATTAATGCTTCCCTTGGGACTGTCCTATGATCATCGAGTAATTAACGGTGGTGATGCGGGTCGTTTTATGACTTACTTAGTTAAGATTCTAAGTGATATCAGACATATGACTTTGTAATATTCGCTATTGTATTATTTTAAAACTTTTAGACATTTATAAACTATATTAATTATATATTTAAGTTATAAAAATCTAGTTATATAAATTAGTAAGACTCTAAAAGTGGCGGCAATAGTGGGCGTGTTAACCAATAAAATAATTACTATCGATTTCCAAACTAGTCCCAAATTTATGAGGTTGTTTGATTTGGGGTCAGTGTAGATGTGGCATTTAACTCTCAGTAATATAGCCGAGCGTATTGGTGCACAGCTAGAAGGTGACGCACATTATCCAATTACAGGCATAGCTACCTTAACCTCTGCATTACCCCATCATTTAAGCTTTTTAGCCAATATGAAATACAAGCACCTATTAGATTCTTGCCAAGCGGGTGCGGTTATTTTACATCCTGATCAAGCACATCTTTATTCTGGTCACTGCCTAATATCTGATAACCCTTATGTTAGCTACGCCAAGTTATCACAAGTGTTTGCGCGTTCACCAGATTTTAGTGGCATTGATAAAACGGCTCAAATTGACCCAACGGCATTACT
>DKNZ01000021.1:0-262 GCA_002469845.1 Cellvibrionales bacterium UBA7375 | reverse complement strand
TATTGGCCCTAATGTGACACTAGGTAATGATGTTTCCATAGGTCCTAATACTGTCATCGGGGCTCACACTAATATTGGTGAACAAACGTCTTTAGCGGCCAATGTGACTCTCTATCATAGGGTTAATATAGGTGCTCGCTGTATTATTCATAGTGCCGCAGTTATTGGTGCTGATGGCTTTGGATTTGCAAAAGATGGTGATGATTGGATTAAGATAGCCCAATTGGGCGGTGTCACTATAGGTGATGATGTCGAAGTGGGT
>DKNZ01000035.1 GCA_002469845.1 Cellvibrionales bacterium UBA7375 | reverse complement strand
CAGTGATTGAGAAAAACACCACAATTCCAACCAAGAAATCACAGGTATTTTCAACCGCTGAAGACAACCAAACAGCGGTAACTATTCATGTGGTTCAGGGTGAGCGCAAACAGGCGGCGCAAAACAAATCCCTAGGCCGTTTTGATCTAGCTGACATTCCGCCAGCACCTCGTGGTATGCCACAGATTGAAGTTACCTTTGATATCGATGCTAACGGTATATTGAATGTAAGCGCAAAAGATAAGGCGACGGGCAAAGAGCAGTCTATTGTAATTAAAGCGTCTTCAGGTTTATCCGATGAAGAAATCGATGCAATGGTTGCAGATGCTGAAGCCAATGCGGCAGAGGATGCAAAATTTGAAGAGCTAGTACAGGCGCGCAATACGGCTGATGGCTTGGCCCATGCTGCCAAGAAAACCCTTGAAGAAGCCGGTGACAAAGCTTCAGATGAAGAAAAATCAGCTATTGAGGCGGCAATTGCCAAGGTTGAGGAAGTGGTTCAGGGTGACGATAAAGAAGCTATCGACGCCGCGGCTAAAGAGTTATCCGAAGCTTCAGCCACATTGGCGCAAAAGCTATATGCAGAGCAACAAGCTGAGGAAGGTCAGGGTGAAGCTGCTGAGCAACCTGCTGATGATGCTATGGATGCTGAGTTCGAAGAGGTTGATGAAACTCAGAAAGACGGTAAGTAAACAGTAGATTTAATTTTTTACTTACTGCTAGGCGCGAACATAGTTTCGCGCCTTTATTTTTTACTAGGAATAAAAGCTCATTATGGCAAAACGCGATTACTATGAAGTTTTGGGTGTGGATAAATCGGCTTCTGATCAAGAGATTAAGAAGGCATTTCGTCGTGTTGCGATGAAACATCATCCAGATCGAAATCCTGATGATAAAAATTCCGGCGAGAAATTTAAAGAAGCCCAAGAAGCCTATGAAATTTTAGGTGATGGTGATAAAAAAGCCGCCTATGATCGTTTTGGCCATGCTGGTGTTGACGGAAATTCCGGTGGTGGTGGCGGTTTCGATGGCGCTGGTTTTGGCGATATGTTTGGCGATGTCTTTGGTGATATTTTTGGTGGCGGTGGCGGCGGTCGCCGATCAGGTCCGGCAAGAGGGGCAGATCTTCGCTATGACTTACAGTTAGATTTAGAAGACGCAGTCAAAGGCAAGACCATTAAAATAGATGTACCCAGATCAGTTCACTGTGATACCTGTGATGGTTCGGGAGCGCGACCTGGATCTTCGCCGACCACATGTCCTACCTGTAATGGTGTGGGTCAGGTGCGAATGTCCCAAGGTTTCTTTCAAGTCCAGCAGACTTGCCCACAATGTGGTGGGTCAGGCCAAATTATTGCTGATCCCTGTGTCGATTGTAACGGTCGTGGGGTCAAACAAGAATACACCAAACTATCCGTTAAAATTCCTGCGGGCGTAGATACTGGTGATCGTATTCGTCTTGGCGGTAAGGGCGAAGCCGGCCCCAATGGTGGTCCTGTGGGTGACCTCTATGTTCAGGTTCATGTTCGAGAGCATTCAATTTTTGTTCGTGAAGACAGTCATCTGCACTGTGAAGTTCCTATAAGTTTTGCTCAAGCAGCTTTGGGCGGAGTTTTAGAGGTGCCAACCCTAACCGGCAGAGTAAAATTAAAGATTCCCGCAGAGACTCAAAGTGGCAAAGTGTTTCGTTTGCGCGGAAAAGGGGTAACTCCTGTGCGTGGCGGTGGTACTGGAGATTTGTTGTGCCGTGTGGTGCTAGAAACACCCATTAACCTCGGCGAAGATCAGCGTGAACTCCTAGAAAATTTTGATAAAAGCCTAAAAGGTAAAGGAAAACATTCCCCAAGAACCTTAAATTGGTTTGATGGGGTGAAAAAATTCTTCGATAATCTCACTGGTTAGAGTAGAGTTACCCTTAATTACTAAATTTTGGATATAAAAATGATCAAGATAGCCATAACTGGAGCCGGTGGACGTATGGGGAAAGCCTTAATAGAGGCAGTTACCCAGACTAAAGGCTTGCAACTAAGCGCGGCCATTGAGCGACCCGATAGTACATTAATTGGCGTAGATTCTGGGGAGTTAGCTGGATTAGGTCGCAATAACATAACAGTTGTAGCGTCACTGCAAGAGGTTATTGATCAGTTTGATATCCTTATCGATTTCAGTACACCAGCATCAACATCGGCAAATATTGAGCTCTGCGCTCAGCAGGGTAAAAAAATAGTAGTGGGTACAACCGGCTTTGATGAGCAACAATTAAAAAGTATCGATCAGGCAAGTAATAAGATCGCTATTTGTATGGCCTCAAATTACGCAACTGGGGTCAACCTATGTTTTAAGTTAGCCGAGTTGGCAGCATCAGTTTTGGGTGATGAGGTGGATATTGAGATTTCAGAAACCCATCATCGGCATAAAGTTGATGCGCCATCGGGCACTGCACTCTCCTTGGGCGAGTCGGTCGCAGGAGCACTTGATAGAAACTTAAAAGATGTTGCGGTCTATGGGCGTGAAGGACAAACGGGCGCAAGAGATAGACAGACTATTGGCTTTGCCACCCAGAGAGCAGGTGATGTGGTGGGTGATCATACGGTTTTATTTGCCGCAGAGGGTGAGCGAGTTGAAATTACGCATAAAGCCTCTAGCCGAATGGCCTTTGCTCGCGGTGCACTTCGTGCGGCAAGTTGGTTGAATGAAAAAAAATATGGTCTTCATAGTATGCAGGACGTGCTCAGCCTGGATTTATAAGTCTAACGAATAAAAAAATAAATTCATCAATGATGGACAAAACAGGTATGTTTACCCTAAAATACTTTCTCAGATCCGTTAACTAATAACGGCACTGGTCCGAGAGGTTTATATACTGAATATTTCTTATAAAAGCGAGATGAGACAAATGGTCCCATCTCGTTTTTTTGCAAATAATCAAAAGGCTTTTCGGTTTTATCCTGCCAGTTAGACTCAATATAATTTAGGAGGTTGTGTGAATTCCCAGATCAATCGGGAGGCTGTTCTTGCGCTCGCAGATGGAACAATTTTCAGAGGTACCGCTATTGGTGCTGAAGGGCAATCTATTGGTGAAGTAGTTTTTAATACTGCACTGACCGGTTACCAAGAA
This sequence comes from Cellvibrionales bacterium UBA7375, assembly GCA_002469845.1. Taxonomy (GTDB): domain Bacteria; phylum Pseudomonadota; class Gammaproteobacteria; order Pseudomonadales; family Porticoccaceae; genus HTCC2207. The sequence continues at coordinate 8,352 of DKNZ01000035.1, read as the reverse complement.
ATTCTCACAGACCCCTCTTATGCAAATCAAATTGTAACCCTGACCTATCCACATATTGGAAATGTTGGTGTTAATAGTGAAGATCAAGAATCTAATCAAATCTGGGCAGCAGGATTGGTTATTCGCGATTTACCCTTACTTGTTTCAAATTTTCGCAGTGAGCAAAGCTTAGATCAGTATCTTACAGATCATGGCATAGTGGGTATTGCCGATATAGATACCAGAAAACTAACACGAATTTTACGAGAAACAGGCTCGCAAAGTGGCTGTATTATGGTCGGTGATATTGACGACAAAAAAGCAGTAGAGGCGGCTAAAAAATTCCCTGGTCTAAAGGGAATGGATCTGGCAAAACAGGTGACAACCACTGAGGCTTATTCTTGGCAACAAAAGAGTTGGCAGTTGGGTCAAGCCTATAAGCAACAAACTGAATTTAAATTTAAAGTGGTAGCCTATGACTTTGGGGTTAAGCAAAATATTTTGCGCATGCTGGTTGATCGCGGATGCGATCTAACCGTTGTACCTGGGCAAACCCCAGCTAGCGAAGTGTTAGCCATGAATCCCGATGGTGTTTTTCTTTCCAATGGTCCCGGTGATCCCGAGCCCTGTGACTACGCTATTGAGGCAATTACCGAGCTATTAAAAACAGATATCCCCCTATTTGGAATCTGCTTGGGGCACCAACTTCTGGCATTGGCCTCTGGGGCAAAAACCGAAAAAATGAAATTTGGCCATCATGGTGCCAATCATCCGGTGGAAGATATTGCTAATAAAACTGTGATGATCACCAGCCAAAATCATGGTTTTTCGGTTAAAGAAGACGGATTGCCAAGCTGTTTAAAAGCAACCCATCGCTCATTATTTGATGGTTCATTGCAGGGGATTCATCGCACTGATAAGCCGGCGTTTAGTTTCCAAGGGCACCCAGAAGCAAGCCCTGGCCCCCATGATGCGGCACCATTATTTGATCACTTTATAAAATTGATGGAGGCTAGACGTTAAGCGTCTTGACTGAGTAGCGACCCTATGCCAAAAAGAACAGATATAAAAAGCGTTTTAATTCTTGGAGCAGGCCCGATTGTGATTGGCCAAGCCTGTGAGTTTGATTACTCCGGTGCTCAAGCCTGTAAGGCGTTAAGAGAAGAAGGTTATAGAGTTATATTGGTTAACTCCAACCCAGCTACCATTATGACCGATCCAGCTATGGCCGATGCTACCTATATTGAGCCGGTTGAATGGGGCACTGTTTCGAAAATTATCGAAAAAGAAAGACCCGATGTACTACTGCCAACCATGGGTGGTCAAACAGCCCTTAACTGTGCCTTGGATCTTGCTAAGCACGGTGTTCTTGAACAGTTTGGTGTTGAAATGATTGGCGCCAATGCTGATGCTATTGATAAAGCGGAAGATCGCGAACGGTTCGATAAGGCCATGAAAGCGATTGGTTTGGACACGCCAAATTCTGGTATTGCTCACAGTCTTGAGGAAGCCTATCAGGTTGCCGATCGCTTTGGCTTTCCTTGTATTATCCGACCCTCATTTACTATGGGTGGATCGGGTGGCGGTATTGCCTACAATAGAGAAGAATTTGAACAAATTTGTCGACGTGGTCTCGACCTTTCGCCAACCAATGAGTTGTTGATTGATGAATCACTGATTGGTTGGAAAGAATATGAAATGGAAGTGGTTAGGGATCGCAATGATAACTGCATCATTATCTGCTCCATTGAAAATCTGGATCCTATGGGCATTCATACCGGTGACTCAATTACTGTTGCTCCGGCGCAGACATTAACCGATAAAGAATACCAAATAATGCGTAATGCATCGGTGAAGGTATTGCGTGAAATTGGTGTTGAAACTGGCGGTTCAAACGTGCAGTTTGCGGTTAATCCTGAAGATGGCCGGCTTATTGTGATTGAAATGAACCCTCGTGTTTCCCGTTCATCAGCACTAGCGTCTAAGGCAACAGGTTTCCCAATTGCCAAGGTTGCGGCTAAGTTAGCTGTAGGCTATACCCTCGATGAGCTTCAAAATGAAATCACTGGTGGCGCGACACCAGCTTCTTTTGAGCCCAGTATTGATTATGTGGTTACCAAGATACCGCGTTTTGCCTTTGAAAAATTCAATCAGGCCAGTCAAAAGCTCACCACACAGATGAAATCTGTGGGTGAGGTGATGGCCATTGGTCGAACCTTTCAAGAGTCTATGCAAAAAGCACTGCGTGGATTAGAAGTAGGTGTCTCTGGCTTTGATCCTGTGCTCGATCCCTCAGATGATTCATCAACCAGTATCCTCAACAACCAATTAGCTGAGGCAGGTCCGGATCGCATTTGGTATGTTGCCGATGGTTTCCGTCTAGGAATGAGTCTTGAAGAGATGTTCAATATCACCAAAATTGATCCCTGGTTCTTGGTGCAAATTGAAGATTTAATCAAAGAAGAGCAGCGGTTATTAGGTGCTGAACTTTCAAATATTGATACAACGGCTTTATTTAAACTTAAGCGTAAAGGTTTTTCTGATAAACGCCTGGGCGATATTCTAGGTTGCGGCGAACAAGCGGTGCGTGAGCATCGACACCAGTTAGATATTCATCCGGTTTACAAACGGGTGGATACCTGTGCGGCAGAATTCTCTACGGATACCGCCTATATGTATTCGACCTATGAAGAAGAATGCGAAGCTCAGCCCAGTAATCGCGACAAGATATTGGTGTTAGGTGGCGGTCCCAACAGAATTGGTCAGGGAATTGAGTTTGACTACTGCTGTGTGCATGCGGCTCTAGCTATGCGTGATGATGGTTATGAAACCATTATGGTTAACTGTAATCCTGAAACTGTCTCTACCGATTATGATACGTCTGATCGATTGTTCTTTGAGCCAGTGACTTTAGAAGATGTACTGGAAATTGTTCGCTTAGAAAAACCTAAGGGTGTGATTGTTCAGTTTGGTGGTCAGACACCCTTAAAGCTAGCGCGCGCTTTAGAAGCCGAAGGTGTTCCTATTGTCGGCACTACACCGGATGCGATTGATCGCGCTGAAGATCGCGAAAGATTCCAACATATGATTCAAAAGCTGGGTCTATTGCAGCCTTCAAACGCCACAGCTCGCAGTGCTGAAGACGCTGTTGTTCTAGCTGAAAAAATTGGTTACCCATTGGTTGTGCGTCCCTCCTATGTACTGGGTGGTCGCGCCATGGAGATTGTTTATAAAGAGGACGAACTTCGACACTATATGCGAACGGCTGTAGAGGTCTCAGAAGACTCACCGGTATTGCTTGATTTCTTTTTACCGAATGCTATTGAAGTTGATGTGGATGCGGTAAGTGATGGTGAGCAGGTAGTAATTGGTGCCATTATGCAGCATATTGAACAGGCGGGAATTCACTCCGGTGATTCGGCCTGTTCACTACCGCCTTACAGTTTGAGTGAAGATGTTCAAAATGAGATGCGTGAAGTGTGTAAGAAAATGGCTGTTGAACTCGGTGTTCGCGGCTTAATGAATGTGCAGTTGGCTCTTCAAGACGATAAAATTTATGTGATTGAAGTTAACCCGCGCGCATCCAGAACAGTCCCCTTTGTGTCCAAATGTATTGGAACCTCTCTCGCTAAAATTGCAGCCCGTTGTATGGTGGGTCAAACTCTTGATTCTCAGGGGTTCACTAAAGAAATTGTGCCGCCTTACTACAGTGTTAAAGAGGCGGTATTCCCGTTTAATAAATTCCCCGGTATTGATCCAATTCTTGGGCCTGAAATGAAGTCTACCGGTGAGGTTATGGGTGTGGGTGAAACCTTTGCTGAGGCCTATGGCAAGGCAGAGTTGGGTGCCAGTGATGAAATTCCTACCAAGGGCACCGCCTTTATTAGTGTGCGCGATAGAGATAAGTCACAGGTACCCCAATTGGCAAAAGACTTGATATCTATGGGCTTTAAGCTGGTTGCATCTAAGGGTACGGCAAAAGTGATCACCGATGCGGGTCTGGATGTTGAGTTAGTTAATAAGGTCCAAGAAGGCAGGCCGCATATTGTCGATATGATTAAAAGCGATAAGATTCAGTTAATCATCAATACCACTGAGGGTCGCAAAGCAATCTCTGATTCCAGTGCTATACGCTCTAGTGCAGAACAGCATCAAGTTTACTATACTACGACAATGGCAGGCGGAAGAGCGGTATGTGAAGCCCTAATGTTTGCTGGTGAAATTCAGGTTAGAGATTTACAAACGCTTCATAAGGCAATTAGTTAATGCAAAAAAATCCAATGACAGTAGAGGGTGAGGCCGCACTTCGTATTGAGCTTGAAAAGCTCAAGAAAGAAGATCGCCCAAGGGTTATTCAGGCTATTGCTGAAGCCCGCGAGCATGGTGATTTAAAAGAGAATGCTGAATATCATGCCGCCAGAGAACAGCAGGGTTTTATTGAAGGTCGTATTCAGGATATTGAGTCCAAGCTTTCTCTATGTCAGATAGTGGATATTTCCCAAATGCCAGAAGGCGATCGAGTTATCTTTGGCTCAACAGTTACTATCATAAACACTGAGACCGATGAAGAGCTTAGCTATAAAATTGTTGGTGATGATGAAGCCAACGTCAAAGATGGCAAGATCTCCTACCAGTCGCCTATTGCTCGAGCGCTCATCAGTAAAGAGATTGGTGATGTGGTTAATATTCATACCCCGGGGGGTGAGGTGGAGTATGAAATTGATGATGTATCCTACTCTGGCTAGTCATCAAAATAAGCCATCAAAATTAGCCAGTCCCAATTAAGACTGGCCAAGCAAAAATAACATCAATGCCTTCTGCGCATGCAGACGATTTTCCGCTTCATCCCAAACCACCGAAATAGATTTATCTTCAAGTAGCTCAGCAGACACTTCCTCACCTCTGTGTGCTGGTAAGCAATGCATAAATAGAGCATTATCAGCCGCAAGAGCCATTAATTCATGATTTACCTGAAAGCCTGCAAAGTGTTCCAGTCTAGTGGTCTGTTCCGATTCTTGGCCCATAGAGGCAAACACATCAGTAGTGACAAGATCAGCACCAGACACAGCCTGTTTTGGATCCATGGTTACCACAACTCGATCACCCGCACTTTTTACAATATCAGGGTTGGGTTCATAACCTGTGGGGCAGGCAATTTGTAGTTTAAAATCAAACTGCATGGCCGCATTAATCCAAGAATGGCACATATTGTTGCCATCGCCAATCCATGCCACGGTTTTACCCTGAATAGAGCCGCGGTGCTCCACATAGGTCTGCACATCAGCTAATAATTGGCAGGGGTGAAAGCTATCAGTTAGTGCATTGATTACTGGCACCTCAGAATGTTGGGCAAAAGTCTCAATTTTGTCATGACCAAAGGTTCTAATCATAACAATATCAGTCATTCTTGAAATTACTCTGGCCGAATCCTCAATCGGTTCACCGCGCCCTAACTGGGTATCTGATGGCGATAAGAAAAGTGCACTTCCACCTAGCTGAGCCATGCCCGCTTCAAAAGAGACTCTGGTTCTAGTGGACGATTTTTCAAAAATCATTGCTAATACTTTCTGCGCTAAAACTGGTTTCTGGGTATTTTCACGATGCGCTTTTTTTAAAGCAATCGCAGAGTCAATCACCTGATTGAGTTCATCCGGTGTAAGGTCATGTAGCGTAAGAAAATGTCTAACAGCCATGGGTATGACTCCTATTGGAAGTCTTTAATTAGCGGTGCCAAAATACTCACAACTTGGTGAGCTTCTTGATCGGTCATAATCATCGGTGGTAACAATCTAATCACTGACTCAGCGGTTACATTAATGATTAAACCCTGTTTAAGTGCTTCGGTATATAGTGATTTACAGGGTTTGGTTAGCTCAACCCCAATCATACAACCACAGCCTCTAATATCTTTTAAATGCTCAACATCTTTAAGCTCTGAAGCTAAGCCTTGCATAATAATATCACCAATTGCTGTGGCTCTTTCATAGATATCGCCAGACTCCAGTAATTCAACTACTTTGAGTGCCACTGAGCAAGCCAATGGATTGCCACCAAAAGTCGAACCATGGTTTCCCGGTTGCATCAGATGCGCAGCATTTCCAGACGCTAAGCAAGCACCAATCGGCATGCCATTACCAAGCCCCTTAGCGGTAGTGATTACATCGGGTGTTACACCACTGTGTTGATGATAAAAATATTTACCGGTTCTACCATTGCCCGTTTGAACCTCATCGAGCATAAGCAGCCAGTCAAGCTCATCACAAAGATCCCTTAACTGCTTTAAATAATCTGGCGAAGATAGATTAATACCCCCCTCGCCTTGGATAGGCTCAACAAACACAGCACAGATATCTGGATTATTATCGGCAATGGTTCTTAGTGCCTCGATATCATTAAATGGACCGCGCACAAAACCTGAAACAAGGGGTTCAAATCCCGCCTGAATTTTTCTGCTACCAGAGGCCGTTAAGGTAGCAAGAGTTCTGCCATGAAAAGCATTATCCATAACCAATACTGTAGGTAACTTAATACCTTTCTTATTGCCATGTAAGCGAGCTATCTTAATTGCCGCCTCATTGGCTTCAGCGCCAGAGTTACTAAAAAATACATTAGTCATACCAGAGATTTGGCATAACTTTTTAGCTAACTGCTGTTGGCTGGGAATGGAAAAAAAATTTGAACAGTGCATTAACTTAGAAGCCTGTTCAGAAATAACTAAGCTAAGTTGAGGGTGCGAGTGCCCGAGGCCGCAGACGGCAATACCCGAAAGGGCATCAAGGTATTTTTTGCCTTTCTCATCATAAAGCGAGGCGCCTTGACCGCCGACTAATGTCGCAGCTCTCTCACCGTAGGTATTCATAAGGGACTTATCGCCCATGACTATTTGCACTCACATTTAAAATATAATAGAAAAAGGGCAGCGGTGCTGCCCTTAACATTCCATAATTATAGAAACATTTACCAAGCATCGCAATTTTTAGCCTTTCATGGCAAGGATTGAAAAATTTATCGGTTTAATCAATACCTTAAAACGCCGAAACAGGTTAAAATACGTATAAATCACATTAAACGAAATAGGGCGCTTATTAATGGATATTATGGAATCAATTCGTGATCAAGTAGAAAGTAATTCAGTACTACTCTATATGAAAGGATCACCCAACCAACCGCAATGCGGTTTTTCAGCGCGAACTGTACAAGCGCTAATGGCATGCGGTCATCGCTTTGCTTATGTAGATGTACTATCAAATCCAGAAATTAGATCTAATTTGCCGCTTTATGGTAACTGGCCAACTTTCCCTCAACTCTGGGTTGCAGGCGAGTTAATTGGTGGTTGCGATATTGTCACTGAAATGCACGAAAAGGGTGAATTAAAGACCGTTATTGATGAAGCTATTGGCGATCAAGCTGAAAGCGAATAATTCAAGATCTAAAAAAAACGCTCAATAATAGATATTATTGAGCGTTTTTTTATGCATGTTAAAACCAATAAAGCTAGGTTGCTGGCTTGGCAAAGTAAAACTTGCGCCACAATCTTAATCCAAAGGCTAGCGATAAAATCCAAACAAACAGTTCGATCCAGTTTGGATTGCTGTTATAGCCGACAAATCCTTTAAGAAAAACACCAATATGCCCTTTATCATGCAGTAAGTGGGTGTATTTTTGTTTGCCATTTAGGTTAAAGCTATAAAAAGCAGGGTTATCAGATTCGCCCAGTTCTGTTTTTGGCTTAAGAATGCTGTAGGGTCGAGAAATATCCTGTTTGGATTCTAAGCCAACTACCTCTAAATGATCGCCTTTCACTAGGAATTCTTCAATTTCGTGAGTACCGTAGGTCATCATGCCTGAGGCGAAAACCACTAATAGCAGGCTAGTGGCCCTAAAGAAAGATTTAAGCTGGATGCGTTTACCCTGAATTACAATGGCATAACCAATAGCAATAGCAAGCACTAAGCCGGCTATAAAGCCTGTGTAAGAGAAAGTTTCGGTCATCGAGAAGCTCCCCATTAGGAAAATAGCGGTTTCAAATCCTTCTCTAAAGATAGCAAAGAATATAATAAGAAAAATTCCCCAGCCTGCACTTTCTACTGCTTGATTAGCCTCATCCTTTAGTGCGGCGGTTGCACCCACTTGCTTTGAAAGCCAAAAGATCACATACCAGATCAAACCAGCAGTGACGATCATGGCAACGCCCTCAAATAATGCTTCAATGGATGCATTACCGATAGAGCTTTTTACCTGAACTAATGCAAAGCCAGTAATAATACTTGCGACAACAGCACTTGCAACCCCAAGCCATAATTGACGGATTTCTCTGTTAAGGTCTTGCTTGATTAGCAGGGTGTAAATTATTCCAACAATTAAAGAGGCCTC
>DKNZ01000022.1 GCA_002469845.1 Cellvibrionales bacterium UBA7375 | reverse complement strand
ACTGATGGTGGACTTACTGTTGCAATTAACGCACTTCAGTCAGTTGCTAACCCCCATAGATTTTTAGGGATTAACTCCGATGGAAAGGTTTCAATAGTGACCACTCGCGGCAACCCTAATGCGCATGTTGTCCTTCGCGGTGGCAATGGCAAACCCAATTATGATTCTGTGAGTGTTTCAATTTGTGAACAGGAACTCAATGCCGCTAATATTAAACCCAATATTATGGTCGATTGCAGTCATGCTAACTCTAATAAAGATCATAATCTTCAACCCTTGGTGTTAGATAACGTCAGTAATCAAATTTTAGAGGGCAATACATCAATTATAGGTGTGATGATAGAAAGCCATATTAATGGGGGCAATCAAAAGCTCTCTTCTAATCCAGATGATATGGAATATGGTGTGTCTGTTACCGATGCCTGTATTGATTGGGAAACTACCGAAAAATCACTGGTTGAGATGGCCGACAAACTGCGTGAGGTGTTAAAAAGCCGATAATAGGCTCAAACTGCCCATGGTCTTATTACTAATAGTAGTTATTGCTGGCCTTTGGTACTGGTGGTCCTACCAAAAGAATCTGGTAGATACCAAGCGAAAACCATTTTTATGGCGGAGTGGCTTTTGGCTTATCTTAGCCCTCGCCATCTATCTGGTTGTAACCGGACGAATGCACTGGTTGGGAGCCGGCATAGCTGCTTTAGTGCCCATTTTACGCACTCTGTTTATCTGGGGTACAAGAGCCGGCCCATTACTAAGATTATTGGGTCGCTTTAAATCCACACCCTCTCAATTTAGAACTCGATTCCTTGTTGTGACTTTAAATTTTGCTAGTGGAAAAATCGATGGTGAAATAATAGCCGGAGACTATTCTGGAAAATTACTCAGTGAGCTTAACTCGGGCGAGTTAAAAGAACTTTCACAGAATTACAAAACAACGGATAAAGAATCTTTTATCCTGCTTCAGGCGTACTTAATGCGCAGTGGATCATCAAATAGTCAAGAGTACGATCAATACAAGCCCGAAGGCAATAATGATCTGTCTAAGGACGATGCGTATCAGGTATTAGGGCTTCCGCCCACTGCCACTAAAGATGAGGTAATTAAAGCCCATAAACGATTAATGCAAAGACTGCACCCTGATCGCGGCGGCAGTGACTATTTAGCCGCTAAAATCAATGCGGCAAAGGATCAGCTTTTAAAATGAGTTTTATTAAAAAAGAACTCTAGCCTCAAACTTAGTACAACTCTACAATAAGTTATAACAAATCAAAGGTTTCTAATATGTCTAATGACAGCCCAACAATTGCCTTAACCAAACAGCTTATATCTCGCAGGTCTGTAACTCCCGAAGATGCTGGTTGTCAGCAGCTTATGATAGATAGACTGGCGGCTATTGGCTTTGAGGTAGAGCATCTACGCTTTGAAGATGTCGATAATTTTTGGGCTATAAGGGGCAATTCAGGCCCTATTCTTTGTTTTGCAGGCCATACTGATGTTGTGACCTCTGGTCCAGAGACTAGCTGGCAAACCCCACCTTTTGAGCCAACAATTATAGATGGAATGCTCTATGGGCGCGGTGCGGCTGATATGAAAGGCTCACTAGCGGCTATGGTAGTGGCAGTTGAACAATTTGTTGCCGAAAACCCTAACCATGAGGGCCGTATTGCCTTCCTTATCACCAGTGATGAAGAAGGTATAGCTGCAAACGGTACCGTTAAAGTGGTGGAATGGCTTAGCCAGCAACAACTAATACCCGAATATTGCCTAGTTGGCGAACCTTCAAGTAGCAATCAATGTGGTGATACCATAAAAAATGGTCGCCGCGGATCACTGGGGTGTTCAATGCGTATTATTGGACAACAGGGACATGTGGCCTATCCGCATCTAGCCAGTAATCCGATACATAATGCAGCCCCTGCCCTTGCAGAACTTGCAGCCCATGAGTGGGACAAAGGAAATGATTTTTTCCCGGCTACAAGCTTTCAGGTATCTAATATTAATGCTGGAACCGGGGCTACCAACGTTATCCCAGGTGAGCTTAACGTAGTGTTTAACTTTCGATTCTCAACAGAGGTCACCGATCAGCAACTTCGAGATCGTACAACTCAAATACTCGATAAGCATCAACTTAATTATGAGTTAAATTGGCATTTAAGTGGTCAGCCATTCCTAACAGCTGAAGGTGAGCTTGTTGATGCAGCGGTAAAAGCGGTAAAAGAAGAAACTGGCCTAGACACTGAACTTTCAACCGCTGGAGGAACCTCAGATGGGCGCTTTATAGCGCCTGTGGGCACTCAGGTAGTTGAGTTGGGGCCAATAAATGCCACCATTCATCAAATTGACGAATGTACTTCTGTGGACGATTTAAATCAGTTAACAAGCATATACCAGTCACTGTTAAAGCATCTTTTTGTTTAGTGGTCTGTACTGAGCTATTTAGGTATTTTTTGTTTGGCAAAAATATCATAGCGGGTTGATTTGCCCTCAAGGGAATAACTAGGCTTGAGCATGCCTAAATAGTCAGAATGCATGGGTCGCTTTATTACGACCCTGTATTTAGCTCTGTTAAGTGCTTTTTCCAGCAGTTCAGCAGCATCTTCATCACCACCCACCACCTGATGCAAAGCTTGCATTTCCTTTTTAACCTGCGCGGATTTTTTTCGTATGGGAAACATTGGGTCCATATAAATAATATCTGGTAAGTTATCTTTGCTCAGTGAATCTAAGTAGTTATAACTTTGCATTTCACATAGCTCCATTCTGTTAATAATGTCTCTTAATTTAAGATCATCATGACCCGCAACCTGCGCTCTCTTAAGTCCATCTTTAAGTAATAAATAAACAATGGGGTTGCGTTCTATTAATTGAACCTGACAACCAAGACTCGCCAAAACAAACCCATCAGAGCCTAAACCAGCTGTTAAATCAGTGACTGTGGGTATAAATTTTCCTGAAATACCGACTGCTTTAGCAATCATTTGACCATTGCCACCACCAAAATTTCTACGATGACGATGACTGCCAGATACAAAATCACAACATATGGCACCATGATTACGATTGTGTGAAACAAAACTTAGACCCTTTGCAGAAAAATGTAAGGAATAATCTGCTTCATGGGTACTATTTTTACTATTAGGATCAAATTCGACTAACGGAAGATCAATATGTTTTGTAGAGGCTAAGGCAACTTTTGCAAGTTGGGGCTCAGAATATGAAATTATAATTTTTGACATAAGCTTATTAAAACATAGATGCAAAGCCCTTTGGATCAAATCTGTCTAATGACTTAAATTTAATATCAAATATAGCCTTACAAAATCACTCAAAAAAACAAAAATGGTAAATAATAGTGCAAATATATTTATAACAGAGCAACAATTATTATCAGTCACCATTATGGGGCAATTTTTTGTCCACAGAAGCTGTGGATAAATTTGTGGATTACTAACTGAATTACTGCATTTAGACCAGAAAAACCAACGCATTTCTACAGATTGGTTATTTTTTGTACAGATATTAATTGCATTTAAAAACAATGACTTATAAATATGTACGGAAAAAATCAATGAGTTACGTGGGATACCTAAACTTATTTTTTAGAAAAATAAGCTATCTGTGGAAAAAAATCTATGATTTAGAAAAAAAGTAGTAATACCTTAAGTGATAAAGTATTAGATAAAAAATCAGCAAGGACTATAGCCCACCCAAATACAACCAGTCAAATCCTTCTTCTTGATCCGCATAAATAACTTCAAAAGTACCATCGATAACTTCATCGATAGCCTGCTTTACAATATCAATATGATTATTCGATTGACTAATATGAGCAATAACTAATTTTTTTAAAGTTTTTTGATCAATTACGCTTATTAAATTAGCTGTTTGTTTATTATTTAAATGTCCCCACTGACTAGCGACACGCTGTTTGAGAAAACTAGGGTACTTACCTTCTTGCAATAAGTTTAAGTCATGATTAGCCTCGATCAGTAAACCATCACAACCCGAATACTGTTGCTCAATAAAGGGTGTAATGCATCCCACATCAGTTAATATACCAAACCGGTGATTTTGAGTGGACAATATGTATTGAACTGGCTCTTTCGCGTCATGGGGCACTGGAATAGGCTTTATACTAATTCCATCAATATCGAAAGAATTATGACTGTCTATTATCTTTAAAAAAGAATAATCTTCTTGACGAATACCTGTGGCAATTAAGCAGCCATAGGTTATAAAAACATCGATTGAATAGCGACTCGCTAGAGGTAATACACCCTTCCAATGATCACTGTGCTCGTGAGTCACCAATATAGCATTTAGATCTTCAGGCTTTTTACCTAAGCGCTCAAGGCGCCGAACAGTATCCTTCACCGAGAACCCACAATCTACCAAAATGCAGGTTTTACCTGATTCGACAATGGTTGAATTCCCCTTACTGCCACTGCCAAGAGAAGCAAAGCGCAACTACATTTACTCCCTTAGGACATATTACTTCTAACTATATTAAGGAGCTTTAGGGACTGCTCACGGTCAAGACTGTCACCCTCCAAGCTCACTGCGCGTATTTCTACATTTTGCTCAACTTTTTTTACTAAAATACGATAATTAGCTTTTAATATTTCATCCTCAGACTTGGCGCTAAATAAGTTTTTAAAGAAACTCGAGCTATCTTCAGTTAATTCATCAGAATAATTAACTAAAAGTAATCCTTCACTTCGATCTTTATCAATTAAACTAAAACCACCACGAGAAACAGAATAATTGATGGATGCCCAAGCGCGATCATAAGTGAGTCTAACCAAAATATATGGGTCAGTAATATCTGGATTAATGACTTCAACTTTTGATTCGCCACCAATATCCTGAGCCAACAATGAGACTGAAGCATAATCCGGTTGTCGCACCAATTCTTCTGCTAAAAAAGTAACCATATCCTTTTCTTTTGTATCAGTATCAGATAACTGAGGCCATTGGCTAACCCTATCAATGTCAGCCGGCTTATGTTGATGAAGAATGGTAATTTCAGTGCTGTTTAACTGTACCCCTGAGGAAATAGAAAACCGAAATCTATGTTTATTTTCGGGGTCAGAACTATAATCGAGCCATATAGTTTCAATAACACCACCTGATCCATCTGCGGTAGCGGTTGGAATTCCGTTTCTATTTAAAATGTTTCGTACTCTAGGCCACAACTCACTGGGTGAATTATTGATTAAAATCCACCGTTTTGAATCAATACGCTGTATTTTTACTAACTGCTCAAAAGCGTTAACAGAAATAGGCTGTGGCCGAGGTACTTCTGGCGTGGCATTGGGCACTACGTCATCTGATAACTTGGGTATATGATATATTTCCCCCAATTTTGAACCATCCATATTCTCAGGAACGACGGTAACTTGGGTTTCTTCAGACAATAAATAATCGCCACTACGATCTTCTATACCAAGCCAACTGCAACTAGTCACAGCGATACACATCAATACAAGATAAATATAATGTTTCATACAGATCAACCCTACTGCCTTCTTATAATTAAAGTATTATTCAGAAAAATATTAAAACACCGAGGCACTTTTTAATGCCTGCAAAACTTTGACTTGATTAGCCTTGGAAAGTTGCGTTAGTGGCAACCTAATAGCATCATTAATTAAACCTAGTTGACTTACCGCCCATTTAACAGGGATTGGGTTAGACTCAACAAACATCGCATCGTGCAACCCCAATAACTGCTTATCAATATCAAGCGCCTGTTCTGCGTCGCCATTTATCGCGGCCTCGCACATCCGGGACATTTCCTTTGGTGCAACATTTGCTGTTACAGATATATCACCATGACCGCCTAAGAGCATTAACTCTCGTGCTGTATGATCATCACCAGAATAAATAGCGAAATCTTTTGGCGAGTTATCAATTAACCAAGCCGCACGGTCTAAATCACCGGTTGCCTCTTTTATGCCAACGATGTTTGAAATTTCACTTAATCGCAAAGCTGTCTCTGGAAGCATATCGCAGGCTGAACGACTAGGTACATTGTAGAGAATCTGATCAATATCAACAGCCTCTGCAATAGCCTTGTAATGCTGATATAAGCCTTCTTGTGTCGGCTTATTGTAATATGGGGTAACTAACAAACAGGCATCGGCTCCGGCTTTCTTAGCGGCTTCTGTGAGCTCTATAGCTTCTCTAGTACAGTTCGCTCCAGTCCCGGCAATAACAGGAATACGACCCTGGGAGATATCTACCATGAATTTGATAACCCGACTATGCTCGTCAACACTCAATGTCGCAGATTCGCCAGTGGTTCCAACGGCAACTAATGCATGGGTTTGCTGATCTATATGCCACTCTACAAGACGCTCCAAAGCTTCCCAGTCAACATCTAAAGTGTCTGGAACCATCGGGGTCACTAGGGCGACAATACTGCCAGTAATCATTTTTGCTCCTTAGGATAACTGCCTAGATATATTCATAAAACCAATTTGCTAATGGGTTAACTCAATAAAACAATCATAGCATCTTATACATAAGCTAGGCTTTGTTTGAGGAAATATTATAGTAATCTTTTTCGCCATCAGGACGATTTTTAAATCGTCTGTGAACCCAAAGATATTGGTCCGGTTGCAAACGAACACGATTTTCAATTAATTGATTAATCCTAGTACTATCCTTCAATAAGTCATTAGACGGAAAATTATCCAGCGCCGTCTCAATAATAATTTTATAGCCTTTTGCATTAGCCAACCTTGTAAAAGTAACTGGTATTACAGAAGCATTGGTTTTATGTGCCATACGTGAAGTTGCATGAACCGTCGCCGCCTGTAGTCCAAAGAAAGGGGCGAATAAGCTCTGACTAAGACCATAATCTTGATCCGGTAAATACCATAGGACTCGCCCACTTTTTAAGCTCTTTAAAGTGCCACGCATATCATTGCGATCAAATAGGTTACATCCATCTATATTGTGGCTGAGCCTACCCTTTAGCTGAATATAATCATAGACACAATTGGTATGGGCCTTGTACATACCATCAATTTCGATGGCGCTAGTTAAAGCGGCAGCACCCACTTCTAAAGTTGTGAAATGCATTCCTAAAAGAATAACGCCTTGGTTGTCGGGT
The DNA here is from genome assembly GCA_002469845.1 of Cellvibrionales bacterium UBA7375. Lineage (GTDB taxonomy): Bacteria > Pseudomonadota > Gammaproteobacteria > Pseudomonadales > Porticoccaceae > HTCC2207. Next base: position 1,992 of record DKNZ01000022.1, on the reverse strand, counting down.
CGTTCAAGATTCTCTATACCCTCCACTGTCACCAGCTTTTGTAGGCGTTGCAATGGCCACCACCAGGCCATACCGACTTCCATAAGGGCAATGCCTACACTATAAAAATTCGCCTTGAGTAGAGCCTTGTGCTGTTTGGTATTCATCTCTGGGAAGCATAATTTAATATTTGTATGGGCTATATGCTTTCTTCGCGTGGGAAAAATAAAGATAATATGACCAATAAACTTACCCAAAGAAAGAAGAATTGGATATGGCAATAAAGTAACAAGCCACCAAAGACCCAGCCAAAACCAAGTGACCCAATAGCGAGGATGCAAGAATTCTGATTTAAACGTGGTATTGCTTGATCTCATGTGCAGACAGCCCCAAAGGTTCCATCAAACCATCTGCGAAATAGGAACTTCCGGATTTACATCAGCTTCATAATCAATATCATCAATTTCAAAGCCAAATAAATTCAAGAATTCTTGTTTGTAACCCTCAAGATCGGTGAGCTCAGCCAATGTTTCATTGCTTATTGCCCCCCAGCTTTGAGTCACTGCATCTTGAATCGCTGAATCTAACTCTAACTCGTCTACTCTCAAACGACCCTCGTCATCTAATCGTGGCGCATCAGAATACAAGCATTCAGTAAATAATCGATATAACTGCTCAATACAGCCTTCGTGGGTTCCATTTTTCTTCATTTCTTTAAATAGCATGGCTAAATAAAGCGGCATGATAGGAATCGCTGAACTCGCCTGAGTAACCACTGCTTTTAATACCGACACCCGAGCATCCCCATTAGAAGACTGAAGCTGATCTCTAATATTTAATACTCTTTTATCGAGATCTTTTTTGGCTAGGCCAATAGTACCGTCCCAATACAGGTCCCAAGTAATTTTTTCACCAATATAGGTAAAGGCTGTTGTTTTTGCGCCCTCAGCCAATACGCCGGCTTCTTGAAGAGCGTCAATCCACATCTGCCAATCTTCACCACCCATAACAGCCACTGTATCGTCAATTTCCTGCTGATTAGCAGCTTCAAGACTAAATTCTTGTACCTCTTCTTTATCGGTATTGACACCCAGCATGGTCACATCTTTGCCCACCGGCTTAAGAGTAGAGTTAAATACTTCGCCTGTATCTGGATGTTGTCTTCTTGGTGCGGCAAGACTATATATAACCAAGTCCACCTGCCCTAAATCTTGCTTAATGGTGTCTATGGTTTGCTGTTTGATTTCATTAGAAAAAGCATCACCGTTAATACTTTTGGCATAAAGACCCTGTTCTTCTGCCTTTTTATGGAAAGCAGCGCTGTTATACCAGCCCGCTGTTCCAGGTTTACGATCAGTGCCCGGCTTTTCAAAGAATATCCCCAAAGTTGAAGCGCCACCACCAAAAGCTGCTGAAATACGCGCCGCAAGTCCATAACCCGTTGATGAACCAATCACTAATACTCGCTTCGGCATTTCAATCGCTGGCTGTGATTTAATATAATTAATCTGGTTAATTACGTTGGCTTCACAACCGGCTGGGTGAGTGGTTATACACATAAAGCCGCGAACGCGAGGTTTAATAATCATTAATAGCTCTCCAAATAAACTTATGATGTGGCATAAAAATATTGACTTAATCCAAGGCCAGTATCATACCTTAAAACTTAGCAAAACTATTAACTTCCACTAAAATTTTTGAAAGAAATTTAAGTATTTTCAATATTGATCAGCTTACTTGATGCAATGTCTATTTCTAATTTTTTAACACGCTTCGCCATCTGATCGAGCTGTTTAAAACGAGTGACATTACGCCGCCATTTTTGGTTTTTATCTAGAGGGGTACCCGATGAATATACCCCAGAGGTGGCAATAGAATTGGTTACTATAGACATTGCGGTAACATGCACAGCATCTGCTAAGGTTATATGCCCAGCAATACCGCAAGCACCAGCTATGGTGCAATGTTTGCCCAATTTTGCACTTCCAGCAATAGCACTACAGGCTGCTATTG
>DKNZ01000069.1:5627-11274 GCA_002469845.1 Cellvibrionales bacterium UBA7375 | reverse complement strand
GCTTTATAGAATTTTTTAACCTCTTCGCTAACATGACCACTAACAATATCCCACTTATCAAATGCTTCAGCGAGACTCGTTGAATGTACAGTTGGCAATTCATTGTGTATAAGACCAGCGCGGTCCAGTTCAGCTAATATTCCCATAATGCCACCCGCTCTATGCACATCTTCAATGTGATATTCGGGCGTGTTAGGGGCTACTTTACACAGCTGAGGTACAACTCTTGAAAGGGCATCGATATTTGTCATGTCAAAATCAATACCAGCCTCTTGAACAGCTGCCAAAAGGTGCAAAATAGTATTGGTTGATCCACCCATGCAGATATCCAGTGTCATGGCATTTTCAAAGGCCTTAAAATTGGCAATTGAACGGGGAAGAACTGACTCATCATCCTGCTCATAGTATCTTTTGGCCAATGAGACAATGGTGCGACCCGCTTCTTCAAATAGCCCCTTGCGATCGGCATGAGTCGCCAAAGTAGTGCCATTCCCAGGAAGTGACAAACCCAAGGCTTCGGTTAAGCAATTCATAGAGTTGGCGGTAAACATACCCGAGCATGAGCCACAGGTGGGGCAGGCAGAACGTTCATATTCAGCGACTTTTTCGTCACTGGCAGTATCATCCGCCGCAATTACCATGGCATCCACTAAATCTAGATTGTGATCAGCTAATTTAGTTTTCCCAGCTTCCATAGGGCCGCCAGAGACAAAAATTACCGGAATATTTAGGCGCATAGCGGCCATTAACATCCCCGGAGTGATCTTATCGCAGTTAGAAATACAGACTAGGGCGTCAGCACAGTGGGCGTTCACCATATATTCAACCGAATCCGCAATCACATCCCGCGAAGGCAGCGAATACAGCATGCCATCATGGCCCATTGCAATACCATCATCCACCGCGATAGTGTGAAATTCGCGAGCGATACCACCGGCTTTCGCAATTTCACCCGCCACTAGGTCACCCATATCTTTTAAATGCACATGACCGGGCACAAATTGGGTATAAGAGTTGGCGATAGCGATCATCGGCTTATTAAAGTCGTCATCTTTCATGCCGGTAGCGCGCCATAGCGCTCTGGCACCTGCCATATTGCGACCTTGGGTGGTGGTATGTGAACGATACTTAGGCATTATTTATCTCTTATTTTGTTTACAAGCTTATCCAATAGTTTAATTTTACTACAGGTATTCGGTGTAGCACTAAAGAATTTTGCTAAAAATGCGAGAATTACGCTGATAGTTATACAGCGATTGTTTTTGTTGAGGTAAATCCTTGAGCTCAGTTTCAACAAAACCCTTTTCCAAAAACCAGTGGGCCGCCTGAGTGGTGAGAACAAATAATTTTTTAATACCCATTTTTACAGCATCAGCTTCAAGACGCTCTAAAAGTCTAGAGGCTATACCTTGCCCCAAAAATTCAGGATCAGTTGCCATGCAGGCTATTTCGCCATCATTGCTATCTGCTATTGGATAAAGTGCGGCGCAACCAAGTAGATTACCTTCAGGGTGAACCACAAGGGTAAATTGAGAAATTTCGGTTTCTAATAATTCTCTAGAGCGCTTAACTAAAATCTGCTGCTCTTCTAAGGGTGCAATTAAGTCCAAAATACCGCCCACATCATCTATACCAGCGGCCCTAATGACGTCAGAGTGATCTTGCATAACCAATGTGCCACTACCATTTCTGGTAAACAACTCTGTCAAAAGAGCACCGTCTTCAGCACAACTAACTAGGTGAACGCGCTTAACCCCCTCGCTACAGGCACTGCAGGCGGTGTCTAATAGTTTATTTTGGGCGCTGTTGTTGCTTTTCTTGAGCAAGCTTTTTGCCTCTGGCATGGATAGGCTTCTAATAAGATTTTTATCTTCAAGAATACCCGCCATTTCAGTGACTAGGATCAGTTTTTCCGCATTAATTGCAATGGCGGTTTTAGCTGCCAATTCTTGATAACTCAAATTAAATGCTTCACCTGTGGGTGAAAAACCAATAGGCGAAATGAGCACCAAGCCACCAAGTTGAAGCTGTTGCTGAATTGATTCGTCATCAATACCTCTCACTTCACCCGTATGCTGATAATCAACGCCATTCAAAATGCCAATCGGTTTAGCAGTAATGAAATTGCCGCCAATGGCTTTAATTTTTGCGCCATGCATAGGCGAATTTGGCAATCCTGTAGATAGCTCAGCTTCAATTTGCCATCGGGTACTACCCAAAGCTTCTTTAACCGATTGCATAGCGGTTGTATTGGTAACACGAAGCTTGTTATGGAATTGACTCTGCTCCCCAGACTGTGCAATACGCTGATCAATTTGTAGACGTCCACCATGAACCAGCACAATGCGAATACCAAGGCTCTGCAATAGGGCAATATCATGAATAGTGCGATGGAAATTGGCATGGGTGACCGTATCGCCATCAAGGGCGATAACAAAGGTCTTGCCCCTGTGTTTGTGGATATAGGGCGATGTTTGACGAAAGAAATCCACATAGCTATCTAATTTCATGGCGCGATTATAGGGGTTTTGGACTTTAAGCAACAGTGGTTCAGTGATTGAGAGTAAATTAACCTACCCATAATAAGATTATATAGACCAAAACCATGGAGAACGGTAGGTATTTAGCATGCTATTATGTCAGCTAAGCCTAAAACGCTAAATTGATTAGTCAATGATTAACGCTTTAATACAGCAGTCCTTTGAAACCAAGTTAAATCTCTATTTTGATAGAGATGAAGACCCTGCATGGTTAAAAAAACTTATAGGCGACGCAGAATTTTTACAGCAACTCCAAATCGCCTGGGGTTGCAGTGATTTTGCCGCTGATCAGGCCGCTAGTCATCCCGAAGAATTTCGTGAGCTTGTGGAGAGTGCTGATCTAGAATCATCCTATTCGCAAAAGACTGTACTGAAATCACTTAAACAGATTATTTCTTCCATTCCTGATGCCAATGAAAAAGCACTGGCTAGGCAGCTAAGGCTTTTTCGGCGGCGTGAAATGCAGCGCATTATATGGCGCGACTTTAATCGTCTAGCGGATGTAACAGAAACTACCCGCGATGTGACTCTATTGGCTGAGGCCTGTATTAAAGTTACATTAGATTATCTGCATCCCATGGTTGCCAATGATTTTGGTAAACCTTTGGATAGCTGCGGTAATGAACAAAAGTTATTAGTGATAGCCATGGGCAAAATGGGCGGAGGTGAACTTAATCTGTCATCAGATATTGATCTTATTTTTGCCTACCCAGAGGCGGGAGAAACCCTGGGTGCAAAACGCTCAGTTTCCAATCAGCAGTTTTTCGAGCGCTTGGGTCAAAGGTTGATTGCTTCCCTTGATGCGCAAACGGTTGATGGTTTTGTATTTCGTGTGGATATGCGATTGCGCCCTTATGGGCAAAGTGGCCCTTTGGTGCAAAATTTTGCCGCCCTTGAAGATTACTATACAACTCAGGGTCGTGGCTGGGAGCGTTTTGCTATGGTCAAGGCGAGAGTAGTTGCTGGCGAGCCAAAAAGTGTTGAAGTACTTAATGATATTTTAAACCCCTTTATTTACCGTCGCTATCTGGATTATGGCGCAATCGAGTCATTGCGCGATCTTAAGCGGAAAATTAATTTAGAAGTCTCTCGTAAAGGCATGCAGGATAATATCAAACTCGGACGCGGCGGTATTCGCGAACTGGAGTTTATTGTGCAGAGCTTTCAGCTTATTCGCGGTGGGCGACTTCAGAGCTTACAGGTGAAATCTTTTCAAGAGGCCCTTGAGCAAATTACAGTGGATGGGCTATTAGAGGAAAAGATAAAAACTCAATTGTGGCAAGCTTACCAATTTTTGCGCGATACAGAGCATGTGCTACAAGGGATAGATGATAAGCAAACCCAGCAATTACCTATGGATGAATTATCACAACAGCGTGTGGCTTTAGTGATGGGGGCCTCTCATTGGGATAAGTTCTTAGAGCAGTTAGACACTCACAGAGATAATGTTCACTGTTGTTTCGCCAATATGATTGCCGATGAAGGTCAAGTTTCCCCTGGGCAGCAGAGCTCTGAGATTAATTGGGAACCAGAGATGAATACAGATGAGAGTATCGCTCTGCTTAAGACGCTAAATTATCAAAAACCAGAAGCAATTATTGAGACGCTTAAACAATTTTATACCAGCCGCGGGGTAGTTGCTTTAGCCGCAGTTGCAAGGGCTCGTCTAGATACGCTAATGCCCGAAGTGCTGCGAGTCTGTGCTGCCCAAAAGGATAGTGATCGTACCTTTGGTCTAGTGTTTAATTTAGTTCAAGCAGTATTGCGACGCAGTGTGTATCTCACATTGCTAATAGAAAATTCTCAGGCTTTGGAGCAATTAGCGCTGCTGTGCCAAAGAAGTCAGTGGATTGCCGATCAACTCACCGCTTTTCCAGACTTGCTGGATGAGTTATTGGATCCAAGAAATTTGTATGCCACTCAGACCAAAGTTGATTTGCAGGATCAGCTGCGACAGCAAACATTACGTCTTGATGCCAATGATCAAGAGCAACAAATGGAGGTTATTCGCTACTTTGTGCGTGCTTGCAATTTGCGGATTGCTGCCAGTGAGATTACGGACCGCTTATCTTTAATGGAGGCTAGCGATCAGCTGACATGGACGGCTGAAGTAGTGGTAGAGCATGTGGCTAATGTCGCCTGGCATCAAATGGTAGCTAAATATGGCACGCCGGTACCGGCAATAGATAAGACCTATGATGGCGCAACCCCAGGTTTTATTGTGGTTGCCTATGGCAAGGTGGGTGGGTTAGAAATGGGTTATAAATCTGATTTAGATTTGGTTTTTTTGCATGATAATTTAGTTGGTGAAACTATTGGTGGCCCCAAGTCCATTGATAGCTCCACTTTTTTTGCCCGTCTAGGTCAGCGTATTATTCATCTGCTATCAACATCAACCCATGCGGGTATGGCCTACGAGATAGATATGCGACTTCGGCCTTCGGGTAATTCGGGCATGTTAGTTTCTAGCCTTGACTCGTTTGAAAAATATCAACAACAAAGCGCATGGACTTGGGAGCATCAGGCACTGGTTCGCTCAAGAGTGATAGCGGGTGATAAGACAACGGCATTGGGATTTGATGCTATTCGTATTAAACAATTGCGTAAAAAAAGAAATATCGAAAAATTGCGCAATGATGTGTCTGAAATGCGTATTAAAATGCGTAAACATCTGGATAAAAGCACAAAAGATGGAAAATACTGCCTAAAGCAGTCATCTGGAGGTATCGTCGATATTGAATTTATGGTTCAATTTGCGGTCTTGGCTTGGTCTAATAAGTCTGAACAATTAGTTCAGTGGACAGATACCGTTCGATTGCTAGACGCTATGTCGAACGCAGAGGTTATTAGCGAGCAAAAGGCACAGCAACTGATAGAAGCCTATAAGATATATCGCTCGGCAGCCCATGATTTGCAATTGCAAAATCGTCCTGCTGAGGTATTGGTGTCGGAATATACTGAACAGCGTGAGGCTGTTCAGCTATGCTGGCAGAGTTTTTTAAGTAATCACAAGAAAGAGGATTAGGTCGATGGCATTTTCAGACCGAGATGGTTTTATTTGGATGGATGGTAAATTAGTGGATTGGCGTGATGCGCAAATACACTTT
>DKNZ01000069.1:0-5240 GCA_002469845.1 Cellvibrionales bacterium UBA7375 | reverse complement strand
TGGTACCTGTATTTTCCGTTTGGAAGACCATGTTCGCCGTTTATTTAATTCTGCGAAAATTCTGCATTTAGATATTCCTTACACTGAAGAAGAAGTCAGCTCGGCAATCTGTGAAGTTGTTCGAGAGAATAATCTCAAAGAAGCTTACATTCGTCCATTGGTGTTCTTAGGTTCTGAAGGGATGGGTTTACGGGCTGAAGGGCTAAAGGTTCATTTGGGGATTGCCGCATGGGAGTGGCCATCCTATACCTCGCCAGAGACGTTAGAGTCAGGCTTAAAGGTTCGAACATCCTCGTATACCAGACACCATGTAAATATCACCATGGTTAAAGCTAAAGCCAGTGGTAACTATATCAACTCAATGCTAGCTTTGCGCGAGGCCTTAGATTCCGGTTGTGATGAAGCGATAATGCTGGACCCTGAGGGCTATGTTGCAGAGGGAAGTGCAGAAAACTTCTTTATAGTACGTAAAGGCGCTATTTATACCCCTGACCTGACTTCATGTTTGGATGGCATTACTCGCGATACCGTATTCACACTCGCTGCAGATCAGGGTATAGCGGTTCATGAAAAGCGTATTTCTCGCGATGAGGTCTATATTAGTGATGAGGCATTCTTTAGTGGAACTGCCGCTGAGATAGTACCTATACGTGAATGTGATAGCCGTATTATAGGCACTGGTGAGCGCGGATCTCTAACGGCTGAGCTGCAGTCTGCATACTTTGATTTAGTACGCGGTAAAAATTCCAAGTATTTAAGTTGGTTAACATCAGTTGCCTAATAAAGAAATTCTTTTCGGAGATTAAAATTTGAGTTCTGTAGCAGTTGAGCCAGTTAATGTCTTGTGTATGAAGTGGGGTACAAAGTACCCCGCTGATTATGTCAATAAACTCTATTCAATGGTGAACAGAAACCTCAATAAAGAATTTCGCTTTGTTTGTCTTACTGAGGATGCTGAAGGCTTAGATAAAAATATTGAAGTTTTCCCGCTGCCAGAGCCTGAGGTTAAGCTGGATGGTCCAGAGCGTGGCTGGAATAAATTAGCCGTGTTTTCGGAGAGTTTATATGATCTAAAAGGCAAGGTACTGTGCTTAGATTTGGATTTGATTATTACAGGTAGCTTGGATGATTTATTTGATTATCCCGGTAAGGTAATAATTATTAAAGATTGGATTAAAAAAGACGGCACTGGAAATTCATCGGTCTACCGTTTTGAAGTAGGCGCACATCCAGAGATTTTATCCAAGTTTGAGCAGTCGTTTAAGGAAATAAAAAACATCCATCGCAATGAGCAGGAGTACCTGTCTGCAGAATTAATAGCCAAAAATGCCTTGAGTTACTGGCCTGACCAATGGTGCCGAAGCTTTAAACGCCACTGTATTAAGCCATTTTCATTATTTTTTGCCCGGAAAACCCAGATGCCTGAAGATACTCGCGTGGTAGTATTTCATGGCAAGCCCGACCCACATGAGGCAATTATTGGTGTAAGTGGCAAATGGTATCGGCGCTTTAAGCCCGCTAGCTGGGTTGCAGATCATTGGGCTAGCGACTAAAGCGTCAAGTGAGTGATTATCTATGGTAACAAGAAAAAAAAGCAAATTGGAAAAATGGTTTTCTTTTTCACGCCATCGTCGCCGCTTTGGTTCACATAAAGTGATTAGTGCCCTTGGCAAGAAAAGCTTACAAGAACTTCAACAGAAAATTATTGATGGTAAGGACTTCCATTTTACGCATGGCTCTGAGATAAGTCTTGAACAGCATCTTTCTAATCTAAAAAAAGAGTTCATGGGACAGTCTGAATTATCTCACTATCATGCAAGCTTGATTGTTTTAATTCGCAGAGAGGTCAATCAGAAAGAGATGTTTAAGGCTTTTGCTGAATTATGGCTAGAGTGTGGTGATTTTTTAATCAAGCAATTAAATACCAGATGGCTTGTTTCTGCAGCGGATACCTTTGCAGATTTCAGTGACGATTTAGCAGAGTGCACGGGCGCACTAGCCGTAACATCTTTGGTTAATACAGTAAAACTTTCTGAAACAGAACGACATATTACAAATTGCCCTGGCGTGACTACACAAATGGCTGAAAATATCGACTTGAAAAATAATCGCATACCTCTTTGGGATGGCACCTCAGCCTTCGCAATAGGAACTGATGATACATTGCGGAACTTTCGTTGGCGATTAGACAGCCTGTTATTAAAAAACGACGATCAATTACATTCGATTAAAATCCTGCGCGAAATTTTTTTCAGATTGCAGCAAAATGATACCGTTTATAAGCGCTTTCGAGACTGCCATAAACGAGACCGTACACGATGGTGGTAAATGAAAATATATATTATTAATTTGCCCACAGAGCAGAGTAGAGCATCTTTTCAAGCAAGCCAATTTAATAGATTAAAGCTTGATTTTGAAATTGTTAAGGCCATTTCTGTTGAATGTGTTACTCAAGAGTTCTATGAAAGCAAGGCTTTTTCTTGGGAGCGCCCACTTAGCTATCCTGAAGTTGCCTGTTATCTCAGTCATAGAAATATCTGGAAAAAAATTATTCAAACAGGAGATACAGCGCTAATTTTAGAGGACGATGCCTATGTTTGTAACGATCTTCCAGAGTTACTTGAATATTTTTCAAAATTAAAAACTGAATATATCAATCTTGAAACACGGGGTCGAAAAAAAGTATTAGCTGAAAGAGCTAAATATCAAATAAAGGGTTATGAGTTGAAGCGACTGTATTATGGAGGTACAGGTGCTGCAGCCTATGTACTGTCGCCAGAGGGGGCTACAAAACTACTTAAAATGGAAAGTCAAAAAGGTATTGCTTTAGCAGATGCACATATATGCAGAACAAGCTGTTTAAAAGCATGGCAAATTGATTCTGCTGCAGCAATTCAGTTAGATTGTTGTGAGTACTATGATCTCAAATCGCCATGTGAAACCACTTCATCACTTCTAGGCACACGATTTTCAACTAAAGTGCCAGATCGGCGCAAAAAATCTTTTAAATTGCGAAGGCTAAAAGCTCAACTAGTTTTGTTAGGCATAAAGATAGTAGCGATATTCAAGAGCGCAAGGCAAAAAGAGGTATTACCAAAAACAAGTAGTTTTGGTATTTTGTAAATATGGCTAGGATACTTTACGCCCTTATAATTTTTCTTTTGATACCAGCTATTATGGCTCGGCTAGTATTCCGCGCTTTAAAACAACCTGGCTATGCTAAACGATGGCATGAGCGTCTTGGTTTTGTCACTCCATGTGTTAAAAAGAACGTCATTTGGCTGCATACAGTGTCCGTAGGTGAAACCCTTGCGGCGGTCCCCCTTGTAAAAGCTCTTCAAAAACAATACCCAAACTTCCATCTAAACATTACCTGTATGACGCCGACAGGCTCTGAAAGAATACAAGCTGTTTTTGGTAATTCGGTCGAGCATAGCTATGCTCCCTATGATACCCCAGACGCCGTAGCGCGATTTTTAAATAGTGTTAAACCTGTCATGCTAATTATTATGGAAACCGAACTTTGGCCTAACACCATTGCCGCCTGCCAAAAAAGGAAAATACCTGTTATTTTGGCTAATGCGCGATTGTCAGAAAAATCAGCTAGGGGCTATAAAAGAATTTTGCCTTTGGTGAGACCAATGTTGCGATCTATTAACAGTGTGATCGCACAGCACAAAGATGATGGTGCTAGATTTGTAGAGCTAGGTTTGCCTAAGGCGGCACTTACCATTGGTGGTAACATCAAATTTGATCTAAGTCTTAATAGTGATTTGCAGTTGCAAGCTATTTCGCTGAAAGAGTCATGGCGCGGGAATTCAAATCGCCCTATTTTACTTGCGGCTAGTACCCACGATGGTGAAGATGAAATCATTTTGAATGGATTTAAAAAGATTATAGCATCCAGTGAGGTCATGCCATTACTGGTTCTTGTTCCTCGCCATCCCGAAAGATTTAGTCGAGTAGAAGAGCTCTGTAAGTCGGAGGGCTATGTAGTCGCAAAACGAACTCAGTGCGAGCAAGACATCAGCAAGGCTGATATTTTACTGTGTGATACCATGGGAGAATTAATGCTTTTCTATGGTGCCTGCGACATTGCGTTTGTAGGTGGCAGTATGGTCCCAACAGGTGGGCATAATATGATTGAGCCAGCAACTTGGGGGGTGCCAGTTATTAGTGGGCCTCATCTATTTAATTTCTCCGAGGCATCTCAACTGTTGCTTGAGGGTAATGCCATGGTGCTTTGTCAGGATGCAGATAGTTTGGCGAAACAAGTATTAAAGTTGCTACAAGATGACAAGCTGCGTAATACGATGGGTGAGTCTGGCCGACGTATTGCGCAACAAAACAGAGGTGCTTTAGATATTTTACTCACTCAAATTAAAAAACAGCTTGCCCAATAAATCTAGGGTTTGACCTTAATACTACGGTCCAACCATGTGTCTAAAGTATAGATTTCTTGAGGTGAGAGCTGTCCTGCAACCCCTTTTAGGCGCATCATGGACAAAATATAGTCATATCTAGCATTAGAAAAGTTTCTCTTTGCTTGAAATAGGGTTCGCTGAGCCATTAAAACATCAACTATAGTGCGCGTCCCAACCTCATAGCCGGCTTGAGTGGCTTTCAAGGCACTTTCAGCTGATGTAATGGCCTGTTTGCGCGCCTTAACTCTTGCCGCATTGGTAATAGCTAATTGATGATTAGAGCGAGCGGCTTGCATAGTATTGCGTATAGTCGCAACGTAATTTTGCTCTGCGGCTTTGGCTTGATAAGAAGACTGTCGAGCTTGAGAACTTGTTAGACCGCCAGAAAAAATAGGCATTGTTAAGTTTAAATTAATGGCAGTTTGTTCTGTGGTTGTGGCCTCAGTGGCGGTTATTGCTTCGATATCATGCTTTGTATAGTCAGCAGAAATAGTAATTTTTGGTAAATGTTGCGCTTTAGCCGCCTTGGCGGTTTGCTCAGATGCCTCATAGGTCAGCTGACTGGCTTGCAAATCAAAATTATTAGCTAGGGCGAACTCTACCCAAGATTCGGCGGACGCTGGATCTGGGTTAACAGTAATAAAGTTATCTTTTATTCCGGCCAATGCGTTGTGATTTTTACCGCTTAGAATCTGTAACTGTTCAAAGGCTATATCTAGCGCACCGTTTGCTTCAAGACTATTAACGGTGGCGTCATCATAAATAGCTTGAATTTCATGCACATCAGTAATGGGGAGTAAGCCCACTTCAAATCGT
>DKNZ01000056.1:11289-27556 GCA_002469845.1 Cellvibrionales bacterium UBA7375 | reverse complement strand
TAGTTCAAACATAGGTTTCCCCTTATTATGCGCCTCAAAAAATTACATCAAAACCATTGGTTTTGTGCCTATACTCCCGCCTGGAAAAAATTTTTAATTCTATCCAGTATGCTATTACTATCCTGACTTACTGCCTCCTTAAAACCCTGCCTTGCCTGCTCTTGCACACCAAATTGCAAAAGCCCAACCCCTGTTGAATAAATTGGGTTGTTCACAATTTCTTTTAAGCCTTTTACACCGGTCGGCGTACCTATTCGAACCGGCATATGAAATATTTCTTCGGCTAATTCACAGACACCTTCCATTTTCGAGGTGCCCCCTGTAAGTACTATGCCTGCAGCGATTAATTCTTCGAATCCACTGCGTCTTAGTTCCGCTTGAACCAGAGTGAATAACTCGTCATACCGCGGCTCTACAACTTCCGCTAGAAGTTGGCGTGACATATCTCTGGCATCCCGATCACCCACACTTGGCACTTTGACGGTCTCTTCTGGACGCGCCAATTTAGCCAATGCACAGGCGTATTTAATTTTTAATTCTTCGGCCTGAGCTGTAGGCGTTCGCAATGCCATGGCGATGTCATTGGTAACCTGATCGCCGGCGATTGGAATAACACCTGTATGACGAATGGCACCCTCTGTAAATATTGCAATATCTGAGGTTCCTCCGCCTATATCGACCAGTGCTACACCCAGTTGCTTTTCATCTTCTGTCAGTACCGCATAACTCGAGGCTAGCTGCTCTAATGCAATGTTATCGACCTCTAAACCACAACGTCGTATACACTTTTTGATGTTCTGCGATGCATTGGCGGCGCAGGTCACAAGATGTACTTTGGCCTCTAGACGAACACCTGACATACCAATAGGTTTATGCACACCCTCTTGATCATCAATAATGTATTCCTGAGGTAATACATGCAGTATTTCTTGATCAGCTGGAATGGCCACCGCTCTAGCCGCATCAATCACCCGATCAATATCTACTGGCTGTACTTCGCGGTCACTAATTGCAACGATACCGTGGGAGTTCAAGCTACGAATATGACTACCGGCAATACCTGCATAGACTGAGTGAATTGAACAACCAGACATTAATTCAGCTTCTTCGATTGCTCGCTCTATAGAATTTACTGTGGCTTCTATATTGACCACAACACCTTTCTTTAAGCCACCTGATGCATGCATACCGGTGCCAATGATTTCTAGTTCACAACTGGCATTAATGGCACCTACTATGGCAACCACCTTGGAGGTACCTATATCAAGCGCAACGATCATATTTTGTTCATTTGTATTTGCCATTTTTTCCTCTATAGTTTTCTATCATCCGCGGATAATAGTCACTTTCCTCAATTCATCTGATGTTTCATCTAATCTTTTTATCGCAACTTTTCTTGTACTCTTCCAAGATACCGCTAGGCCGTTTGGATAACGAAGGTCTATCGTTTTAATCTTGCTTGCTTGCTGATTGAGATCAGTTTCCCAAACCAACACTAGACGTCTTATTTTCTCGCCTACCTGGTTGCGACCTAGAATAAGCTGAATCCCATTACTGGTTTCCACTTGCCAAGCGCCAAGGCGATCAAGTTTTAATTTTGATAGTTTTAATCCGGTTGGAAGTAATAGGTCTGTTAGTCGTTGATACTGCTTCATCACTTCTGATGAACTTCCAAACTCTGCTGTCATCAGCGGTAATTTAGCTAATTGACTGTTATCTTTAATAATTAATTTGTCACCTAATCTATTTAGAAATGCGTCATCACCCCAACGGGCAATTGGCACTTCTTCGACTACATTAATTCGCATATAGCTGGGCCATTGCCGCTGAACACTCACCTCTGCAACCCATGGATGCTGGTGGAGAACATTTTGTAGTGCTTTGAGATCAATGGTGATAAATCCACCATTCATTTGGCCATTGACCAATGCAACCAGTTGCTGGTGGTCTAAATATTTGAATTCACCCTCAATGCTCACCTTAGTGATTGGCTTATCTAAATATTGAATGGCTAGATTGGCACCATAGGCAATACTAAAGAACAGAAGCAGAGTAATTATTTTGCTCATGTTATTCATTAGCTTATCGACAACACTTCGGTCGTCTTCTTTAGTTCTTGAGCTAACTTGCTGTTCTGAACGAGTCATTAGATAGATTCCTCTAAGATCGCTAAAACCAGTGCTTCAAAATCCATTCCCGCTGCCTTTCCGGCCATAGGTACCAGACTATGGCTGGTCATTCCCGGCACTGTATTAACTTCTAGCACAAAAAATGTACCATTGAGATCGGTCATAACATCCACTCGACCCCATCCTTTGCCATCAATACTTTTATAAGCATTAATACATAACTGAGCTAACTCATTTTCTCTTTGTGCATCTAAGCCCGATGGACAAAAATAGTCAGTTTTATCTGAAAGATACTTTGCTTCGTAGTCATAGAATGTGGCATTGGCTTTAATTCTTATTGAGGGCAACGCTTGCTCACCGAGTATGGCAACTGTGTATTCTTCACCCATTAGGCGAGGTTCAGCTATTACTTTGGCGTCATATTTAGACGCCAATTGCCATGCTTGCTTTAACTGCTCTGGAGATTCGGCAATACTCATTCCAACACTTGAGCCTTCACAGGCTGGCTTAACCACTAAACAGCCACCGAGCCTATCAATGGTTTGCTGCCAATCTGTATTTTGATCTAATGAAGCAAAATCCGTGGTGGGTAAGCCAATACCTTTCCATATCTGTTTGCAACGCAACTTATCCATAGCCAAAGCTGACGCCATCACACCGCTTCCGGTGTAGGGTATTCCAAGACATTCAAGGGAACCTTGAAGGGTTCCGTCTTCACCACCGGGACCATGTAATGCGATAAATGCTCGATCCAGATTAGCCGCACAAATCGATTCAATCGGATGGTCTTTGATATCGATAGCAACGGCATCAACACCCTTATTCTGAAGAGCTTGCACAATTGCAGCACCAGTTAATAGGGATATTTCACGCTCTGATGAATGACCACCATAAAGCACCCCTACTTTGCCAAAATGAGTGACTTTAGACGTCATTATTTGCACTCCTTTACTGGCTTTAGCTGACTATCTTTTAACATAGCTACCAGTTTTGACACGCTACCTGCACCCTGAGTGAGGACTATGTCATCTGCCTGCACTAAACCTGCCACAAGATTTGGAATTTCTTCCATATTTTCTACATAGATAGGATCTATAGCACCGCGCTGGCGAATACTATTGCAAAGATTTTTGCTGCCGGCACCGACTATAGGGTCTTCTCCTGCAGCATAAACATCAAGCATAATTAAAAGGTCAACCTCAGAAAGAATTTGAACAAAATCTTCGTACATATCTCGAGTACGACTATAGCGATGGGGTTGAAATACCATAACCAGACGCTTTTCTGGCCATCCATCTCTTACAGCATCTATGGTTGCTTTTAATTCCGTGGGATGATGCCCGTAGTCATCTACTAGCGTGGCTGTTCCACCCTTGGTATTTTCAACTGGGTATTGGCCAATCGTTTCAAATCGCCGCCCTACACCACAGAATTTTTCTAAACCCGCAATAATTGCTTTATCGGAGATGCCTTCATCAGTTGCTACTGCAATTGCGGCGGCAGCATTGAGGGCATTATGGCGACCGGGAATATTTAAACTCATACTTAGAGTTGTTTGATTATCTGGGCGATGAATTACAAACTGACCGTGACCCTCTATCATGGAAAACTCAGAAATACGGTAGTTTGCATCCTCACTAAACCCATAGGTTAGTGTGGGTCGACCTATACTATTAATTAACTCGCGTATCACTGGGTCATCAATACAGACAACGGCCAAACCATAAAACGGTAGATTATGTAAAAATTCAATATAGGTGGTTTTTAGCTGTTCAAAATCAAAGCCATAGGTTTCCATATGATCCGGCTCTATATTTGTAACCACAGAGACCATAGGCTGAAGATGCAAGAATGAAGCATCACTTTCATCTGCTTCAGCAATAATGTAGCGACTGGCACCTAACTTGGCATTGGTTCCGATACTATTGACTCGACCACCAACAATAAATGTGGGATCGCGTTTTTCCTCGGCAAAAATTGCCGCGATTAAACTGGTAGTTGTTGTCTTGCCATGGGTTCCAGCAACAGCAACCCCATGGCGATAACGCATTAATTCGGCAAGCATCTCAGCCCGCCTTACTACAGGAATTCCTAACTCGTAGGCAGCGACTATTTCGGGGTTATCTAATGTCACCGCTGAAGATTTAACAACAACATCGGCTCCCTCAACATTAGTTTGAGCATGTCCTTTAAAAATCTGCATACCACTGGCTTTCAATCGCTTAACAGTAGGCCCAAGATTGATATCTGATCCAGAAATTTGATAGCCCTGGTTCAAAAGAACCTCTGCTATTCCACTCATACCACTGCCGCCTATACCGACAAAGTGAATACGACTAATTCGGCGCATTTCTGGTGGTTGAAAGTTTAAACTATTAGACATTAGCAACCTCCATACACACCTTGGCAACTCGATCAGCTGCACCATTTTTTGCCAGTGATCGCGCATGGTTTGCCATACTTAGACGCTGCTCGGGATTATTAGCTAGGCTCACTATCTGATCCGCTAAACCCTGGGGAGTTATATCCCGCTGTTGAATCATTAGTGCTGCTTGCCCATTGACTAGCCACTCACCATTTGAGGTTTGATGCTCATCAATGGCATAAGGAAAGGGGACAAGAAGCGCACCAAGACCTACAGCGGTTAATTCGGCAACTGTTAATGCACCCGATCGACAAATCACAAAGTCTGCCCATTCATAAGCCTCTTGCATACTGTCAATAAAGGACACAATTTGAATAGCATTGGATTCAATATCAAGACTCTGGGCTTGGTAAAATTCTTGGGTTGTTTGTAAATGCTTATCCCCAACTTGATGTAAAACCACAGGTCTTTTTTGCGGATCTATTGTTGCTAGCGCTTCCGGTATTAGCTTGTTAATAGCTAAAGCACCTCGACTACCCCCTAGAACAAGCAGTTTCATCGCGCCCTGTCGATTAGCTAAACGTTCATTAGGTGGCTCTATGGCTTCAATCTCAGCTCGAACTGGATTGCCACAATGCTCAGCTTGATTAAAGGTATTAGGGAAACCCTGCATTACTCGTGTGGCTAGTTTTGCCGATAGCCTATTAGTTGTTCCAGCCACTGAGTTTTGCTCATGAATAACCAGTGGAATACCTTTTAATTTGGCCGCTATAGCACCAGGGCCAGAAACAAAACCACCCATACCTAGCACTACGGATGGGTTAAATTGAGTTAGTGCTGAGCAGGCTTGAATGATCGATGAAAGTAGTTTGAATGGCGCTCTTAATAGAGCTAATAGGCCACGGCCACGAAGACCCTCGACATTCAAATAATGTAACTCGATTCCCTGCTGTGGAATAAGTTCTGATTCAATCCCTTTGCGTGTTCCAAGCCAAGAAATACTGATCTGTTGCTGCTGAAGTTTTTCAGCAACAGCCAATGCTGGGAAAACATGCCCACCGGTACCGCCTGCCATTATCATGACCCGCATAGAGTTTAGGGATGGTGTATTAGCTTCCATAACCAGTCCTCCCTGAAACAGTTTTACTTCGCTGAAGCTCATGACTGAGGCGCATCATCATGCCTAACATGGCACAGCAGACAATTAAGCTACTACCGCCATAACTTATAAATGGTAGTGTTAGACCTTTGGTGGGCAGTAAGCCTGCGTTAACCCCTAGGTTAATAAATGCCTGTCCACTAAGGATTAAGCCGAAACCAATGAATACATAGGCGGCATACCAATTTTGTTTGCTAATGGCTTTTTTTCCTAACTGTAAAATTCGAATCACAAAAAAACTGTAAAGTGCGACCAGGCATACCACCCCAATAAAGCCAAACTCTTCTGCATAGATTGCAAAAACAAAGTCTGTGTGTGCATCGGGTAAATACAGCATTTTTTGCACAGATTGACCCAGCCCTACGCCAAATAGCTCACCTCGCCCAAATGCGATTAATGACTGAGTTAACTGATAGCCAGAATTAAATTGATCTGACCATGGATCCAAATAGGCTGTTAATCGCGCCATACGGTAGGGGGCAGCGGTAGCCATTACCCAAAATGAGAGTCCCGCTAGTGCAAGAACGGATAAAAACTGACGTATATGTGAGCCACCTAAAAATAACAGCGCCATAAAGGTGCAGCCCAAAACAGCTACAGAGCCAAAATCTGGCTCTAATATAAGCAATATAGATAATACAATAATGACGGCCATTAACTTGCCAAACTGAGGCCAACTATCACTGAGTGTATCTCGATATTTTTCAAGCTGAGCGGCTAAAAATACCACTGTAGCGACTTTAACCAACTCAGAAACCTGAAGTGTAAAACCACCTAAACCCAACCATCGACGACTACCATTAAGACTTAGACCAACACCGGGTACAAGCACTGCAGCTAATAATAAAATAGACAATAATATCCACGCTAGTCTGTACTTAGACCAAAATGAAGGTGAGAGATAAAACCCAACACCTACAGCGCCAAGACTGATAATAAGATAGGCAAAATGGCGTTTTACAAAATAAAATTGGTCGCCAAATCTGTGATCGGCATAACTAAAGGAAGCTGAGGCAACCATCACCAAACCAATAGATAATAAGGCGAGTGCGGGCAATAAGAGCTTAGTATCGAAATACCAACTATCATTTCTTTGAGCCATATTTTTCATTGGGATCGTTTGACTCATTGGATTGACTCCTGAACTTTACTCAATCCTTCTACAGCCATTTTAAAACAATGACCCCGATGCTCAAAACCATCAAACATATCAAAGCTGGCACAGGCGGGTGATAATAATACTGTATCGCCTGAATCAGCGTATTGATTGGCTTGATTTACTGCCCCATCTAGAGAATCTGAGAATTGGTATTCGCTACTATCCTGAAGAATTGAGGCAAACTGCTCCGCGTTTTCACCAATTAAAATGGTTAACTTAACGGACGCGGCTATCTCTGACGCTAGCGCTGAAAACTCTTGCCCCTTAGCCTGCCCACCGGCAATTAATATGATATTTTTACTATCTCTATTACCAAGTCCTTTGATGGCAGCAATGGTTGCTCCAACATTAGTGGCTTTTGAGTCGTTAATAAAACTGACTGAATTAACCTCTGCAATTGTTTGGCAGCGATGAGGTAAACCTTTGAAAGTTTTTAAGGTATCGAGCATGCCTTCCATTGGTAGATCGACGCTATAACCTAGCGCCAGTGCAGCAAGTGTATTGGCAATATTATGCGAGCCTTTTAAGGCTACTTGATCAACCCGCATCAAACGCTCAATACCATAGGATAAATAACCGTTTTTAATTCCCTCTAAAATACCAAAGCTTCCAAGATCGGGTTGATTTAAACCAAAACTAATCATTGGAATTTGAATCGATATTAAAGGACGAGTTAAAACATCCTCACGATTAATTACCACTTTGCTGGCACCACGAAAAATACGATGCTTTGCACTGTGGTATTGCTGTAAATTTTTATACCGATCAAGATGATCAGGGCTAATATTTAATAGACAGGAAATAGCACCGCGAGCATCATTGAGCAATTCCAATTGGAAGCTGGATACTTCAATAACATAAAGCGTATGGCTTTCATCTAGAAGATCTAGCATTGGCGTGCCTATATTGCCGCCAATACCAACACTTATTCCACTATCTTCAGCCATTTTCCCTAATAAAGCAGTCACCGTACTTTTACCATTAGATCCAGTAATTGCTATGACTGGCGCCTGAGCCTGCTCTAGAAATAATTCGAAATCGCCCAACAATTCAACACCCTGCGCTTTTGCCTTTACTAGTGCGGGTTCATCGAGTGATATTCCCGGGCTAACAATTAGCCGGTCATATCTACATAAATAATCCGCATCAAAAGCGCCCAAAGACACTTCAGCCTGAGGATGATTGGCTTTGATTAAATCAATATTGGGTGGCTCATTGCGACTATCGGAAAAATCGAAAGGCATATCCC
The DNA here is from genome assembly GCA_002469845.1 of Cellvibrionales bacterium UBA7375. Taxonomy (GTDB): domain Bacteria; phylum Pseudomonadota; class Gammaproteobacteria; order Pseudomonadales; family Porticoccaceae; genus HTCC2207. Next base: position 19,495 of record DKNZ01000056.1, on the reverse strand, counting down.
TAGAGGCTAAGAAAGAAGCGACAGAGACCCCTGTAGCTCCCATACCTAGGATAGCTGTTTTACGATTAGTCACAATAATATCTGACATTTATAAATCCGATCCTAACGCAGTTTTAATGTAGCTAGGCCCAATAGGACTAGCATGACTGTAATAATCCAAAAGCGGACAATTACCCGCGGCTCTGGCCAACCTTTTAATTCAAAGTGATGATGCAATGGCGCCATTCTAAATATGCGTTTTCCTGTCAACTTGAATGATCCAACCTGCAAAATTACAGACAGTGTCTCCATCACAAACACTCCGCCCATAATCATCAAAACAATTTCTTGTCGAACGATCACTGCTATAACACCTAAGGCAGCACCTAATGCAAGAGAGCCCACATCACCCATAAATACCATGGCTGGATAAGTGTTAAACCATAGAAAACCAAGTCCTGCACCACAAATTGCGGCAGAAAATATAAGAAGCTCACCGGCTCCGGCGATATAGGGAATATGTAGGTAGCTAGCAAACTGAAAATGACCGGTTAAATAGGCAATTATCCCCAGAGCGCCAGCCACCAGAACGGTTGGCAAGATAGCCAAACCATCTAAACCGTCTGTTAGGTTAACTGCATTGCTGGTTCCCACGATAACGAAATAGGTCAAAACAATGAAAAATGGTCCCATGTAAATTGCTACATCTTTAAAAAATGGAACGATCAATTCTAAATCTGCTGGACTCTGAGCTGTATTGTATAAAAATAATGCAGCACAAAGACCTACCACAGATTGCCAAAAGTACTTCCAGCGACTGGGTAAGCCACGAGGGTTTTTTTCTACCACTTTACGGTAATCATCTACCCAGCCAATTAAACCAAACAGTAAGGTCACCGCCATTACTACCCATACATAGCGGTTACTCAAATCAGACCACAGCAAGCTACTGACAAAAATCGATAATAATATTAGTGCGCCACCCATGGTTGGAGTGCCGGCTTTTTCGAGATGAGTCTTAGGGCCATCGGTGCGGATTGCCTGACCCATTTGCAACCGATTAAGAAGACGAATTACTTTTGGGCCAGCAGCTAAACTGATTAATAGTGCTGTGAGTACGGCTAAGATACCCCTCAGAGTGAGGTATTTAAATACCGAAAATGGTGTATAAAATTCACTTAAATATTCAGCGAGCCACAATAACATTAGCTAATCTCCTTATTGGAAAGTGTTTTAACCACTTCTTCCATGCCTGAGCTTCGAGAGCCCTTAATTAAAATAGTTGTTTTTGTTTTGCGGTCAAAAATCTCACTCAAAACATTAATAAGATCATTTTTATTGTCATGGTGAGTTCCACCAAATTTATTGGCGGTAATAGCGCTTAGGGTTCCCACTGTATGTAATTCATCTAGACCTTTATTCTGAGCATAGCCACCAATCTCTTCATGCATTTGCATTGCCTTATCGCCCAATTCAGCCATATCACCCATCACCAACACTTTATTTCCCTCGACAGAACTGAGCACATCAATTGCCGCCTTAAATGAATCGGGGTTTGCGTTATAGGTATCGTCAATAAGCGTTATATTATTGGCTAATTGGTGTGCATTTAGCCGTCCAGATACTGGCTTAACAGAAGAGAGTCCGTTAATGATTTGCTCTAAATATATACCGGATGCAAAGGCACAGGCAGCAGCGGCAACTGCATTTTTTACCGAGTGTAATCCGGGTAAAGGTAAATTTATTAACACCCTTTTATTATTGGCGCAGAGCTCAAATTCACAGCAACCACTGTCAAGGGTCTTAATATTATCTGCAAAGATATCTGCATCTTTTTTCTCGATTGAAAACGTAATACAGCGGGTATTAGAAAGTGATTGCTGCCATTTTTGAGACCAAGATAGATCCAGATTGATTACCGCGGTTCCATTAGCATTTAGTCCACTGTAGATTTCAGCTTTTGCTGAGGCTACACCCTCAATAGAACCGAATCCTTCAATATGCGCATGTTGTATATTATTGACTAAAGCGATATCTGGTTTGGCAACTTCACATAAGTAGGCGATTTCCCCAGCATCACTGGCACCCATTTCTATTACCGCAATATCGGCACTTGCATCCATAGTGAGCAATGTCAGTGGGACACCAATATGATTATTTAAATTACCCTTTGTGGCATGAACTTTAGCGCCTTGACTAAAAATAGCGGCAATCATTTCTTTCACAGAGGTTTTACCACTACTTCCCGTAACTGCAATAAGCTGCCCTTCAAACCGATCCCTATTCATTCGCGCTAACTGGCCGAGCGCCTCGGTAGTATCTTCAACCACCCATTGGGGTATAGGGAGACTTTTATCAGGAATATTAACTACTAGGCCTGAAGCTTTAGTCGCAATTTCACCCAGAAATTTATGGGCATCAAAACGCTCACCTTTTATGGCTACAAAAAGATCACCATCTGCGAAATTTCGGCTATCAATAGAAACCTGATTAAATTCGCAGTCCGGATTTAATAGGGTGCCACCAAATGTGAGGGCCGCATCAGTTAATCGGAAATCGGAGATCACAAGATACCTCCTTCAATCGATGGCGAGCTATTTAACTGAGCCGTCTCTAATGCAGCTAAGGCCTCTTCTTGATCGCTAAAGGCGATACGACTACTACCTAAAATCTGATAGTTTTCATGGCCCTTGCCGGCAATTAATACAATATCCTGCTTTTCAGCCTGAATAATACTGGTGGCAATGGCTCGTCTGCGATCTAACTCAACATCAGTCTCACCATCAATACCCTCAAGTATCTGTTGTACAATTTTTTCAGGGGCTTCAAATCTTGGATTATCATTGGTAATAACTACTCTATCAGCGTATTGATCAGCGATCTTACCCATCTGCTCACGCTTACCATTATCACGATTACCGCCACAACCAAATATTACCCAAAGCCTGCCATTACAATAGGGCTTTAATGCTTGAAGTGCCTTTTCCAGAGCATCAGGCGTATGAGCATAATCCACAACTACCTGGGGGTGCATATGTGCAGATACCAACTCCATTCGACCCGATACGGCTAATAACTCTGGAACAACTTTCAAACAGTCATCCAGAACAGCTCCTTGAGAACAAGCAACCGCGATTATCGCGAGTAAATTACTCAGATTAAATTGGCCAAGTAGATTTGATTTAAGCTTCCCAGAACCCCATGGCGTATTTATAGTCGCCTCAATACCGATAGCTGAAAGAGTAATATCTGAACAATATAAATCTGCACTGGTGTTGTCCAAACTGAACGTTAGTAAACTAATATCCGATCGCAGTTGCTTGATTATCTGCGCACCTACTGCATCATCCTTATTGATTACCGCAGTTTTTATAGATGGCATTTCAAACAGGCTAGACTTTGCGGCGGCATAATTCTCTATGGTTTGATGGTAATCAAGATGATCGCGGCTTAAATTTGTAAAGACCCCAGTATCAATCTGCAACGACTGAATACGATGCTGGACTAAACTATGAGATGAGGCCTCTAGAGCCACATATTCAGAACCATTACTTAATAACTCAGCCAGTATTCTTTGGGTAGAAACCGCATCCGGCGTAGTCAACTGATGGTCACTCTGTTTATGCTCAAATACCGCATCTACGGCCTTTGATTCAGCCATACCAAAACCTGTAGTACCTATATAGGCAGGCTTAACAGACGTATCTTTAACGAGTACCTTTGACATTAACTGGGCGTAAAGCTGAGAACAGGTTGTTTTACCATTAGTTCCAGTAAATGCCGCTATATTTAATTGGTGTGATGGATCGCCATAAAAACGACCGGCAATCTGTGAAACCCACTGTGTTAAATTTTCAACACTGAAAACGGGCACGGAGATATCTGCCAAATTGATTGGTACTTTAGTTGCTTGATCAACCAAAATAACTACGGCGCCATCAGCTACTGCTTGCTGTATATAATGAGCACCATCCGTCACTGCACCTTTTAAAGCAATAAAGCAGTCCCCTGCTTTTACTGCTCTACTATCAATAGTGACCCCACTCACTTTAACCTGTGGTATCTGGTCCTCATCAACCAAACCCTGAATTAGATGTGAAAGCGGTAAATAACATTTTTTTGCAAGGCTCATCATGACTCTCCTCGCAACGTAGACGCGGGGCTCTTAACTAAAGAACCATTGGTTTTCATTTGATCAGGTGTTACCTGCATTAATCGCAATGCAGTGCCCGTCACCTCAGAGAACACCGGTGCCGCAACAATACCGCCAAAATAACCGCCAACAGAAGGCTCATCAATCACCACAACAGTCACCAATCGCGGCTGTTCAATAGGTGCAAATCCAGCAAAAGCCGACATATAACGGCTTTTGTGATACCCGCCTGCACTATTGGTTTTATGCAAGGTACCGGTCTTACCGCCTACGGTATAACCCTTTATATTGGCTTTTTTACCCGTACCTTTTGGCCCTGTAGCCGCCTGCAACATATAGCGCAGCTCATCGGTTAAGCCGGAATCAATAATTTTACTGCCCTCAGGCATCGCATCTACCGCAACTAAGGAAACTTCTTTGCGCACACCGTTATTAGCTAAAACCGCATAGGCTCGCGCCAACTGCAGTGATGAGGCGCTCAAACCATAGCCAAAGGCAAAGTTGGCTTGAGTCACTGGATCCCAGCGACGATGTGCAGGAAGAACTCCGCTAGTTTCACCCGGGAAACCACTACCAAGATTTTCACCAAAGCCTACTCGCTGAAATAACTCTCTGGTTTCATTTGGATTGAGCTCTAAGGCTATTTTTGACGTGCCCACATTACTTGATTTAGCGATAATTCCCGACAGATCAAGCAAGCCATAGTTATTTTCATCTTCAAAGACCTTATAGTCGACCTTTAGGTAACCTGGATGAGTATCAATAGTAGTATTTGAATGGAATTTACCGCTCTCTAGAGCGGCCAAAATAGCAAAAGGCTTGACCGTTGACCCCGGCTCCATCATATCGGTCATTGCCCGATTGCGAACAGAATCTGGTCTTAGTTTTGATCGGTCATTAGGATTAAAAGATGGCTGATTAGCCATAGCTAAAACCTCTCCGGTCTCCACATCCAAAACAACCACAGAGCCGGACTTAGCATTGTGCTTTTGCACCGCAGACTTCAGCGCCCTGTAAGCTGCATACTGAACGCGCAAATCAATACTTAGGCGTAAATCTCTTCCTGCATGGGCTGGTTTAATCAAGGAAATATCCTTGATAATTCGACCTGTTAGATCTTTGATAACTTTTTTCGATCCCGCTTGACCAGTAAGACCCTCATTGTAGGCAAGCTCCATGCCCTCTTGGCCGTTATCATCGATATCGGTAAATCCAACTAACTGAGCAGTCACCTCGCCCGCCGGATAAAAACGTTTAAACTCCTGACGACCAGAAATACCAACAATACCCAAGTCCAAAACTTTTTGCGCCTCATTCACTGGCAACTGACGCGCCAAATACATAAATGATTTATTGCGATAACGCGTTAACCGAGCGCTAAGCTGAGTGAAGCTAATCCCCAGCGCATTCGAAAGGTCTTTTAAATCTTTTTTAGAGGCTAATTTTTGAAGATGTTTAGGATTGGCTATCAACGAAGTGACCGGTGTACTTACAGCCAATGGCTCACCATTGCGATCGGTAATAAGCCCTCTATATGCCGGGATAATTTCACTGCGAATAGAGCGCGCATCGCCCTGGGTCTGAAGGAAATCAACACCAAACTCTTCATCTGGCATTATTTGCAACTGAGCAATATGGGTAATAAGCAAAATCGGCAGAGCGAATAACCCCGACATCACTAAAAAGTAACGCCATCTGGGTATTAACTTTTGCGTCTGTTGCTTGGACACGTTTTTACCTTTGGTTGCCAATATCGAGCCCATAGCTCGAAAAATCTGTTTACGTTATTGTTTTATCATTACAATTTCATCAGCTTCAGGAGTGCGCATTTGCAGTCCATTGGTCGCTGTCATCTCAACTCGTTGCAATGAACCCACTGCACTTTGCTCCAGCAGGTATCTGCCATATTCCACCTGAAGCTGATTTGCTTCTCTCTGCATAGCCGTTAACTGGCCATAGGTTTGTCGCGATACATGACTGTAATGTGTAACTGCCAATGCACTGGCCACTACCGCTATCCATAACAAACCAATCTTGATCAAAGACGGCATATCCATAACTCTTATGCCACACGCTCAGCAATGCGCATTACCGCACTGCGAGCCCTAACATTGTTTTCAATTTCAGAAGTAGACGGTTTTATCGCCTTACCAACTTTTATTAAGCGAACGCCACGATCTACATCAAGAATCGGCAAATTCTTTGGCAGTTGTATACCGCGATGCTGATCCCGAATAAAACGCTTCACCCTGCGATCCTCAAGAGAATGAAAGCTAATCACTACCAAACGCCCACCAATGGCCAAACTATCAATCACCTGCCCTAGCAAATCCTCTAAATCAGCTAGCTCGCGATTAATAAAAATTCTAATCGCCTGAAATGCTTTAGTTGCTGGATGCTTGCCGCGCTCCCATGCAGGATGGGCTTCAGCCAAAATTTTTGCCAATTGAACAGTGCGCACTATTGGATTCTCGACTCTTTCACGCACAATAGCTGCCGCCATACGCCGCGCAAATCGCTCTTCCCCATAGTCTTTTATCACTTTAGCTATATCTTGCTCATCAGCTTTGGCTATCCAGTCAGCCGCTGACAAACCGCTACTAGTATCCATGCGCATATCTAGCGGGCCATCGCGCATAAAACTAAACCCACGTTCAGCCTCATCTAATTGAGGAGAAGACACGCCTAAATCTAAAAGCACCCCAGAGACATAACCATGCTTGCCCGCCTGTTCAACAGTAGTCGTTAAATCAGCGAAACTGCCATGTACAAGGGATAACCGATCATCATCAGAAAAGTGTTTATTGCCCGAGGCAATAGCATCCAAGTCTTTATCAATTGCAATCACAGAACCTTTGACAGACAGTCGAGATAACAGTTCAGCCGTATGTCCACCGCGTCCAAAAGTACCATCTACATATAAGCCATCGGGGTCGACGACCAAGGCATCTATAGCCTCCCGTAGAAGTACAGTGGAATGCTCAGCCACAACAGACTCCGGTGACTGAACAGCACCTACCAAGAAAGGTTCTTAAGCGCATCGGACATGCTCTCCTTGTCTAGCAATATTGCGCGGTAATTGTCTTGAGATTTCTCTCTTTCCGCATTCCAGTTAGCTTCAGACCAAATTTCCAAGCGCTGAGTTCGCCCAACCAATACCAGCTTCTTATCTAATGCAGCGTAGCCACGCAATTCAGTAGGTATCAAGATTCGACCACTGCCGTCCACCTGAAGATCCTTAGCCTGGCCGACCACAAACCGGCTTAACATTTCACCCAGATCGTCCATCGCCGGAAGTGCGGCGACTTTTTGTTCAAATTTTTTCCACTCGGGTAATGGCGATAGGGTTAAACAGGGGGATTTCATATCAATAGTAATCACCAGCTCGCTGGCACAAACCTCATCGAGCAGAGCCCGATAGCGGGTCGGAATAGCCATCCGCCCCTTTGCGTCCATATTAATTGGATCACTACCCCTAAACATTTTTAACCCTTTTTCTCCACTTAAACTATAAAAAAGTACACTTTTTGCCACTTTTACCCACAATTTTTAATTATGGCCAGTATCCTCCCAATGTCAAGGCGAATAGATTGAAAAAAAAGTAATAAAATCAGGCAGTTCCGCTAGGGTTGGCGGGCAGTCGTGAGGGTGAAAATAATTAACAAATATAAAACAGGTAGCTATGACTACAACTTAAAGTAACTTCTAGATAATAGGGGTTTTAAGAATATTTAGATTTAAAAAAATATTTTTTAAGATTAAAAGGTAATAATAAATATCGCCTTTATTTTACATGTTGCCAGCAAAAAATAATCAAGCAATAACAACATCAAAATAAGGTTGAGTTGGCCGATAAGCCGGGTTCTGTCGAGGACAATCATTCATCTGGGATAAACGTCACCGCTTACCTCAAGCGACCTACCCGTTCCCAACGCGGGTCACGCCTAATGGGAACCTATTTGGTCTTGCTCCGAGTGGGGTTTACCATGCCGTTGACTGTTACCAGCAACGCGGTGCGCTCTTACCGCACCCTTTCAGCCTTACCTGTGCTTCTTACGAAGCCATCGGCGGTCT
>DKNZ01000056.1:0-10937 GCA_002469845.1 Cellvibrionales bacterium UBA7375 | reverse complement strand
TTCCGTAGGCTTTCGCCCCCCAGGTGTTACCTGGCACACTACCCTATGGAGCCCGGACTTTCCTCTGTAATACACCCTTTTAAACGCAAGCGAACAAAAGAGACTTTACTACAGCGATTGCCTGGCCAACTCGGGCGCAAGCGTAACATGCAACAGAGCGATAGAATAGAAAAATAAAGACTACTTTGGCTTTACAAAACGCCAGTGAATAAAAAATAACGGCAAGCAAATAAAAACTGCAATCAGTGATTTAATTAATTCTCGCTTATGTTTTCTAACCTCAGACTGCAACTCTAACTTATAGCTTGCCAGCCTTTTTTCAGTAATCTCCTTATCAGATAAATGCTCAATTGGCTCTGGCTTATTGACCTCTACTGCACCAGGTGGACCTAAAAGAAAGGGCTCGCCAAGCACTGGCTTTTGAAATTGCTGGTTAGATTGATGCATTTCATAAGCCCAACCACTTATAGTTATTTTAGGCTTTCCGACGCCAATAACAGCGTACAACCCAGTACTCAGCCAAACCGAAGCACAGGCTACTGTAATAAAGCAGACTAATAAGGCATATATTTCAATGATGGGAGTTTTCATATTTAAATCCTTTTAAATATTTAATTTTGAATGTTAGATACTTATCTTATTCAGGCTAAGTACTTTTTAATAAAGGATGATCAGCCGGTAATTGGCGAGAAATCCATAGTGCCAACTTATGTCGCATATTGGGATCGCTAATTTGACCTTTTGCAAGGGGTTGTATTAGCTTATCTTCAACTAATACCTTATAGATAAATTCCACTTTAAGCTTGACCGAATCATGGGACTCGATTTTACCGTAGGCGCGCTTCTGAGCATATACCGCACCTATTTGTAGCGCTTTTTTTACTAATTCAGGCTCATTTGGAATTTTATTCATACGATAACCTTCCTGTTAATCAACAAAAACACGGGCATTTCTAAATAACCGCATCCAACCGCTATCTTCACCCCAATCCTCTGGATACCATGAGTTTAGCACAGTGCGAAATACTCGTTCTGGATGGGGCATCATCAGGGTAGCGCGACCATCTGTGGAGGTCACACCGGTAATGCCATCAGGCGAGCCATTGGGGTTGGCCGGATACTTAGAGGCCACCTGCAAATTATTTTCTAAATAGCGCAGTGCTATTTGATTGGTTTGCTGCAAGCTACTAAGCGCGTCTGGATTAGCAAACTCTGCTCGACCCTCGCCATGGGAAACCGCAATCGGCATATAGGATCCGGCCATGCCCTGCATAAGAATCGACGGTGACTCTTCCACTTTTACTAAAGAGAAACGCGCTTCAAACTGCTCAGAAAGGTTGCGAACAAATCGCGGCCATAACTCAGCACCCGGTATCAGTGTTTTTAAATTAGATAACATCTGACAACCATTGCAAATACCTAAACTGAATGTTTCTGGACGGTGGAAAAATTGCTCGAACTGATCGCGCAGCTGATTATTGAACAAAACTGTTTTGGCCCAACCCTCACCAGCACCTAAAACATCACCATAAGAAAAACCACCACAGGCGACTAACCCAGAAAAATCTTGAAGTGATTGACGCTTGGCGAGCAAGTCACTCATATGCACATCAACCGCACTAAAGCCCGCGCGATCAAAGGCTGCCGCCATTTCTAAGTGGCTATTGACACCCTGCTCTCGCAGAATAGCCATTTTGGGTTTGGCGCCTTTTTGAATATAGGGGGCACAGATATCATCTGATGGGTCATAGCTTAGTTTGGCCGATAACCCCGCATCAGCATTAGCAATGCGGTCAAATTCTTCTTTAACGCAATCGGCATTATCTCTTCGAGCGGCGATTTGGTATGAGGTGCGACTCCAGTGCTCCTGCAATTCAGTTCGCGGCTTTGAAAACAACAAATCACCATTTGAACTAATATCTATGGTGTCAGCACGATTAATCGTACCAATTACATGAGCGTTAATATTGGCCTTGGAAAATTGCTCCAGTACCTGCTCAGCCTGATCTGCTTTGACCTGAATAACGCCACCTAGCTCTTCATTAAACAATACCGCCATAGCATCATTATCTAATGCGCCAATGTCGATAGAAACACCAATATGTCCAGCAAATGCCATTTCAGCAAGAGTAGTAAATAAACCACCGTCAGAGCGGTCATGGTAGGCCAACAAGCTATCGCTTTCGATAAGAGCCTGCATGCTATTAAAGAAGGCTTTTAAGGCATCGGCATCGTCCACATCTGGGGCTATACTGCCCATTTTCGAATAGACCTGTGCCAGTATTGAACCGCCTAAGCGATTAGCACCAGCACCCAAATCAAGCAAAATTAATTGGGTATCTTCAGCCAGATCATGCAGCTGCGGCGTCAGTGTTTTACGCACATCGACTACGGGAGAAAATCCAGTAATAACCAAAGATAATGGCGCTGTTACTGACTTGTCATGATCTTGTTCCTGCCATGCAGTGCGCATAGACATACTATCTTTACCCACAGGGACGGTAATACCTAATTTTGGGCATAAATCCATGCCCAGGGCTTCTACAGTGCGATAGAGTTTTTCATCTTCACCGGGTGAGCCTACGGCACACATCCAATTTGCCGACAGTTTAATATCTTTAATATCCGCAATACGCGAAGCACAAATATTGGTAATAGCTTCACCGATGGCCATACGCCCTGAAGCTGGAGCATTTATCAGCGCTAGCGGGGTTCGCTCTCCCATAGCCATAGCCTCACCGGCATAACTATCATAGGTCACCGTGGTCACAGCACAATCGGCCACAGGCACCTGCCATGGCCCCACCATTTGATCGCGAGCAACCATACCGGTCACTGAGCGATCGCCAATAGTAATCAAAAAGCTTTTACTGGCCACTGATGGATGTTGCAACACCCGAACCACCGCTTCATTAATATTTAAATACTGAGTAGTAAAGTCTTCGCTAATGATTTCCTGCTTATTAGCTGAACGATGCATTTTTGGCGTCTTGCCAAACAGTACCGACATCGGTAAATCAACGGGATTATTATCAAACTGCTGATCTGTCACCCGAATTGTTTTATCTTCAGTGGCCTCACCTACCAGTGCAAATGGACACCTTTCACGCTGACAAATAGCATCAAATCTTTGTACATCTTCTGGCTTAATCGCTAGCACATAGCGCTCTTGTGCCTCATTACACCAAATCTCTACGGGTGACATACCCGGCTCGTCATTGGGTACGGTTCTCAATTCAAAAACACCCCCAGTTCCGCCATCTTTGACCAATTCTGGCAATGCATTTGAAAGACCGCCGGCACCCACATCGTGAATAAATGCAATGGGGTTGTTATCGCCCAACTGCCAACACTGGTCGATCACTTCCTGACAGCGTCGTTCAATTTCGGGATTCTGACGCTGTACCGAGGCAAAATCTAAATCCGCTGAACTAGAGCCTGTGGTCATACTTGAGGCGGCACCCCCACCCAAACCAATCAACATGGCAGGTCCACCTAGCACCACTAATTTTGCCCCTGGGGCAAATTCAGGCTTATCCACATGCTCTTCACGAATATTGCCATAGCCACCGGCAATCATTATTGGCTTGTGATAACCGCGTCTTTGGCCGTCAAAATCAGCCTCAAAAGTACGGAAATAACCACATAAATTAGGCCGCCCAAATTCATTATTAAAGGCCGCACTACCAATCGGGCCCTCAATCATAATATCCAATGCCGATACGATACGATCCGGCTTGCCGTAATCTTCTTCCCAGGGCTGGGTATAGTTGGGAATCTGTAAATTCGAAACCGTAAAGCCTACAAGCCCTACTTTGGGTTTAGAGCCACGACCCACCGCACCCTCATCGCGAATCTCACCACCAGAGCCAGTACCAGCGCCAGAAAAAGGCGCAATAGCTGTTGGGTGATTATGGGTCTCAACCTTCATCAGTAGATGAACAGGTTCTTGGGAGTAACCATATTCTTTAGACTCTGGGTCAGGATAAAAGCGACCACCCATACTGCCGGCAACCACCGCCGCATTATCAGAATAAGCTGAAAGGACATTCTCACCGCCCAATTTATGGGTATTACGAATCATGCCAAATAGGCTATTGGGCTGATCTTCGCCATCAAGAGTCCAGCTAGCATTAAAGATTTTATGACGGCAATGTTCAGAGTTTGCCTGTGCAAACATCATTAATTCAGCATCGGTTGGATTGCGTTCCAACTCTTTAAAGCTGGACACCAGATACTCTATTTCGTCATCGGCCAAAGCCAAACCCAGAGATATATTGGCGTCTTTTAGCGCCTTAACGCCGCCGGCTATAATATCTACTTCGGTGAGTGGCTTCGGTTGATGCTGGACAAATAGGGTTTGCGCCTGCTGTAAATCAGTGAACACAGTTTCAACCATCCGATCGTGAAGTAAATCCCCTAGATCATTTATCTGCTGTTCTGATAATACTGCGCTAGACTCAATATAATAGGCCGTTCCGCGCTCGATACGCACAACATCCTGTAACCCACAGTTATGGGCAATATCTGTGGCCTTACTTGACCATGGTGAAATAGTACCCGGCCGAGGCACCACTAACAGTAACTGACCACTGGCAGTAACTGGCTGTTCCATAGGTCCATACTGCAATAATGCTTTGAGGGTATTGGTATCGTCGCTTGATAATGGTTTTGAGATATCAGCAAAGTGCTGATATTCAGCTTTGACATCAGTAATTGATGGGACTGCCTGCTTTAAATTAACAAGCAATTTTCTTTGGCGAAAGGCGGAAAGAGCAGGTGCGCCAGAAATAATAATCATACAGGGTGAGTCCCAAAACTATACTGTTATTTTAAACCACGCATTTTATCTGAAAATTTATGTTTTAGGCAGATATAGATGCATAAGTTTGCACAGAAATTTAGCTATAACCTGTAAACCATGTAAAATATTTACGATAAAAACAAAAATATCCCACTTAGTACATTAGGCAAGGTTATTAATGGATTCATTATCCACAGGCATGAAAATTTTTCGCAATCGCGTCATGCTTATAGCTATTGCCCTACTATGCTTGGCGTATATTTCTGATAGCACCCATATTAGCGATCTCGAAAAAGTAATAAAACGCGGGCATCTTGTGGTCTTGACCCTGCCCGGAGCTACCACTTATTTTGAGGACGGCGACGGTAAAAATGGCTTTGAATATTTAGTAGCAAAAGCATTCGCAGATAGCTTAGGGGTAGAATTAAAAGTAACAACAAAATCTACGCTTTCGAGTTTATTGCTGTCAGTTGGGGGGCCACAGGGTGACTTTGCCGCGGCGAACCTAGTGAGTACAGCTGATCGCGGAAAATCATTTAGATTCTCCACACCCTACCATCAAGTTGTTCAGCAATTAATTTATCGTGCAGGTGACAAAAAACCCCAATCGATGAAAGACCTGCAGGGGGACTTATCAGTTATTGCCAACTCGTCACATAGTGAAAATCTCAAACAACTTGGCCAACAACTACCTAACCTGCAATGGATTGAAGAAAATGATGCAGAAATAAGCGAAATGATTCGCAAAGTACATGATGGTGAAATTAGTTATACCGTAGCTGATTCAATAGCATTCGAAATAAGCCGGCATATCTACCCAAATGCACGCAAGGCATTTGATATAACCAAGCCCCAGGCTATTGCATGGGCGTTTCCAGAACGCGGAGATGGCACACTTTTAGCCGCGGCAAATCGCTTTTTAAAACAATATTCCGATAGCGGTCAATTAGACGGGGTTAAACAACAGATCTTCTCACAGACAAAACACTTTTCAGCCGCAAACTCACAACAACTTGGCCAGTTAGTGCGCAAACGACTCCCCAAATATGAATTATTGTTTAAGCAAATTGCAGAAAAAAATAATCTGGACTGGCACCTTATTGCCGCTATTGCCTATCAAGAATCACACTGGAATCCTCGGGCCAAATCGCCAACCGGTGTGCGCGGCTTAATGATGCTGACACTGGATACCGCCAAAGAAATGAATGTAACCAATCGACTGGATCCTATCCAGAGTCTAGAAGGCGGAGTCGCTTATTTTCTAAAACTAAAATCGCGCCTACCCAAACGCATCAATGATCCAGATCGTACCCTTTTCGCTCTAGCTGCCTATAATGTTGGCTTTGGGCATTTAGAGGATGCACGAATACTCACCGTACGCAATAATCACAACCCAGATAGTTGGGAAGATGTGCGCAAACACCTGCCGCTACTCAGTAAAAAGCAGTACTACAGCACGGTAAAAAGAGGTTATGCACGAGGAAACGAGCCGGTTATCTATGTGGACAATATTCAGTACTACAGATCTTACCTACAACTCAACTCTGTATCCAAACAACCCACCATAGATAGCATAGAAACTAATGCCCTAGACAACTGGCAACCCACAGCCCCAGATTCGTTGTAAAGCGTAAATTAAAGCTACCTTCGGCCTTTAAAAAATCCCTTCATCAATTCACTACAGTCCTTTTCAAGAACCCCACCAGACCAATCGAGTTTATGATTAAGGTGATCGGCATCCATCAACATAGGATTACTCACAAAAGCACCGGAACGAGGTTCCGGCGCGCCAAAAATAACGCGCTTAATACGCGCATGCACCATAGCACCCAAACACATAGTACAGGGCTCAATAGTCACATAGAGCTCACAACCGGATAATCGATAGTTTCCCAGATTTTTCGCCGCGTCACGCATGGCGACAATTTCTGCATGAGCAGTTGGATCCTTAGAGTCTATAGGGCAATTAAACCCTCGACCAATGACCTCGCCATTAGCAACCACAATAGCACCCACTGGCACTTCCTCTATTCTGGCGGCCTGTTTTGCTAAGTCCAACGCTTGCCTCATAAAGGCGCTATCATTTTCCAAAAAATTATTCCTGTAATCGCCACGCTTAACAAAAAATAGCGTAAACTCGATGTTATAGACAATGTTTAAACTACTATTAAATGTCAATTAGCCCTATAAGCCAACCGATTAATCTTTATTCAGACTGGAAAGCTGAACTAAGTCACTGTGTCAGCTCAATTGATGATTTACTCATCCAACTGGGGCTCAATGCCGATGATTTGAGTGCCACCGAGCAAGCCGCTATTGATTTCCCTATTAAAGTACCACAGCCCTTTGTTCAACTAATGGAATATGGCAACCCAAATGATCCACTACTAAAACAAGTATTACCTATTTCGTCAGAGCTTGCTATCGATAGCAATTTCAGCACCGATCCAGTGGATGAATCCAACTACAATCCAGTGCCGGGCATTGTACATAAATATCACAATAGAGTGCTGATGATTATCAGCCCTAATTGCGCTATTAACTGTCGCTACTGTTTTCGCCGACACTTTCCCTACGATGAAAACCGCCAAAGTAAGCAACAGTGGCTCGAGGCGTTAGACTATTTAAAAACCAAACCAGAAATTAACGAAGTGATATACAGCGGCGGCGATCCACTGGCGGCTAATGATAATTTTTTACGTTGGCTAACCGCTGAAATAGAATCTATTTCACATATTAAACGACTGCGTATCCACAGCCGATTACCCGTGGTTATCCCCGCTAGAATCGACGAGCCACTCATAAACTGGTTAGGCCATACTCGACTAAAACCCACCTTTGTGTTGCATATTAATCATGCCAATGAAATAAGCACAGAGCTTAGCCAAGGGGTTGATCGATTAAAGCAAGCTGGTATCAGCGTACTTAATCAAAGTGTATTGCTTAAAGGCATCAATGACAGCAGCGACCAACTCATTGCTTTAAGTGAAAAACTCTTTGATGCAGGTATTATGCCCTATTACCTGCATATGTTAGACCCTGTTCAGGGTGCTAGCCACTTCGATATACCCAAGGGTCAAGCTGTGGAAATTTTTAGCCAAATTCAAACTGAATTACCCGGGTTTCTAGTGCCAAAATTGGTACAGGAAAGAGCGGGAGAAAGCGCAAAAAGTCTGATTCTTTAAAAGAATAAGATTACTCTTCGTCTTCGTCTTCATTAATCGCATCAATCACCGAATCAACCGCGGTAATTGGCAGCTTAACAATACCCGCCGCCGTATCCACTACAGCCAAAGGAATAGATAGAAGAGTGCATTCGCCAAGACCAGCAATCATCAGACAGATTAGTAATTTTTTAAACATAGGTGATTCCTTAAAATAAAATGAACGCCAGCGTTTTATCTGCTGTCATCAGGATTCAAGAAAAAAAGCCACAAAATAAAACCTGTTACTCAGATAATTATCAAAAACATATTTATTAATGTAACCTTTACTTCACTTCAACAAAATGATACTTTTACGTTACATTTTACAGAAAGAGACTATCATGGCAGAACTTATCCCTATATTAGGAATTTTGGCGGGAATAATTATCCCCTTAGGCGTATTTACTTGGTTATATTTTGAAGAAAAAAACAAAAGAAGCACGCTTATTGAAATCTCTAAAAACATTCAAGATCCCGCTGAGATTACGAAAATTCTTGATCAGCTACAGGGCAAAAAAGAGCCTATAAATCATAGAAGAAGCGGCACCATCACCTTATTTGTGGGTATTGGTTTGTATCTTTTAGGTGCTGTTGCCTTAGGCAGTGTTATCAAAGGTGTTGGTCTTCTAGTTGGCGCAATTGGCATTGGCACCATAATTGCGGGATATATTTTTCCCAATGATAGCGCCCTATTATCAAAAGCTGTTGAAGATTTTGAAGAAAAGTAGCCATGGGTAAAAACCACGAAAAGCTGCAAAATAATCTGCAGCAGATTCGCAAAGCCAGAGGGCTGACTCAACAGCAGCTCTCTGAGAGTGCTGATGTATCACGAAAAAGTATTAATGCTGTTGAAAATGGCGTTTATATTCCTTCGACCGTGTTGGCATTAAAGATTGCCAAAACTCTCAACTGCTCGGTTGAAGAGATCTTTGAATTGCCTGAATAAAGCTAAAGCGCTAAAGCACTATCTCGACAGTTTTTACCGATTAACATCTGTTTAAATACATCTAACTGACCTTGCTCCAAACCACGACTTGCCCACCAAATTGCATGCTCATTGATATCACGCTGATCATCAATAACTAGCCCCCACATAGGCGCAATTTGATTGGGGATCATTGAGTAACGAATATCGGTAACTAAGTTTTTCTCTTTGTCAAAGCCCAAATAATCCTGAGAAAACCAACGAAATCTTTCAATATCCTTCTTTTGCTGGCTATCTTTATTAAGATTGGGTAGATGACGTTGGTAATCAAATATTCCAACGCTTTCTCCCCTACACCAGGTTGAAGATCGAACTGTTCGAATAGCATCAATATAAAAATTTTCTTCATGCTGATAAATAGACTTCCACAAAATCAGATTTCCAAAGGACGGTTTAAGCGTCAAACGCTCTGGATTATGCCCTCTCGAATAAGCAAGCTCGTTCAAAGCTGATAAAGCTCTTTCATACTGCACAAAACCTAACGACAGATAAAAAGCGACCCATCCAATGGCAAAAAAACTAAACAACCGTTTTCTGGTTTTTATTGCAGTCCCTGTAAGGATTAAGATAGGAATGGTAAACAAAGGATCGACAATAGATATATTATTCCAAGTCACTCGCTCGTTGGAGAAAGGCCAAAAGAGTAGCGTGCCATAAGAAGTACAGGCATCTATTAGCCCATGGGTTGCATAACCCAAAAAACTTGCCAGATAGACAGTTTTTAGACTCATAGTTTTTCTAAACAAAGGGTATAGAAAAAAAGTAACCATCAAAGCGCCAAACGGAATAAAAAACAGCGAGTGAGTAAACTGCCGATGATATTCAAGAAATAAAATTGGATCCGTTGATGACCTAATAAAAACATCTAAATCAGGCGCCATTCCTGCAATAAAACCGATAACACTAATCTTAACAATATTATTTTTGTTAGCTGAGGACTGGGCAAAGGCTGCGCCAACTGTACCTTGAGATATTGGATCCATAATGATTAGTTATATATTACTCCCACTCAATGACATCATGATTGTAAACCATTGATTATATTGATATTTTCAAAAGTGTGAAACAAGTGTGAAAGTAGAACCTTTGCCTTCAGCCGACAAAAAATCAATCAAAACCGTTTAAAACCCACCGATACTTTCACACCGTGTAACCGGAGAATACCATAATCTATGGCATTTCAAACTATCATAAACATCCCAAAAAAAATCTGGTTACATTACAATTGAGCATAGGGTTAATTTCGAGAACAGAAATGCATCAAATACTGGCAATAACACTGGCAATTTTATTAGTAGGTTGCAGTTCCAAACCACTGGCAAAATTTGATGTAAATCAAAACCCCAAAACGATCGTAACGGCTAATAAGTACGACTTTGGTGAAGTTTTAAACCACAGTTACTTTTTTGAACAAGCCAACAAGGACCAAAGTTATACTCTATACATACCTAATTCTTATGATGAATCTCAGAGTTATCCTCTAATTATACTTCTGCATGGGCTTCGCAGTAATCCTAATCAAATCATTAACTACAAAGGAATTATCCCCGAGGCAGAAAAGCGTGGCTACGTTATAGCTGCCCCCTATGGATACAACGAACGTGGCTGGTATGGCAGTCGTGGAAAGGGCAAAGACGGTGTTGCGTTTGGAAAAGCAAATGATCCAGAAAACCTTGGTGAGTTAAGCGAGATAGATGTCATGAACGTTTTAGAAATTGTGAAAAAAGACCTCTCGATTGATCCTCAACGTATCTACTTGCTTGGTCATTCTATGGGCGGTGGAGGGGCATTACATTTAGCTGCAACCTATCCTCAAGTATGGACTGGCTTAGCTTGCTTAGCACCATCATTTAATGGGAAATACTCAAGCTTAGATGATTTAAAACATTTACCTGTGTATGTAGTTACCGGCGATAAAGATCGTCTTGTTCCTGTCAGAAAA
>DKNZ01000005.1 GCA_002469845.1 Cellvibrionales bacterium UBA7375 | reverse complement strand
CAATTCGAAGATCATAATTTTCAACATCGGATGCTTTTAGTAAGGGATTACCAATAATTTTTTTATCGGTATCGGGATCGTAAGAAACTGACTCTGATCTTTCAATTAAGCCTGGGTAAGAAACTGTCTCGCTGTATCCTAAACGAAACTGGGTAATTTCATTTACAAAATAAGTTAAATTTAATGCGGGATAATAATTCGATTTCAATAATGGCGTCCCATTAACCTCATTTGACTGAGAAGACTTGGGATATGTAAGGATTTGCTCAAACTCTTCAAATCTCCAACCGCCCTCAATAACAGCAATATCAGATATCTCTGCATTAATTGTTAAGTATTTTGAGTTGATGTTTTCATCAGAAAAATAGGTATCAGTGGTATCCGTTTTACCTGTCATAATAAAAGTATCGTTGTACATGTTCTCTTGAGAAATAATACTTTCTAAATCAGAATCAAATCGAACCGCCTCTGACAAGTCAGGAAGTAAATCATCAATGATTATATTATCGTTAGCGTCCATGTAATCTTCATCATAAAAACCATTAGCAACATCAAGAGACACATCATTTATATATAGATCTTGATAGCTAGGCGGTAAAAAACCAAACCTATACAGATAAAGCGAACGACTTTTTTCAGAGTTCAACATTCCTAACTTTAGAGTTAGATAATTTTCTCCAAACTCCCTACTTAGCTTTAGATCGAAACCACCATCCATACTTTTTTCATCGAGATCTGACCATCTTTGCTCAACAGAACCAGGAATAAGCTGGAAATCACCACCACCATAACTCTCAGATTCATATTTCTTCCTTCCAGGCTCATCCCGCGTAGTTTCCGATTCACCTAAACGCCAATCCAACTCTGCAGAAAACTCAGACATCTCAAAAAGATATGAACCATTTAAACTATTGGCAACAAGCTGGCGCTCAACATACTCAATAGTTGCATTGTTGAAAAATTTAACGTCATCTAGGTAAATTGAATGCTTGATTAAGTTATCGGTTGATCTTAGTAAGGTTGATTTTAATAGGGTTTCACCGTAATCATTCTCATAACCAATCGCACCATATAGATTAAATGAGACATTGCCCTTAGTTCTTTCATAGGCGCCTTGAGCTCCAGCAGGATCCATTAAATTTGCATCACCCCTATTAGATGTTCCTTTTTCATAAGAGCCCGCAAAGTAGTAGCCAAGATCACCAGCATCAAGATTCAGCCTATTGCCTCTGCTTGCACTAAATCCCTCTTTTAATGATTTATCAATATGAGAAATTGAATAATCATGATCAAAGGAACGGGTGAACATTCTTCGCTCAAGATCTGTTGCACAAAATCCAGAAGAGGCAAAACATCTTTCCACCCCTCGCCATATGGTGTATGAGTCAAGACTTTTCCCGCCGTCAGTTATATCAGGTTGGCCACCTGTTAATTCAAGCGCTCCAGCTGGCAAACTACGTTTTCCATCATCATAGCCCTTCCAGTCATGCGAGGAGCCAGAATTTGATTGCGCCATACCACCAAGGGAGTTTGTTCCAATCGAAACACTAAATGAGCTAACTTTTTCGTCTGGTATCCCTTTTGTGTGAACTGATAAGGATCCACCTGTAGTTGTTGCTGGTTGGTCAGGACTGAATGATTTTTGAACTTCGATTTTTTCAACAATATTTGAGGGAAATAGATCAAGCTGAACATCCCGTCTCATTGGATCTGTGCTTGGCATCAATATTTTATTAAAAGTAGTTGCAATATATCTCCCGTCCAAGCCTCTAACATTTGCATACTTTCCCTCGTTAATGCTTAGTCCAACCATTCTCGTTATTGCATCTGCCACATCACTATCACCAAACCTTGATAACTGCTCAGAGTCAATCGCGCTAACAACAGTAGTGGCATAGCGTTCGATATTTTCTGCACCATCGGTAGGATTGAAGACACCAAGTGTTACAACTTCTTCAAAACTTTTTGATGCAGTATTATCATCTTCTACTTTTGATTTTTTAAATAACTTGAATCCAGCGTATGAACCCAAGTCAGCCATCACCCGAATATTGTTTATCTCAGATGATGAGTAACCATCCAAGTAAACACTAACGTTATGAGGACCCCGAGGGAGCTCTAGCGAATAGGTACCGTCTTTATTTGTGGTAGTAAGCTCAGTGTCATTTATATTAATTTTAGCGTTTGGAATCGGAATACCAGTTGGTGAAGTAACAATCCCCGCTAAAAAACCTGTTGCAGAGGAGTCTGCCCCAAAAATCTGAGTATTTACAATTGGCGCTTTATTGGGGTCTCTGCTGTAGACTATTGATATTTCAACCTCGTCATCAGAAGATAGAGAGAAAAACACCGGTATTTCTGTTTCATCATCAATTAAGTATAATTTTTGTTCTCCAGTTCCAATCTCGGCCTCTACCACACCATTTCCGTCAGTAACCCCAATAATTACTCCGTCTACTTCAATCTTAATTTGGCGTAAAGGGGCATTCTCTAGAAAAGCCTGAACAAATGTATTATTGGCAGATACTAACGGTGCTGACAAAATGAAACAAAATACAAGAATTTTGAAAAAATAGTTTTTCATTATAACTCCGCAGATAAAAAGCCCATTTATGGACTTCTAGAAGTGACACAGTAGTTGAAAAAAATTACAGTGCTGTGCTTGTTTGACTGCGAATATATGTTATTTTTGTGTCATTAATATGTTATTAATATGACATTTTTATGTCGAAGAAATTGAATGCTAATTTAAAAAAATGGAGGCATGCGCCTCCGTATCGATACAACTATAAAATCATCAATTATTGATGCCTTATATCTTTACCTTTAACAACATAAACAATTTGTTCACACAGATTTTTGGCATGATCGCCAATACGCTCTAGAGATCGAACAACCCATAAAATATTAATTGCACGGCTAATGCTTCTTGGATCTTCCATCATATAGGTGACTAACTCTCTTAGCGCGCTCTTATAATCAAGATCAACCTGCGCATCTTCTTCTAAAGTCTTCATAGCGGCATCCACATCAAAACGTGCGAAGGCGTCGAGTGCATTAGCTAGCATACCGGATACCGAGTCACCAAGATGACGAACCTCTTTATAACCCTGTGATAAGCCATCCTGCTCAGACAGGATAACTGCATGATTGGCAATTTTTCTTGCTTCATCGCCTATACGCTCAAGATCATTTATAGCCTTGGTAACCATCATCACAAAACGCAGATCGCTGGCGGCCGGTTGGCGGCGGGCAATAATCAAAATACAGGCTTCATCGATATCCACTTCCATTTCATCCACTAGGCGCTCTTCTTTGATTACCATTTCGGCCAGACTACTATTTGCCTTGATTACGGCTTGAATAGAATTTTTTAATTGCTGTTCCACTTTGCCGCCCATCTCCATTAGCTGAGTGCGAATCTCTTCAAGCTCCTCATCAAACTGGGTCATAATATGATTTTCAAATGACATTTTTGGCATATTTAGCTTCCTTTAAACTGCGTTACTTCGAATTCTTTGGCATCTATTAGCCAAATCGGCCTGTAATATAGGCCTCTGTTAACTGATTCTCAGGCATAGTAAACACCCTCTCAGTTGGATTGACCTCAATCAGCTTTCCAAGATGAAAATAAGCTGTACGATGTGAAACACGCGCTGCCTGTTGCATGCTGTGCGTTACAATGGCAATAGTAAAATTCTGACTTAATTCCTCAATTAGCTCTTCAATACGTGCTGTTGCAATTGGGTCCAGAGCCGAGCATGGCTCATCCATCAGTATAACCTCAGGACTGACCGCAATGGCTCTAGCAATACAGAGTCGCTGTTGCTGCCCACCAGAAAGACCGGTACCTGGCTGATGAAGCCGCTCTTTTACCTCTTCCCAAAGCCCAGCTTTCTTTAGGCTGTTCTCAACAATCTCATCCAGATCAACTCGTGAATCAGCAAGACCATGAATCTTTGGGCCGTAGGCAATATTTTCAAATATTGACTTAGGAAATGGATTTGGCTTCTGAAATACCATACCAACTCTTGCGCGTAACTCAACTACATCCAAATTCTGCTGATAAATATTATCGCCATCAAGCAATACTTCTCCCTCAACTCGACAGCCATCAACCGTATCGTTCATTCGATTTAATGATCGCAGAAAGGTTGACTTACCGCAGCCTGAGGGGCCAATCATGGCAATTACTTCATTCTTAGCGATATCAACACTGACATCTTGAATGGCCTGCTTTTCACCATAGAATACATTGACATCACGCATACTCATTTTTGGATTTTCACAAAAACGATTACCCACTGTTGCCTGTGCCTTATCGACCTCCAAATCTTGCCTTGAAGTTGATTTAGGGTCTTTAGCGGTCTTAGCTGCAACTTTTGCTTCTTTCATAATAAATCTCTTCTACCAGCGACGTTCTAGACGTTTTCTCAACCAAACGGCTGTTATATTCATAATTAACAAGAATGACAAAAGTACCATAATGGCAGCTGATGTTTTCTCAATAAATGCCCGCTCAGGGCTATCTGCCCATAAGAAAATCTGAACCGGCAGCACTGTGGCCGGATCAGAAAAGCCCTGAGGAATATCCACAATAAATGCCACCATTCCGATCATTAGCAGCGGAGCAGTTTCACCCAAAGCCTGTGCCATACCGATAATAGCACCTGTAAGCATACCAGGAAGAGCTAGCGGTAACACATGATGCAATACCACTTGGTATTTTGATGCACCCATACCTAAGGCAGCCTCACGAATAGATGGCGGAACTGACTTAATAGCTGCTCGACTGGTAATAATTATAGTGGGCAACGTCATTATGGTAAGCACCAAGCCCCCCACAATAGGTACAGATCTTGGCACATGGAAAAAATTAATAAATACAGCTAAGCCCAAAAGACCAAAAATAATTGATGGCACAGCCGCCAAATTATTAATATTAACCTCAATAAAATCGGTAAATTTATTTTTTGGGGCAAATTCTTCAAGGTAAATTGCAGCAGCAACACCAATTGGGAATGACAGAATTAAAGTTAACACTAAAGTTAATAAAGAGCCCATAACCGCACCATAGATACCTGCCTGCTCCGGTTCTCTTGAATCGCCTCGGGTCAATAAGTTGGTATTAAGCTGTAGCCTTATATCGCCCTGCTGATGCAGTTGATCAATCCACTGAATTTGCTTTTTAGTCAGTCG
>DKNZ01000011.1 GCA_002469845.1 Cellvibrionales bacterium UBA7375 | reverse complement strand
AAGGGGAAACCTATGTTTGAACTAGTAGATAGCATTCCAAAGAATGCAGAAATAAAAGTAATAGGAATAGGCGGTGGCGGTTGTAACGCTGTCCGCCATATGATGTTGAGCAATATAGATGGTGTAGATTTTATCTGTGCTAACACCGATGCTCAGTCACTTAATGATATGTCTAGTGCCACCATTTTGCAGTTAGGTGGAAGCCTAACAAAAGGATTGGGTGCGGGCGCTAATCCTGAAGTAGGTCGGCAAGCGGCAATTGAAGATAAAGACAGAATTGCGCAGGCCCTAGATGGCGCTGATATGGTCTTCATTACCGCGGGTATGGGTGGTGGAACAGGTACTGGCGGAGCCCCTGTTGTGGCAGAAGTTGCCAAACAAATGGGTATTCTAACAGTTGGTGTAGTGACCCGTCCCTTTGGTTTTGAAGGGCGTAAGCGTATGGAACTTGCCAATCAGGGTATAGCCCAGTTAAAAGAGCGCGTAGATTCGTTAATAATCGTACCCAATGAAAAGCTACTGCAAGTATTGGGTAAAGATATGACGGTTCTCAATGCCTTTAAACAAGCAAATGATGTCCTATTTGGCGCGGTTCAGGGTATCACCGATCTTATTTTATTAGACGGTCTAATCAATGTGGATTTTGCTGACGTGCGAACTGTTATGTCAGAAATGGGAATGGCCATGATGGGTACAGGTGAGGCCAGTGGTAAAGATCGTGCAATTGTTGCCGCAGAAGCTGCCGTAAGATGCCCGCTACTAGAAGATATTAATCTTCATGGAGCCAAAGGTATTTTGGTTAATATCACCAGTGGTTTTGATCAAACATTGGGTGAATTTGAGGAAGTAGGCAATACCGTTCGCGAATTTGCCGATGAAGATGCCACCATTATTGTCGGTAGTGTGTTTGATCCAAGCTTAGAAGATCAATTGCGAGTCACTGTTGTTGCAACAGGACTTCGTTCACCGGCAGAACAGTCTGGACCTCGAGCAGTGATTGTTGATAATCAGCCCCCGCGCAAAGTAGGTGGGGATATCGATTATCGTCAATTGGATCGTCCAACGATTAACCGCAATCCAAGATCGGCATCAATGCATGGTGGCAGTGAAGCTACTGCCAGTCAACTAGATGCGCAGTTGGACTCAGAAACGGATTATTTAGATGTGCCAACATTCTTGCGTAAGCAAGCAGACTAATACCGCTAGCAACCTCCTGCCACCGCGCCTCAGATTATATCCTTGGTGGTAGGAGGGCTTGTCTGTTAGAATACACAGTATGCATTTAGCGAGCTGTGCTACCTATGGTTAAGCAAAGAACCTTAAAAAATCCCATACAAGCCACGGGTGTGGGTCTCCATACCGGTGAAAAAGTGTATATGACACTTCATCCATCAGCACCAGATACTGGTGTTGTATTTCGCCGTACCGATCTCGACCCAGTTGTAGAAATACCTGCCAAGGCAAAAAATGTTGGGGATACAACTCTATCAACCACCTTAGTCAAAGATGGTGTGCGAGTTTCAACAATTGAACATTTAATGTCCGCACTTGCTGGCATGGGCATCGATAATCTAATCGTCGATGTTTCAGCCCCAGAAATTCCAATTATGGATGGAAGTGCTGCGCCTTTTGTATTTTTATTGCAATCGGCCGGAATTAAAGAGCAGGATGCACCGAAAAAATTTGTTCGAATTAAGCGTCCTGTCACTGTTAAACAGGATGGAAAAGAAGCTACATTTAAGCCATTTGAGGGCTTTAAGATTAACTTCGCTATAGACTTTGATCATCCAGTATTTGACAGCCAGACTCTTAACGCAAGTATAGATTTTTCTAGCACCTCGTTCGTTAAAGAGGTCAGTAGAGCCAGAACTTTTGGCTTTATGCATGAATTTGAATATCTTAGAGCAAAAGGTCTCGCCAGAGGCGGTAGTCTAAATAATGCTATCGTGCTTGATGAATCACAGATTGTGAATGAAGATGGCCTGCGATTTGAAGACGAATTTGTAAAACATAAGATTCTCGATGCAATTGGTGACCTATACCTAATGGGTAATAGTATTATTGGCGAGTTTGATGCGCATAAATCAGGTCATGGTCTCAATAACGCATCAGTGCTTGCTTTAATAGCCGAAGAAGATGCATGGGAAATGGTAACCTTCGTTGAAAACGCAGACGAAGCCCCCATATCCTATAATAGTTAATATGGATGTTTGAAAAATATTATATAGGTCGGCGAGGCAATTACTTTCAGTGAAACTCATTCTTATCAGTAAACGATCAGACAAGGTTAGGACATTTAGCTTAAATAGCTGGGTGCGAGTACTTCTGTCAGTAGCATTACTGGGTATTCCTGTAGCTGCTGGTGTGCTTCTAGGGGTGAAGCTTTCCGATGGTCGTTGGCAATTACTGTTTGAAGATCATATCGTTGATATGCAAAATGAACTGACGGTTAGTCGTCAAGAGTTACAAGATGATCGTCAGCAAATTTCTCAAACACTCTCCTTAATGACTGCAAAACTAGCACAGATGCAATCCAGTGTTGTTAGATTGGATGCACTCGGAGAGCAGTTAACAGAGATTTCAGGTATAGAGGGAGGAGAGTTTGATTTCTCCAGTATGCCAGGGCTTGGAGGGCCAGAACACCTTGGCCAACAGGTTTTTCAGAATAATGACAGTAAGCATGCCGACCTGAATTTATTGATATCCGGTATAGCTAGCACGCTCAATCAGCGGGAGATACAACTAAAGCTTTTGCGCTCATCTCTGGCGGATAAAAATTTAATTAACCAACGCAGATTAGCGGGGAGACCTATTGCCAAAGGTTGGTTGTCCTCGCCCTACGGTATGCGCACTGATCCATTTTCTGGTCAGAGACGCTGGCATGCCGGTGTTGATTTTGCAGGACGACTTGGGTCAGATGTGATTGCAGTAGCATCCGGAATTATTACCTGGTCTGGCGAAAAAAGTGGTTATGGGAAAATGGTTGAGGTCAACCATAGTGATGGTTATGTCACCAGATATGCCCATAACCAAGAAAATGTTGCCAAATTAGGTACTGTGGTCAATAAAGGTGACGTTATTGCAAAGATGGGTACCTCCGGTCGTTCTACCGGCCCCCATGTTCACTTCGAAGTCTTCAAAAATGGTCGAGTCGTCGATCCAGCTTCCTATATTCGTCGAACCAGTCGCTAATCTCCTAAACTATAGATAATATAGCGTAGTGTGCAAATAACTGTGTGCTACAGGTTTTGGTATGTTTAGGTGAAAAATTAATGTTAAGTAAGTTAGCTAAAAGCATCTTCGGAAGTAGTAATGATCGTGAACTTCGAAAGATGCAAAAAACGGTCGATCGAATTAATCAAATAGAGCCTGAATTAAAGGATCTAACCTCGGAGCAGTTAAAAAGTAAAACCACCGAATTCAAACAGCGTATCAATTTAGGTGAAAGCCTAGATGATATTCTTCCCGAGGCCTTTGCAACCGTCAGAGAAACAGCAAAGCGTGTCCTAGAGATGCGCCACTTTGATGTGCAAATGATCGGTGGAATAGTCCTTCATCAAGGTAAAATTACCGAAATGCGCACCGGTGAGGGTAAAACCCTTGTGGCAACTTTGGCCGCCTATTTAAATGCCCTCAGTGGTGGCAGCGTTCACGTTATTACCGTCAATGATTATCTAGCAAAGCGAGATGCTGAATGGATGGCACCGCTCTACAAAGCACTGGGAATGTCTGTTGGAATTATTCAGTCTTTTCAAGGGCCTGATATGCCTAGCTCTTTCGCTATTAAGAGCGATGATCAAGGTAATCAAGCTAGTCCTTGTAGCAGAAAAGATGCCTACGCTGCCGATATTATTTATGGCACCAATAATGAGTTTGGTTTTGACTATTTGCGCGACAATATGGTTTTATCCATGGCAGATAAATCCCAGCGCGACCTAGCCTTTGCAATTATTGATGAAGTCGATTCAATTTTAATCGATGAAGCCAGAACGCCCCTAATAATTTCAGGCGCGGCACAGGATAGCTCAGAGCTCTACAAGGCTATTAACAAGCTAGTGCTAAAACTTGAGCCGCAACAGCAGATCGAAGATGATCAGCAAGAACCTGAACATAAGGGTGATTTTATCTTAGATGAGAAAAATCGTGGTGTTGAGCTGACCGAAGGTGGCCATCAAAAGATTGAAAAAACCCTAATTAAAGCAGGCTTGCTGGCCGAGGATGAAAATCTTTATCAAGCAACCAATCTAGGGTTATTACATCATGTTCATTCAGCCTTGAGAGCGCAGCATCTATTCCAAAATGATGTTGAATATATAGTGCAAAATGGTGAGGCTGTATTGATTGATGAACATACAGGGCGAACCATGCATGGCAGGAGATTGTCAGAAGGTCTTCATCAAGCAATCGAGGCTAAAGAAGGATTAAATATTCAGCAAGAAAGTCAAACTCTCGCCTCGACAACTTTCCAGAATTACTTTCGTCTTTACCAAAAACTATCGGGTATGACTGGAACAGCTGATACTGAAGCCTATGAATTCCAACAAATATATGGCCTGCAAGTAACGGTTATACCCACCAATGTTGAAGTAAAGCGAATAGATCATAATGATTTGATATTTATCTCTCAGCAGGAAAAATTTGAAGCTGTGATTGAGGATGTTAGAGAGCTAGTAGAAAAAGGTGCTCCAGTATTAGTGGGTACGGCATCCGTTGAAACCTCAGAAATACTTGCCGGCCTATTAAAACAAGCAAAAATTGAACACAGTGTCCTCAATGCTAAACAGCACGAGCGCGAAGCAAATATTATTGTTAATGCGGGGCGACCCGGTGCTGTTACTATCGCCACCAATATGGCGGGTCGTGGTACGGATATTGTTCTCGGCGGAAACCTTGAAGCAGAGCTAAAGGAGTTATCGCAGAACAATGTCAGCGAAAAAGCCATAGCCGCAGCTAAAGAAGATTGGCAAAAAAGACATGCCAAAGTTATTGAGGCAGGTGGCCTGCATATTGTTGGAACAGAGCGCCATGAATCACGGCGTATCGATAACCAATTACGCGGTCGATCGGGTCGTCAGGGTGATCCGGGTTGGTCAAGGTTTTACCTATCCTTAGAAGACCCCTTAATGCGTTTATTTGCCTCAGATCGCGTGAAAAATATGATGCGTGCCATGGGTATGGATCAGGGTGAATCCATAGAGCATCGTATGGTAACCAACGCCATAGTAAAAGCTCAGCGCAAAGTTGAGGGGCGCAACTTCGATATTCGAAAGCATCTTCTAGAATATGATGATGTAGCCAATGATCAGAGACAAGTTGTCTATCAACAGCGCAATGATCTTCTTTCAGACGAGGATATCAGCGATATAATTACCAACGTGCGTGATGATGTTGTCAACAGTACCATCAGTGCCTTTATTCCACCGGAAAGTTTGGAGGAACAATGGGATATCCCTGGCTTAGAGAAAGCATTATCCGCGGAGTTTTTGGCAAAATTACCAATACAACAATGGCTGGATGAAGATCAGCGATTTAATGAAGATCAGTTGCGCGAAAAAGTGGTTGCTGAGGTTCAAACTGCGTACCAAGAGCGATATGCCCATATTGGTAGTGCAATGCGTGAGATCGAACGTCAAATTATGTTGCAGCTACTTGACACACTGTGGAAAGATCATTTGACCAATATGGATCAATTGCGTCAAGGTATAGGTTTAAGAGCCTATGCGCAAAAAAATCCTAAGC
Organism: Cellvibrionales bacterium UBA7375; assembly: GCA_002469845.1. Classification (GTDB taxonomy): domain Bacteria; phylum Pseudomonadota; class Gammaproteobacteria; order Pseudomonadales; family Porticoccaceae; genus HTCC2207. The sequence goes on along the minus strand of DKNZ01000011.1, from coordinate 23,005 downwards.
AAGAGTATAAACGCGAATCCTATGATCTTTTTGAGCAATTGCTGGAAAATATCAAGCACGAGACCATTAAATATCTCAGTCATGTTGAAGTATCCTCCCGTGATGATGCAGAGCGTTTGGAAGATCAGCGTAGACGGCAAGAAACTCAGCGCCAGTACAAGCATGCACAGGTTGCCGATATGGGTGATGGTGCAACAGATCAGCAGAATTCAACAGAACCTAGCAAACCCGTGATAAGATCGACACCCAAGGTAGGACGCAATAGCCCTTGCCCCTGTGGATCGGGGAAAAAATATAAACAATGTTGCGGTAAAATTTGATTACACTATTTTGATAGTATGATTCCAGTAAGATTTAAAAGAGAAAATTAACGATGGCGACAGGTAGCGAAAAATTTCCAAACATGCATCCAGTTGAAGGGTTTCGACTAGCAACCGCCTGTGCCGGAATAAAAGTTACCGATCGCAAAGACCTCGTTCTTATGGAAATAGCAGGCGGCAGCACTGCTGCGGCTGTATTTACCCAAAATAAGTTCTGTGCAGCACCGGTTATTATTGCCAAGCAACATTTACAGCAAGCGCAACCTAGTTATCTATTAATCAATACCGGCAATGCCAATGCTGGCACTGGAGATCAGGGTATTGCTGACAGCCTAAGTTGCTGTCAGGCAGTTGCTGGTGCTACAGGGGTAAACCCTAATCAGGTTCTTCCTTTTTCTACGGGTGTTATTGGTGAACCACTGCCGACTAAGACTATCTGTGATGCTGTACCTAAGGCACTACAACAGCTTTCAGACAATGGCTGGAAAGATGCAGCAGAGGGTATTTTAACGACGGATACCCGCCCTAAAGGTGCTTCAGTTCAATGGGATATCAATGGGTCAACGGTCACTGTAACTGGAATCTGTAAAGGGTCGGGAATGATCAAACCCAATATGGCAACCATGTTAGGTTATATCGCCACTGATGCCTCTATTGATGACGAGCTATTGCATGCCGCCCTAAGAAAAGCCAATGGCAAATCCTTTAATCGAATCACAGTGGATGGCGATACATCAACCAATGATGCAGTGTTACTCGTTGCTACTGGCACCAGTGGTGTTGAAATAGATGAATCCAATTTTGAGCTGTTTCTAGCTCAGCTCACCGACATTTGCGTTCAGCTAGCTCAATCCATAATTCGTGATGGTGAGGGTGCCAGTAAATTTATAACAGTGAACGCTGAGGGTGCGAATAATGCTCAAGAGGCATTATCGGTTGCCTATGCCGTAGCCGAATCGCCACTGGTAAAAACAGCATTGACCGCCTCTGATCCTAACTGGGGTAGAATTTTAGCCGCAGTGGGTCGAGCAGACGTGGCTGATTTAGATGTATCAAAAATACAAATAAGTCTGAATTCAGTATTGATTGCAGAAAATGGTGCTAGAGCAGCATCTTATACCGAAGAGCAGGGTCAGCAAATCATGCAAGCCGAAGATATTGTGATCACTATTCAGCTAAATCGTGGACAAGTTAATGAGACGTTATGGACTACCGATCTCAGTTATGAGTATGTTCGCATCAATGCCGAATACAGAACCTAAAAACGACTAATTTATGTCAAATGTTCCGATCCATGTTGCAGTTGGTGTTATCTATAATAACCAGCAGGCGGATCAAATTCTTATCGCCAAAAGACCACAGCATCTGCATCAGGGAGGGCTGTGGGAATTCCCCGGCGGAAAGGTAAGTGAGAATGAGACAGTTGATCAGGCCCTAAAACGCGAATTATTTGAAGAATTGGGTATTACGGTGACTCAATCCCAACCAATGATGCAGGTTGAGCATAATTACCCAGATAAACAGGTCTTTTTAGATATTTGGACAGTGACTGATTTTTCTGGGGACGCGCGAGGGGTTGAGGGCCAAGAGTGCCGGTGGGTTAGGTTACAACAGCTTGTTAGTCCACAGAGTGAGTATCAATTCCCAGAAGCTAACCAAGCCATACTAGCAAAATTAAAATCCTTGTAAGCTTATTCTTCTTCCCCAAGTTTTGAAGGATCTAAACAGGGCTCGCCAGCAATACTAAAACGTTCTGTAGCCCAATCCCCAAAATCAATTTGTTTGCATCTATCCGTGCAAAATGGCCTAAAGGGAAATGCCTCTGTCCACTCAAATTTAGTATCACAGGTTGGACAGTTCACAATGGCTGGTTTGTTCATTACAAAATCCTAAGATATTTATTGTGATTTAGCTAAGTTTTCAAATTGATGATGCAGGTCCAACACTCTTTTATCAATGCTTTCAATCCCAAGAGAATTATCAAAAATATACTCAGCCAATTCCATTTTTTGTTGGCGACTCATTTGCGTGTTAATAATAGCTTGAATCTGTTCGCTACTTGCACCATCGCGCTTACTTGCTCTAAGTATTTGTTGCTCAACGGGTAAATCCACCAGTAGGGAGCAATTAATTAACTTGTATTGGTTGGTTTCAAAAAGCAGTGGCGACTCTAAAATAATATAAGGGCTTGAGCTAGGCTGTTCAATTTGCACTAAAATCCAATCACTAATTAGCGGATGAAGTAAATTTTCAAGCCAAGCTTTTTGTTCAGGATTATTAAAGATAAGTTCTCTAAGGGTTGCACGATTAAGCATTCCATCAACTAAAAGTGTTTGATCATCAAAGTGATTAGTAATTTCCTTTAATGCTTCAGATTCAGGTTCTACCACCGCCCTAGAGGCTTGATCGGCATCAATAACCCTTACACCTAGTCGTTTAAAAGCATCGGCAACTGTACTTTTACCACTGCCAATACCGCCAGTTAGACCCACGATATATTTTTTACTCATATTATGAATAATCCACTGCGGTTAGAGTGACAGATAGCTAAACAGATAGTTAAGTTGATCACCCCACTCTATAGCAAGCCAACCAGCCAGACAGAGGTAGGGGCCAAAAGCAAAGGGGCTGCGACGATCATGACCTAAAAATATAATTGCACAGAGGCCTATAATCGCTCCTAAGAATGAAGAGACCAGGATAACTGTTGGAACCATGTGCCAGCCAAGCCAAGCTCCAATAGCGGCGTTGAGTTTAAAGTCGCCATAGCCCATACCCTCTTTGCCCGTAATCCATTTAAAAAGGTGCATCACAGACCAGAGCAACAAATAACCTAAGCTAGCGCCAATAATTGCCGAAGTAGGGTTAGTCCAGTGGCCAAATAAGCTCGCAATCAAACCTAGCCAAACAAGGGGTAAGGTAATCTGATCCGGCAGAATTTGTTCGTGTATATCAATAAACGCCAGAGCGATCAAACTATAGGTAAAAATAAGGCTAAACAAAGCCTTTTCAGAAAGGCCATGGGCAACCAATATATAGGCAGTCAAAAATGCTGTAAGAAGTTCAATTATGGGGTACTGAACTGAAATTAGGCTGTTGCAATTACTACAGCGACCCCGCAAAAAACAGTAACTCAAAATAGGAATATTATGGATCGCTTTTAATTGAGTACCACAATCAGGGCATTGTGATCTGGGTGTCGATAGTGATAGAGAGGGTTTATCATCTGACACTATATCCAAGAATTGTTTTGCCTCATGGGTCCATTCCGCAAGAAGTATTCGCGGAACACGATAAATCACCACATTGAGGAAACTGCCAATAATGGCACCAAATAACAAACCTATCATGGCCAAAAGTGTGGGCGAAAAATGTAAGTCAAAAATCATCAGTTATCCGTTTTGTCGTCTATTTATTCAAAATGATAAGCTGCGCACCATATTAGTATATATGCACCAGTTGAAAAATGGGTAAATACATAGCAATTAACAAGCCACCAATAAGTAATCCTAAGGTAATCATCATAACAGGCTCGATCAGTGGAATTATAGTATCTAATACAAGCTCAATATCTCGATCATAAATCTGGCCTGCTTTTTCAGATAATGCTCAACAAAACTATACCCTAACCGCTACCCTAAAAAATGGGGGCAGGGTCGAATGGAATGATGGAGTATGTTCTAAGCCAGAACTTTGTTAGAAAGCTACTGTTTAGTTTTGGTTAGAGCGAAAGTCGCATCGATAGATCAATAGCCTGTATATTTTTTGTAAGGCTACCCGAAGAAATATAATCGATTGGCGTATCAAGGTACTGAGATAAGCTGTGCTCAGTCACATTACCAGATACTTCTATTTTGGTATTACCCAGATCAATAGCTTTAATTTGCATTATTTGTTCACGGGTGAAGTTATCTAGCATTACACGATCAGCACCTGCGGATACTGCCTGCTTTAATTCATCGAGACATTCAACCTCTACCTCGATTTCTTTGTCAGGTGACATCTGTTTAGCTTTATTCACAGCGTTAGCAATGCCACCGCAGGCGATAATATGATTTTCCTTAATTAAAAAAGCATCATAGAGACCAATACGATGATTACTACAGCCGCCAATATCTACGGCATATTTTTGTGCCAAACGCAGACCGGGAATAGTCTTTCTGGTATCCAGTATTCTAATCTTTGATTGTGTTGTTAAGTTGGCATACTGCCTTGCGGTGGTTGCGGTACCAGAAAGGGTTTGTAAAAAATTAAGAGCGCAGCGTTCACCACTTAGTAAAACCCGTGCATTGCCAGAAATTGAAAACAAAGTTTGATTTTCCTTCACCCAGTCACCTTCTGAGATATGCCAATCGATAACAATGGCTGGATCTAATTGAAAAAATACCTCATCAACCCATGGACGCCCACAAATTACAGCTTTTTCTCTGGAAATAACCCTGCCAGTAGCCAATTGATTGGCATCAATTAACTGTGCGCTAATGTCGCCAGAGCCAATATCCTCAGTCAGTGCGCGGGCGACACATTTTGGAATATCTTCAGCGATAAATTTTGGTAGAGAGCGCATCGAAACAACATTACCTTGTTAATAAATATATTTAGGTGTGCAAGTATAGCATTTTGACCTAACAAATTACCTCGTATTGGGTCGACTAAATAGTTAGTATAGTGAGCAATTAATGACTGGGTCTAAAACCTAAATTTCGTGTATAAATTATGGGCATAACAAAGGGTTGGCTGAACAGAGCAAAAAAACTTGAATCGCCTAATGCAGATCCAAGACCTGATGCTAATGATATTAGTCTTTTGGTTATCCATAATATCAGCTTGCCACCAGCGCAGTTCGGTGGCCCCTATATCGAGCAATTATTCTCAAATAATCTAAACCCTGATGATCATCCCTATTTTAGGGATATATATAAGTTACAAGTTTCCTCCCATTTGTTAATTGATCGTCAGGGTAATATCACTCAGTTTGTCCCCTTTGATCAGCGTGCGTGGCATGCAGGTGTATCCGAGTTTGAAAGGCGCCAACGGTGCAATGATTTTTCAATTGGTATCGAGTTAGAGGGTACTGACGATATTGCCTATACCGACATTCAATATTCAGTACTTGCACAAGTAAGTCAGCAAATTATGGCCCAATATCCAACGATTACTAGCAATAGAGTAGTTGGGCACAGCGATATTGCGCCAGAGCGTAAAACTGATCCGGGACAAGCCTTTGATTGGCAAAGATATAAGCAGTTACTTTATCCTTAATTGGATTGCTTGTCGCCTAACAGACGATTAACCCAGGTGATCAAAAATAGCACCGGTATGCCGATTAAAGCGGTAATTAAAAAGAACGACTCATAACCAATGCCTTCTACTATAGAACCGGAATAACCTCCTAAAATCTTAGGGAAAAGGGTCATTATTGAGGTAAAGATTGCATACTGCATGGCGGTAAATGAAATATTAGTCAAACTTGATAAAAAGGCAACAAAGGCAGCGCTAGCCAAACCAGCAGATAGGTTATCTGCAGCTATTACCCAATACAATAGCCAAATATCCTGACCGGATTTTGCTAGTAAGATAAATAAGATATTGGTCAATGCGGATAAAACTGCGCCCACAAATAAAATCCGTATTACGCCATAGCGCAATGCCAAAATTCCGCCGACAAAGCCGCCCACTATAGACATACCAAGACCAAAGCTTTTCACCACAGTGGCAATGGTATTTTTACTAAAGCCTATATCTTGATAGAAAACATTAGAAATCACTCCCAGAACTATATCTGAAACTCGATAAAGACCAATCAGCGCCAATAGAGTCAGTGCCGCAGAAAGTCCATAGCGATCAAAGAAATCTTTAACCGGTTTTATGTAAGCTTGATGAGCATGGCTTTTTTCAACCAAACCCATTTTGATGAGTAACTTTGCAATCAAGCCGGCTACAACTAGGGCCAATAGCAGTCGCAATAATTCAACAAGGGTGGCAGCTAAATAACCATTGGAAAGCAGCTGGGTCAGATGTTGTTTTAACAGTTCAGCTAATTCAGAACTTGCAAGGTAGCAACCAATAAAGCCAACAACTGCTGTAGTAAATAACAGAAAAAACCTTAAACCATTGTTGGTTGAAGGTTCATGACCGCCTCTTTTATGTATATCGGGCTCAGATATACACAACGTAGTTACAACGCCTATTAGCATAGCCAGTGCCATAAAAAGATAGGTCGATTGCCAAGCCTGATAGTTGTATTGATTGCTTGTAGAGCCTAGAAAGCTGGCTAAATATAGAGCGCCGGCGCCGGCAATGAGCATACCGATTCTATATCCAGCTATATAGCCTGAGGACATTAGGGCCTGAAATTCCTGTCCCGCAGACTCTATTCGATAGGCATCAATCACAATATCTTGGGTGGCCGCAGAAAACCCTAAGAGAACCGCGGCTAATGCCATTATGGTTAACTGGTCTGTTGCGGGATCAACAAAAGCCATTAGGCTAATAGATAGCATAATCATTAGTTGTGACAGCAATAGCCATGCCCGCCGTCGCCCCAGTTGTTTTGTTAAAAAAGGCAGTTGAAGGCTGTTGACTAAGGGTGCCCAGACAAATTTAAAAGAATAGCCCAGTGCTGCCCAACTAAAATAGGTCACAGCAGAACGATCAACCCCCGCTTCGCGCAACCAAAGGCTTAGTGATGAAAAAACAAGTAAAAGGGGAATGCCAGCGGATATGCCCAAAAACAACATGCTAATTACTCTGGAATCAGCGATTGCAGAAATACTATTCGTCCAGCTGGTTTTGGTCGAATTATTGTTTATAGTCATCGTTTATACTCATCTAAATCTGGTATAACTTTACACTAGCTTAAAAGAGATAACATTGAAAAAGCTTAAACTAAACCAATATACTAATTAAGTCAGTAATTCTAAGTGAAAATTTGGTAAAAATTATGCGTTTTGCACTCCTACTATTTATTGTGATGCCCATCGTTGAAATGTGGCTACTTATCACTGTTGGCGGCCATATCGGTGCGCTGAATACTATCTTTTTAGTGATGCTGACGGCATTACTGGGTGTAGGTCTTTTAAAACGGCAGGGCTTCTCAACCCTTTGGCGAGGACAGGAAAAGCTGCAACAGGGACAAGTGCCGGCACAGGAAATAATAGAGGGTATTGTATTAGCTGTTTCAGGCGCGTTGCTATTAACGCCAGGTTTTGTCACTGACGTTATCGGCTTTTTGGGCCTTTTTCCACTGACGCGAATCATAGCGGTTAAAGCTGTTATCAGTAAATTTACTTTGGTTAATGCGTCATCGGCTCATTTTTCTCAGCAGTTTAGTTCTAAAACTGAGGATACAGGCGATACCATTGATGGTGAATCATGGGAATCTGAAGAAAGTCTAAAAAAACCTAAATAGATAATTTTTTTCATTTCGCCCTTGAAAAGGCTGAACAGTGACACCATATTAATAAACAAGAGCGGATATTAATAGGCCGTAACCCCATGCTAAATTTTTTTAGATAGATAATTGGAGATAATAAGTATGAAAATTCGCCCATTACATGATCGAGTGATCGTGCGTCGCGAGGAAGAGGAGCAGAAAACAGCCGGTGGAATTCTTTTGCCTGGTTCAGCCCAAGAAAAGCCAAATCGCGGAAAAGTAGTTGCTGTTGGCAGTGGCCGTATTCTCGACAACGGTGACACTCGTGCAGTCGATGTCAAAGTTGGCGATATTGTGGTATTCGGCCAATATGCCGGTAATGACACAATTGATGTCGAGGGTGAGGAGCTAATTATCCTCAGCGAGAGTGATATTAAAGCCGTAGTTGAAGGCTAATTATTTGAATTAGATTTTTTAAAGGATAAGAATCATGGCAGCTAAAGATGTAAAGTTCGGCGACAACGCTCGTCAAGGAATGCTAGAAGGTGTAAATACGCTAGCTAATGCAGTAAAAGTAACTTTGGGACCCAAAGGTCGCAATGTGGTATTGGACAAATCATTTGGTGCACCCTTGGTCACCAAAGATGGCGTTTCCGTGGCCAAAGAAATTGAGCTTAAAGACAAGTTCGAAAATATGGGTGCGCAAATGGTGAAAGAAGTTGCATCAAAAGCGTCAGATGATGCGGGTGATGGAACCACTACGGCTACAGTATTGGCGCAAACCATTGTTAATGAGGGTTTAAAATCCGTTGCTGCTGGCATGAATCCTATGGATTTAAAACGTGGCATCGACAAAGCAGTTACCGTTGCCGTCCAAGAAATTGCCAAAATTGCTAAGCCCTGCTCAGATAATAAAGAAATTGCCCAGGTGGGTACTATTTCCGCCAATAGTGATGGAAGCATTGGTGATATTATTGCGGAAGCAATGGCTAAAGTGGGCAAAGAAGGCGTTATCACCGTTGAGGAAGGTTCAGGTCTTGAAAATGAGCTTGATATTGTTGAAGGTATGCAGTTTGATCGCGGTTACCTTTCACCCTATTTTATCAACAATCAAGATAGTATGAGTGTTGACCAAGAAAGCCCATTGATTCTTTTGGCCGACAAAAAGATTTCTAATATTCGTGAATTACTGCCTCTTTTAGAAGAAGTTGCAAAAGCGGGCAAGCCATTACTTATTATTGCTGAAGACGTTGAAGGTGAAGCCCTAGCAACCTTGGTCGTTAATAATCTTCGTGGCATTGTAAAAGTTTCTGCTTGTAAAGCACCTGGTTTTGGCGATCGTCGAAAAGCGATGCTTGAAGATATTGCTGTTCTTACTGGTGGTACGGTAATTTCTGAGGAAGTAGGCTTGGATTTGGAAAGCACAACCCTCGAGCATTTAGGCACTGCTAAGCGCATTAGCATGACTAAAGAAGCTACAACTATTGTCGATGGAGCTGGAGTAGGCACTGTGATCGAAGCTCGCGTTAAGCAAATTCGTGCGCAGATTGAAGAAACTAGCTCTGATTATGATCGTGAGAAGCTGCAAGAGCGTGTTGCTAAATTAGCGGGTGGTGTTGCAGTAATCAAAGTAGGTGCTACCACTGAAATCGAAATGAAAGAGAAAAAAGCCCGTGTTGAAGACGCTCTTCATGCAACCCGTGCGGCGGTTGAAGAGGGCGTGGTTCCCGGCGGTGGTGTTGCACTAGTTCGAGCCTGTGAAAAGATCGCATCGCTCATCGGTGATAACGATGATCAAACTGTTGGCGTTGGTATTGCGCGACGCGCAATGGAAGCACCACTGCGTCAAATTGTTGAAAATGCTGGCGAAGAAGGTTCAGTGGTTGTCGACAAGGTAAGAAGTGGCAAGGGTAACTTTGGTTACAATGCTGGCACTGGTGACTATGGCGATATGATTGAGATGGGTATTCTTGATCCTGCTAAGGTTACTCGTACAGCGCTTCAGGCTGCGGCTTCTATTGCTGGCTTGATGATTACCACTGAAGCAATGGTGACAGATGTTGCCGATGAAGGTGGTGCTCCAGCAGCCCCAGATATGGGTGGCATGGGCGGTATGGGTGGCATGGGCGGTATGATGTAATCGTCTTTAAATACTACGCAATTAAAAGCCCCGTATTGATTAAATATGGGGCTTTTTTGTTTTTTTGTAATATTAAACTTATTTCAGTGTATTATTTAATTTAAACAGTTGATATTTACAAGGCTTTGCAGAACAATTGCGGGGTTTAGGAATAAAAGCCCATTTTTGGGCACCACATCAAAGGGGAACTGCTATGACAATGGAATTTATTAACTTTCTTGCTCGTTGGAGCCATGGACTATTTGGCATTACTTGGATAGGCATGCTCTATTACTTTAATTTTATACAGGGTGCTTACTTTAAAGAAGCCTCTGCAGAAGGGTTGGCTGATGCCAAAGCGAAACTTGCACCAAGAGCACTTTGGTGGTTCCGTTGGGGCGCAATGTTCACCTTTATCACAGGCATTATTCTTTTGGGCGGTGTTCATCATAATTCTCAAATGAATAACTACATCATTATTGGCGTGGTTATGGGTACTTTAATGGCTGCTAACGTATGGATGGTTATTTGGCCGGCACAAAAAATTGCCTTAGGTTTGGTAGATGGTGGCGATAAAGCTGCCGCCGCTGGAAAAGCCCTACTTGCCTCACGTACCAATACTTTTTTCTCTGCACCTATGTTGTGGGCAATGTTTGCTGGCCCTCATTATGCTGGTTACGGTTATGGTACTGCAGTAGGTGGAACCGGTCTTATTGTAGCTTTGGTTATCATTGGGGCTATTGAACTCAATGGTTTGAAAGGGCAACAAGGTCCTTTGACTACAGTTCGTGGTGTGATTGTTTCTAGCCTAGTTTTAACGGCAGTATTGGCTTTTTCTATAAATGTGCTTTAAGTTTTTCTGATTAAATCAAAACCGGCGCCAAAAGCGCCGGTTTTTTTATGCAATAAATTAAGTCCACTGGTATGGTTCTGCAATGAGATCGGAGTATAATCATTTACAAATAGCCTCAATACTTAGGTGTTAATTAAATAATGGATAACCACCATAACAACCCAATTGTTCCAGAACGAGAGGATGACTTAGGTCAAGGCTCTAATGGATCGAAATCTGAGCCCTACAAATCAAGAGAATCTCAAAAAAATCCTGATAATTTATCATCTGTTTGGAAATTGGTCGCCGCGCTAGCTTTGCTTGGTATGCTTTTCTTCTCTTGGTTTGGCTGGCAACAGTATCAGCAGTTTGTTGAACTACAGCAGCGTTTTAAGGTTTTAGATTCTAGGCTTAACAATACCGATGAGTCTGTCAATCAGTCAGGAGTTGCCATGCAGGTGAATATTGGTAAGCACAGCGAGCAACTCAAAAAACATTGGAGTGAAATTAGAAAGCTTTGGGGTGTTGCAGGTGATAAAAATAAAGGCAATATTTCTAAAAACACTAAGGATATCTCTTTTCTTGCCAGTAAACGTAACGATCTCGAATCTACTATTAAAAAACTGCGCTCTCAGGTGGATAAAGACAGATTAGTTGCTGAAGGTGTTGGCGAAAACTTTTTTGGCTTATCTGCTGATATGGACAAGCTATCACAATCTTTGGATGATTATTTTTTAGCGGTACAAAATGTTAAAGCAACTATTGTGCGTCAGGAAAAGCAAATACAATCTAATCTTGAGGCAGTGAAATCTGTTGATGCTTTCCGCCGGCAGGTTAACCAAAAGATTATTGATCTTGAAAAACAAATTGAAAAGCAGGCTGTGGTAATGCCTGTAAAAACACAAAGCTTGGATCAGCAAAGTAACTCAAGTACCCTTAGCCCTTAATAGTACAAATAATTTTATAGTGAGCTAAATTAGAACAATGACGATTATTCGCCAACAAGATGTTACTACAAGTGTTGCAGATGCTCTGCAGTACATTTCTTACTATCATCCGGCGGATTTTATTCAGGCGGTTAAACAAGCCTATGACCATGAGGAGTCAAAATCCGCTAAGGATGCTATGGCTCAGATCCTTATAAACTCTAGATTATGTGCTATGGGGAAACGCCCCATCTGTCAGGATACTGGCATTGTGACTGTATTTGTGAAGGTAGGTATGCAGGTTCAATGGGATGCTAAGGTCAGTTTAGCAGATATGATTAATGAGGGAGTTAGGCAAGCCTATACCCACCCAGATAATGTTTTGCGCGCTTCTATACTTGCTGATCCAGATGGTGAGCGAACCAATACCGGCGATAACACCCCTGCAGTTATTCACTATGAAGTGGTGCCCGGCGACAAGCTTGAAATTGATGTGGCTGCAAAAGGGGGTGGGTCGGAAGCAAAGGCAAAATTTGCCATGTTAAATCCTTCTGACTCAGTTGTGGATTGGGTATTAAATGTTGTTCCCACTATGGGTGCCGGTTGGTGCCCACCAGGAATACTAGGCATTGGTTTGGGCGGTACCGCGGAAAAAGCCATGCTAATGGCTAAAGAGGCCCTACTTGAGCATATAGATATTCAGCAACTTCAGACTAAGGGTGCTGAAAATCGCAACGAACAGCTGCGTCTGGAATTGTTTGAAAAGGTAAATGCATTGGGAATAGGCGCTCAGGGTCTAGGTGGTTTAACTACCGTACTTGATATTAAGATCAAAGATTATCCATCCCATGCCGCTAATAAGGCGATTGCAATTATTCCTAACTGTGCGGCTACCCGACATGTGCATTTTGTTTTGGATGGTTCAGGCCCTGCTACTTTTGATCCACCTGATCTCAATGACTGGCCTGAAATTTCATGGGAAGCGGACGAGACCGTGAGACGGGTGGATTTAGATTCAGTGACTCAGGCAGATATTGATCAGTGGCAGCCAGGGGAAACCCTTTTGCTGTCAGGAAAAATGTTAACTGGTCGTGACGCGGCGCATAAAAAAATGACGGATATGCTGGCTCGCGGTGAACAATTGCCAGTAGATTTAACCGGACGGTTTATTTATTACGTGGGTCCAGTTGATCCTGTTAGGGATGAAGTTATGGGTCCTGCAGGCCCTACAACAGCAACTCGAATGGATAAGTTTGCTCGCACTATGCTCGAGCAAACCGGGCTTATGGGAATGATTGGCAAAGCTGAGCGAGGTCAGCAGGGAATTGATGCAATAAAAGATAATAGCTCGGTGTATTTAATCGCTGTGGGTGGTGCGGCCTATTTGGTCTCTAAGGCCATTGTATCTGCCGAAGTGGTGGCATTCCCTGAACTTGGAATGGAGGCCATTTATGAGTTTGAGGTGGTTGATATGCCGGTGACTGTAGCAGTAAATACTCAGGGCGAATCGGTTCATATTAGCGGGCCGAAAATGTGGCAATCAAAAATACAAGCAAAAGTGGTTCAGGTTAATTAAAGCATAACTATTAACAACTATTAGATTGACCTATTGTTCAGGGTTGTTAGAATTGAAAAAAATATTAATAATTAGTGCTCACAGGTGTTTTATGAGAGTTATAAAATCTATAGTGGTTGCAACAATGATACTTGTAACCTGTCCTGCCTTTTCGTCTGGTCAGTGGTACATTGGTGCTACACAGGGCTTTTTTAGCCTTGGTGAGGGTGATCATTGGGAGGGAGAGATAGATATTGGCCAGGCTGGATTGCAAATTGGTAAATTTTTAAGAGACGATTTATCTATTGAAGGCGGCTATGCTTTTAACTTTGATAGAGATGACTTTTTTATTGGATCCCTTTCAGCACTTTTTTGGATGGGTGATAGCAGCCAAAAATATCAACCCTACTTGTTGTTGGGTACAAATGTGTACAATTTTGATGATGAAGATGGTTTGCCTATTAAACATCGTCATACACAGGTTGCATTTGGTGCAGGTCTTGGATCAAAAATCTCAAAAAATTATCAAGCGCGGGCAGATATTCGCTTAATGGCTCGAAATTATGAAAATGAAGATGACTTTGCATTACAGTTTTCAATTAACAAAATTTTTGAATAATCAAAAAATGCTATTAATTAAAAAACGGTGCTTTTCGCACCGTTTTTTTTGGGAACTAAAAAATATTTGTCTAAACTTTACCTTTGTGGGTGGTCTACTAGGCTTTGAAAATTTAAATGGCGTTGGAAAAAGTTATGAATGACAGTTTATATTGGCATGATTACGAAACCTTTGGTGCGACTCCATCCATTGACCGCCCTAGCCAATTTGCAGGCTTGAGAACTGATTTTGATCTTAATATTATCGGTGAGCCGCTGGTCATTTACTGCCAGCCGCAGATGGATATTTTGCCGGCCCCCCAAGCCTGTTTAATTACTGGAATTACTCCTCAGCATGCTCTTAAGTATGGTCTTCCAGAGCCACAATTTATTGATCAAATTCATTCTCAGTTATCACATCCGAAAACTTGCGGTGTTGGTTACAACAGTATTCGCTTTGATGATGAGGTAACGAGATATAGCCTTTATCGAAATTTCTTTGATCCCTATCAGCGGGAATGGCAAAACGGTAATTCCCGCTGGGATATTATCGATTTATTGCGCGCGACCCGTGCCTTGCGGCCTGAGGGAGTCGAGTGGCCAGATCATAAGCCTGGTAGTCCGAGCTTTAAACTCGAGCATCTAACTCAGGCCAATGGTATCTCCCATACATCTGCACACGACGCTCTTTCTGATGTGACGGCTACCATTGCTATGGCAAAATTAGTCAAGCAAGCACAGCCCAAGTTATTTGATTATGTGTTACAAAACCGCGGCAAGGTTGCGGTGGCTAAGATTGTTAATCTACAAACCCATAAGCCATTTTTTCATTGCTCCGGTATGTTGTCTAAGGAAAATCTATACAGTGCGATTATGATGCCATTAGCGGCTCATCCCACCAATAAAAATGCTGTTATATGTATTGATCTTTCCACTGACCCGGATTTACTCATTAGTTTGGACAAAGATGAAATTAAACGACGTGTATTTACCCGCGCTGAGGATTTACCTGAGAATATCGAACGTATTCCGCTTAAATTAGTTCATCTTAATAAGGCGCCTATGGTCGCTACTTCTAAAGTCGTAGATGCAGTTGTGGCGAAGCGGTTATCAATAAATTTAGAACAATGTGAAGAGAATTGGCAGCGTCTTGGGCAAGTTGATTTGCAACAAAAGCTTCAAGCAGTATTTTCTGAATCGGATTTTGTCGGCAGTAATGAAGCCGAACAACAGCTTTATGCGGGGTTTTTATCTAATCGCGATAAGCCATTATTAGACCAGGTGCGAGCCGCTTCATTAGAAGATTTTATAAATCATGAGTTTTATTTTTCTGATGAGCGATATAACAAATTATTATTGAGTTACAAAGCTAGGTACTTTTCAGAATCACTAACGGCCAATGAGAGAAGTAATTGGTTGCATAATTGTGGTGAGCGATTAACTAATCAAGAATTAGGATATCTTACCTTAAGCCAACAACAGACTGAAATAGCTCAGTTGCTTAGGGATGGTGAGCTATCGACAGAAAGTCGTAAAATTTTAAATGAGCTTGAAAATTGGAGTCAGCAAATAGCTGAAAAATTTGCTTTAGATGACCTCAAAAACAGCAGACTTTAATAAACTCTATTGCTTCAATTGATATTCGGGCTAGAGTACCGAAGTTAAACAGGCTAAAATTCGCATAATCAATTCACTATCGAGGTAATGATTTGAACTTTCAAGGTGCCCATATACTCTCAATCAACCAATTTGAGAAGCAGGATGTGACTCGTATCTTTGATGTTGCTGATCAAATGCAGCCCTATGCTCTGCGCAAAAAAGTGACTAGAGTTTTGGAGGGCGCGATTCTTGGAAATATGTTTTTTGAGGCCAGCACTCGAACTCGGGTCAGTTTTGGCTCTGCATTTAATTTATTGGGTGGAGAAGTTAGAGAGACTGCAGGTTTTGAAAGTACGGCCTTGGTAAAGGGTGAATCACTGCAGGATACCGCCAGAGTGCTTTCAGGGTTTAGTGATGTTATCTGTATGCGTCATCCAGATGAGGGTTCGGTGGCTGAATTTGCCAGTGCTAGTCGAGTGCCAGTAATGAATGGCGGCGATGGTGCTAATGAACATCCTACTCAGGCATTACTTGATCTCTATACCATTCAAAAAGAAATGGCGGCAACGGGTCGTGGTATTGATGGCTTAACTATAGCTATGGTGGGAGATCTCAGATTTGGCCGAACGGTGCATTCTCTTTGCAAGCTATTATGTCTATACGATAAGATTAAGGTAGTTTTAGTATCACCGAAAGAACTCTTATTACCTGCTGAATTAATCGATGCAATGCGCTCGGCAGGGGTTATTGTTGAAACCTCGGAAGATTTAGCCCCCAGTATTGCCGATGTCGATATAGTTTACTCTACCCGAATTCAGGAAGAGCGTTTTGGTAGCAAGCAGGAGGCTGACCTTTTTCGTGGTCGTTTTAGATTGAATCAGGCAATTTATACAGAGTTCTGTCAACCTAATACAGTAATAATGCATCCTTTACCGAGGGATTCTAGAGCTGATGCCAATGAATTAGACAATGATTTAAATAATAATCCTAATTTAGCAATATTTAGACAGACTGATAACGGGATTTTAGTTCGAATGGCACTTTTTGCCTTGGTTTTGGATGTAGTCGACACAGTTGATACCTTTTCACATGATATCCGTTGGTTTAATGCGCGTGCTTAGATTTTAAAGCATTAATAAAAATAAATGGGCGATAGTATTTCGTTTTAAAATTTTAGTTAGGCAGGCCTAATGAATCAGTTTGAAGATATTCGTCCCTACAGGGATTCAGAGGTTCCATCAGTATTATCGCGGTTGATCGCTGACAATGAATTTATAGATCTACTTTTATCTAGGCGTATACCACTAATAATTCGGCTTGTGCCATGGCTAGTAAAACCTCTGGCCAGACCATTGCTAAAACAAAGTTTACGCAAGCTAACAGCCGATGTAGAAACGGTAGCGGATTTTCAGCATCATGTGAAAGTTGGGCTACAAAAAAGCTTAGATAAAAGCACTGATGGCTATAGTTTTGGCGGTCTAGATCAACTAGACCCAAATTGCGCTTATCTTTTTATTGGCAACCATCGCGATATTGCCCTTGACCCAGCGATGATTAATTTGGCCCTTCATACGGTTGAGCTTGATACAGTGCGAATTGCTATTGGTGATAACTTATTGAGCAAACCATTTGCCAGTGATTTGATGCGAGTCAATCGCAGTTTTATTGTTAAACGCTCGGTTGAGGGGCGTAGAGAAAAACTTGAATCCCTAAAAAATCTATCTGCCTATATTCGTTATAGTGTTGTTGAGGACAATACTTCTTGCTGGATTGCTCAAGCGGAGGGTCGGGCAAAGGACGGTAATGATAAAACTGATACCGCACTCTTAAAGATGCTGACGTTATCCAAATCAAAACAACAAACCTTTGGTGAGGCTATTGGTGAATTAAAATTAATGCCGGTGAGTATTTCCTATGAATATGACCCCTGCATTATTGAAAAAGCCAGAGAGCTTTATGCTGCAAGCCAAGGAATTGACTATGTAAAGGCGGAATTTGAGGACTTAGACAGTATTCAAAAAGGCTTTTTGGGTTATAAAGGCCGAGTACAGGTTAATTTTGGCGATTGTATTAATCACAAATTTGAAACAGCAGAAGATTTAGCAACTGAGGTTGATCGTCAAATTTATGGTTTGTACCAGCTATTTCCAACCAATATTATTGCCTGGAAAATGCAGGAAAATAGTGATCAACAATCTTTTGATCAGCTAAAGCAACTATGGCCTGATGAAAATTGGTCACAGGCTGAAACTGATTTTGAAGCTCACCTTCAATCAGTTCCACCAGAACACCGATCTTTGGTCATAGATGCCTACGCCGCTCCGGTGAAAAATCAACTAGACTATCAACAGCAAAACCCAGTTTTGGGTGATTCCATCAATGAGGAAGCTATTGTTTGTTAGATGATTCAATTAAGGAAACCATTCAGCAGGGTTACCGCCAATTTCTAAAATCTCGTGATTTAAATCCTCGACAGGGCCAAAAGCAAATGGTGGCTGCTATTGCTAACAGCCTAAGTAACGATGATGCAGACAAACGCCTAGCAGTGATTGAGGCGGGTACAGGAACAGGTAAAACTGTAGGCTATCTTCTTTCAGCACTGCCTATAGCGCGTTCACTGGATAAAACTGTTGTCATAGCTACAGGTACTATTGCGCTTCAAGAGCAATTAATTCTTAAAGATATACCCGATTTACTTGACGCCTGTGGTTGGGACCATCAGGTCGCTCTAGTGAAAGGTCGCGGTCGTTATATTTGTAACCTGAGGCTCGAGCAATGTTTGGATGCGATTAAATCCAAAGAGGCGGGGCTGTTTCTATTTGAGGATGAACTGCAATTCAATCCCAATGACAAAAGTGAAGATCTTTTTCAAGAATTGTCAGAATCTCTTGAAGATGGAAGTTGGGATGGTGATCGGGATGCATGGGATAGCCGAATTCCAGATGCAGATTGGCGAGCACTCACTGTCGATCATCGCCAGTGTTCAGGTAGGCGCTGTCAATTTGTCGATCAATGTCCTTTTTTTAAAGCTCGGGGTGAACTTGAAGAAGCTGCTTGTATTGTAGCCAATCATGATTTGGTAATGGCTGATTTAGCCCTTGGTGGCGGGGCGATTCTACCTCCAGCGGAAGACTGTATTTTTATCTTCGATGAGGGACATCGCTTAGGTGAAACAGCTATTAAGCATTTTGGCGCCCAGTGCCGAATAAATAACACAGTGAACTGGCTTGAGCGAATTCCCAAACAGCTTAAAGGCCAGACACCATTATTTGAAAAAGAAACCACTATTACTGAGATGTTACCGCGCATTGAAAATGGTGCCAAAGAAATTATGGATCTTTTAGCCGTTGCCTATCCTCTCTTTCAGGTGTACTTGGATAATATTGAAGACGATCGCCAGCTCTATCGTTTTCCTCAAGGTGATGTAGGTGAGGCTATTAGGGATTTGGCTCAAAATATCAGCTCACTGACTAGTCGCTGGATGGGGCGTACCGAGGTGCTTAGAGATACATTAAACGAAGCACTTAGTGATAGAGATTATTCAGTCCCTATCCCAGATATAGAGTTATTTTACCAACAGGTAGGAAGTTGGCTTACCAAATCAGAGGGTTTATTGGCACTTTGGGATCGTTTAAAACAACAGCCAGTCAATGAAGATATCCCCTTAGCCTGCTGGGTTCGCATAGACGATACAGGTGCAGGCAATATTGATATTGCCATTAATGCCAGTCCCATTCAGGCTACAGATATTTTGCGTGAGCAGCTATGGGGCTGTTGCTATGGTGCTGTCATTACTTCTGCAACCTTAAGATCTTTGGGAACATTTAATACTTTAAAGCGGGAAACGGGCATTCCTGATTCAGCACAATTTTTATCAGTAGCCGGCGCTTTTGATTACGCAAATGTTGCTAACCTTTGTGTTCCTAATGATTGTTTTGAAGGTAATTCTATTGACCAGCATACTGACTATATTGCAGATAATCTTGCCACCATGGTAGAGAAAAAAGCGGGGACCCTAGTGCTCTTTTCCTCAAAGCGCCAAATGGATGAAGTGTATGATCGACTGGAGACTGATTTGCAAAACATCAGTCTAGTTCAGGGTAAGTACTCTAATCGAGAAATGGTACGATTACATAAAGAGCGTGTCGATCAGGGTAAAACTAGTGTGTTAATTGGCTTGGCCAGTTTCGCTGAGGGAGTCGATTTGCCAGGTGATTACTGCAAGCATGTGATTATTGCCAAGTTACCTTTTATGGTGCCCGATGATCCGTTACATGAAGCCTTATCTGAATGGATAGAAGATAAGGGCGGTAATTCTTTTTTTGATATCGCATTACCCATTGCTTCACTGCGACTTATTCAGGCCTGTGGAAGGTTATTACGCACTGAAAAAGATACTGGGACAGTATCCATATTAGATAAACGATTGTTAACTAAGCGCTATGGAGGGCAATTATTGGATGCACTGCCGCCCTTTAGGCGACAGTTTTAAACTACTTCTTTTTATCTTTTTTGGTATAGGTTTTCTTCTTCTTTTTCAAAGGCGCACTTCCATCTGTTCTTGTGCTCCTTCGTTTCGAAGAGCCTTCTTTACTTGAAGGTTTGGATTTTTTAGGGCCTTTTTTTGGTCTGGGCGATCGACTAGAAAGCGCAGAGTTACCATCCGCATTTTCTATGCTGATATTGAGCGCTTTGGATCGAATTCTAGCCTTTTTAAGGGTTTTAAAGACATCGTCAGGCATTCCATCGGGTAGATCGACGGTGCTGTATTCATCATGAAGGATAATTTGACCAATATACTGACTGCTTATATCAGCTTCATTAGCAATGGCACCGACGATGTTTGAGGGTTCAACGCTGTCGTTTTTACCGACTTCTAGCCGATAAGTTAGCATTGGTACTTCATTGCCATCTTCATCACGTATAACACGCTCAGATTTAGGTCTACTTGCTCTAGAATTGCTGTCTTTAGAGAAATTATCTCTATCTTTTCTATCTCTTCTTTTACTGTCTCTATTTTTATTGTCGTTATCTCTACCTCTGCCTCTGTCTCTTCTAGAGTTGTCTTGACGAGGCGCAACGATATTATCTAACTTAGGAAATAGGGGGCGTTCTTTTTGGTTCTCATAGGTTAAAGCAGCGGCAACATCTGCCATATCCAGATCATTTTCTTCGACATATTTAACAATCATTTCACGGAACTTATCTAAACGTGGTGTTTCTAGAGTCTTTGATAATTGTTCTGTAAATTGCTGAATGCGTTGATCACTCACCTGCGCATTAGACGGCATGGTTAAGGGTGCAATAGTACTTTTGGTGGTTTTTTCAATTGAGCGCAAAAGACGGGTTTCTTTTGGGGTAATAAACAAAATTGCATTACCCTCTCTGCCCGCTCGACCTGTGCGACCAATTCGATGCACATAGGATTCATTATCGTAAGGAATATCAAAATTAATCACATGGCTAATTCGTTCAACATCTAAGCCACGGGCAGCAACATCGGTAGCTACAACCACATCAACCTGGCCGCGCTTAAGTTTACTAATAGTGCGCTCTCTGATGGCTTGACTTAAATCACCATTTAACGCGGCAGAAGAGAATCCTCTAGCCTGAAGGCGATCTGAAATATCCACAGTAGAAGATTTGGTTCGCACAAAAATAATCATGCCATCAAATTTTTCAACTTCAAGAACACGGGTAAGTGCATCCATTTTCTGATGTGCTTTTACTGTTATATACTGCTGTTTAATTCGCTCTACTGTTTGAGTTTTATTTTTAATTCGAACCTGTTGGGCATCCCCAAGATATTTATCGGCAACGCGTTTTATAGCTGCCGGCATCGTAGCTGAAAATAGTGCGCGCTGACTCTCATCGGGGGTTTTTGACAAAATAGCTTCTACATCATCAATAAAACCCATGCGAAGCATTTCATCTGCTTCGTCCAATACCAAGGATTTTACTTGGCTAAGGTTAAGACTTTTGCGCTTTAGATGGTCCAGCATACGACCGGGAGTACCTACTACCACCTGTGCACCACGCTTCAGGCTTCGCAACTGACCGCCAATATCAGCACCACCATAAATGGGTAGTACATGGAAGCCTTTAATATGTTTGGCATAACTCTGAAATGCCTCAGCCACCTGAATAGCAAGCTCTCTTGTCGGCGTTAAGACCAATATTTGCGGCGTCTTTTGCTTTTCATCGATATTACTCAGCAAGGGAAGAGCAAAAGCTGCGGTCTTGCCCGTACCGGTTTGAGCCGTACCTAAAAGATTTTTCCCACTGAGAAGGATTGGAATACTCTGTGCTTGAATGGGCGAGGGCTGCTCGTAACCTAAATTTTGAACAGCCTTAAGCACCGGTGCACTGATACCCAGTGATAAAAATTCGTTAGAAGACATGAAATTACCTTTGGTTATGCTCTCAACATTGAGAGGCCGGGGAGTATACGCCTGTCATAAGCATTTTTATAGCTTAATCATTGTTATTATTGGGATTTCATTCATTTTAGAAGCAATTTATTGTTAAATTGATAATAAAAAGTGAACATAAAAAAATAACTAACGTACAACTCTTGAATAATGGCAATAATTGCCACTAAATATTAGTTATTTATGGTAAATTATATAACCCTAGATTGGTTAAGACCATTGTGGAGCAAGCATGAGTTTAGAAGATAATCGACGAGAATATAATTTCGGTGAATTAACCCTAGAATCGCTTCTGGATGATCCCTTTGCTCAGTTTGACCTTTGGATGCATCAGGCCATTGAATCTCAAGTTCTAGACCCTACCGCCATGAGCATTGCCACTGTTGATGATCAGGGTCAGCCATCACAACGAATGGTATTGCTCAAGCATCTTGATAGTCGTGGATTTGTGTTTTATACCAACTTGGAAAGCCGAAAAGCCACTCAAATCAAGCGTAACAACAAAGTGTGCCTGCATTTTCCTTGGCTGCAGTTAGATCGGCAGGTGATTGTTGGTGGTTCCGCTGAGCCATTGCCAAGAGACGAAGTTTTAAACTATTTTTTGAGTCGCCCCGTTGAAAGTCAGCTTGGTGCCTGGGCATCAGAGCAAAGTAGCGTTATTGACTCAAGACAGGCTCTGGAGGATAAATACAACCAGTACCAAGAAAAATTTGCATCGGGTGATATACCTTTGCCAGATTTTTGGGGCGGTTATCGTATTGTGCCGACCGAAATAGAGTTTTGGCAGGGTGGTGAGAAACGCTTACACGACAGATTTCGCTATCTGTTAAATGAAAGTAGCTGGGAAATATCTCGTTTATCGCCTTAGTAATCTAAATCGATAATCAAAAAACAGCGCTCGCCTTCAGGTGTTTTAACTTCTACTTCATCATCGACACTCTTTCCGATTAGAGCTCTTCCCATAGGCGAATCAATGCTAATCCAATTTTGCTCAGCATCAATTTCATCGGCGCCGACCAAACGCATTTTTTGAGACGGTGCGTCAGGATTATCTTGATCTTCTAAGGTTACCCATGCGGCAAAAAATACTTTCGAGGTATCTCTGGGTTTATCCTCAACAATAGTGGCATCTTCAAGGCGTTTACTCAGGTAGCGAACACGGCGATCAATTTCTCGCAAACGGCGCTTACCATAAATATAGTCGCCATTTTCTGAGCGGTCACCATTTTTTGCCGCCTCATGCACCACTTG
>DKNZ01000060.1 GCA_002469845.1 Cellvibrionales bacterium UBA7375 | reverse complement strand
GTCAAGAATTAGCTCCAAATTACCAGTACCCTTAAACTCTTCATAGATTACCTCGTCCATTTTAGAACCAGTTTCAACCAGTGCAGTAGCAATAATACTTAAGCTTCCACCGTTTTCGATATTACGCGCAGCACCAAAGAATCGTTTAGGCTTTTCAAGCGCATGAGCATCAACACCACCGGTTAAAACTTTACCGGAGGATGGAATTACTGTGTTGTAAGCTCTAGCTAATCGTGTAATCGAATCTAGTAAAATAACCACATCTTTTTTGTGTTCAACTAGACGCTTAGCTTTTTCAATAACCATTTCTGCGACTTGAACATGGCGATTGGGCGGCTCATCAAAGGTAGACGCAATCACTTCGCCGCGCACAGTGCGCTGCATTTCTGTCACTTCTTCAGGCCGCTCATCAATCAAAAGAACAATAATGTAGCATTCGGGGTTATTGCGAATAATAGATTGGGCGATATTCTGCATCATAATGGTTTTACCGGCTTTTGGCGGCGCAACAATTAGCCCGCGCTGGCCTTTACCAATCGGTGATACTAAATCAATCACACGACCCGTAAGATCTTCTGTCGATCCATTGCCAGATTCAAGCAGAAGAGGCTCATCTGGGAAAAGGGGTGTAAGATTTTCGAATAGGATTTTGTTGCGCGCATTTTCTGGCGCATCGAAATTAATTTCATCAACTTTAAGCATGGCAAAATAACGCTCACCGTCTTTAGGCGGGCGAATTTTTCCAGAGATTCTGTCACCGGTACGCAGATTAAAACGTCTAATTTGGCTTGGAGAGACGTAAATGTCATCCGGTCCGGCGAGATAAGAAGCGCCCGCTGAGCGCAAAAATCCAAAGCCATCAGGCAAAATTTCAAGGACCCCGTCACCGTAGATATCCTCTCCTCCTTTAGCATGGCGCTTAAGAAGAGCGAAGATAATGTCTTGTTTGCGGGATCGAGCTAGATTGTCCAGCCCCATTGAGGCAGTCATTTCTAGAAGTTCATCAATTGGTTTTTGCTTTAGTTCTGATAGGTTCATAGGAAGTTCTTAGGATATATGTAATTCGGAGAAGTTGATGCCTTGACCATTGCCAAGGGTTGATTTTGTTTGAGTGTAGTCTATTGCCGGAGTCAGCACTTTATTTTTTTGTGCAAGAGGGCTTCTAAAAAGGAACAGTTACAAGATTATAGGGTTGTGATTGTAAACGCAAGCTGAATTTTGCGGCCCCAGATAGGGCCGCGAACAACTTAAATCAGGCCATCAACAAACTCAGTTAGCTGTCCCTTAGAAAGGGCACCTACTTTCGTTGCCTCTACGGCGCCGTTTTTAAATACCAAAAGAGTCGGAATACCGCGAACATTAAACTTTGCCGCGCTTTCTGGGCTAGTATCTACATCCACTTTGCAAACTTTGATTTTGCCGGCATATTCAATAGCTAGTTCATCCAGTATTGGAGCAATCATTTTACAGGGGCCGCACCAGGGCGCCCAAAAATCGACTAGTGTTGGCAATTCGGATTGAAGCACGTCAGCTTCAAAGCTGGCATCGGTTGTATGGATAATTGTGTCGCTCATTAGGAAATTTCTCCAAAAGACAGGTTTTAATCATTATTATTGATAAGGTAATAATATCATCAGGGTTAGGCCTACACCAATCAATACTTTTTATTTTCACTCAAAATTGATAAAAATTACTCAAATGTTGCGACGGTTTCTTTGCCAACTACTGACTTAGGGTCAATATGAATAATAATTTCTGAGTCAGGGTAGATCTTTAAAAGCTCAAGCTCTATTTCATCAGATACATTATGAGCCTGGACAAGGGTTAAATCGTCCTCAATTTCAAGATGAAACTGAATAAAGGTCATGGTTCCGGAATGCCGAGTGCGCAAATCATGTATCCCACTTGATTGGGGGTGAGCCAGAACCAGTTGTTTAATCTTTGTTCTTACTTCATCGCTAAGCTCACGATCCATAAGCTGATCAAGTGAAATGCTGACGATACTCCAGACACTATAAAGAATATAGCAAGCAATCAGGCCGCCAATTATAGGGTCAAATATATTGAGGCCCATAGTTGAAAGCCACAAAGCGAGAATAACCGCGCAATTCACTAAAATATCAGACTTATAGTGCAGTGCATCAGCGCGGATGGCGACGGACCGGGTTTTTTTAATCACATAATGCTGAAAGCTCACTAAGCCAAGGGTCGCGACAATTGAAATAGCCATCACAGCTATCCCAGAAAAAGCGTGTTTGATTTCGGCGGGGTTTACAAATGCCTGTGCGGCCTCAAGCAACAAGAATAGCGAGGATCCAGCGATAAACAGAGATTGACTTAAGCCGGCTAGCGCTTCAGCTTTGCCGTGGCCAAATCGATGCTCTTTATCGGCCGGTGTTAGGGCATGTCTGACGGCAATTAAATTAATAATTGAAGCGAAAGCATCCAATACAGAATCGACCAAAGTCGCCAAAAGGCTGACCGAGTCTGAGCGCCCCCAAGCAATTAATTTCACAGTAATTAAGAAGACTGCAACGCTAACAGAGGCATAGGTGGCCCAGCGTATTAAGCTCGCTGATTCTGCAGGCACTGAATTTTTAGCGCTATTGATACTGTTATTGCTATTAGTTTTCAAGGTAAATTCAAGTTCTTGTTAGTAAGCCATTATTGTAGCAAAAAAAACATTACCAAAAACTAGGAGCTTAAGAAAAACGCTGCAATATACTGTCGAGGAAGCGCGCACCCATATCGGTGGTGCAATAATTAGAACGCAGCGGTTTCAAAAATCCCTCATCTTGTAGCAGTTTTATTTGAGGATAAATGTCTTTAGGTAAAAGGCCTGTGCGAGCGGCGAATAAGTCATCACTGGTGCCAGAGGCGAGACGTAAAGCATTCATCATAAACTCCAGAGGTAACTGATCGCGAGTAATAGGCTGGCTAGACGCCAATGCCGTAGTTTTATGACTCAGGTAATGGTTGGGTTGACGTGTTTTTGCGGTGCGAATAATTTTATTTTGTCCGGGCAGTGTTATTTTGCCATGAGCGCCGGCGCCAATACCCAGATAATCACCAAATTGCCAATAATTGATATTGTGGTTACAGCGCTCAGCATCTTGTGCAAAAGCAGAAATTTCGTACTGTACAAAGCCTGCATCGCCCAGTGTTTGCTGACCCAGATCTTGGATATCCGCAACCTGATCTTCAATAGGCAGAATAGGCGGCTTAGAGTAAAAAGCGGTATTAGGTTCAATGGTTAGCTGATACCAAGAAAGATGAGTTGCGCCTGTTTCGATGGCAATTTCTAGGTCATTTATCGCTTGGGCGCGCGTTTGATTGGGCAATCCATGCATCAAATCGATATTTAAGCGCTCAAAGCCTGAATTTTGCGCCATTGCAATAGCTCTGAGCGCGTCATCTCCATCATGGATCCGACCCAAAGCTTTTAGATGATCATTGTTAAAGCTTTGTATTCCCAGGGAAAGGCGATTGACGCCCGCTGAATTAAAGTCAGAAAATTTTTGTTGCTCTGCGGTGCCCGGATTAGCCTCTAATGTTATTTCTATATTTTTTTCAAAACCTATCAGTATTTCTGCCCGCTGAATAATTTTCTCTATAGCGGGCGCAGAAAAAAGGCTGGGCGTACCGCCGCCAAAAAAAATAGAGTGAATTTTTCTATTTTGTACCCAGGGCAGATCATTTTCAAGATCTCGAAAAAGAGCGCTTATATACGCATCTTCGGGGATTTTATCGACACTTTCGTGGGAGTTAAAGTCACAATAGGGGCATTTTTTAATACACCAAGGAATATGCACATAAAGTGATAAAGGTGGTAGATCCAACATTAGATGGCTTGTTGCTTAAGCTTTTCGAGCAGATCAGCAATGGCTTTCCCGCGGTGACTGATAGCATTTTTAACTGATTTCTCTAGTTCTGCTGCATGGCAGTTTGCGTCAGCGGGCTTAAATACTGGATCATAGCCAAAGCCCTCACTGCCTTTTTCTTCAAAGGCAATTTCACCCTCCCAGGTGCCTTGACATAAAATAGGCGTGGGATCAGAGCCATGGGCCATAACCGCAATCACTGTTTGGTATCTGGCGCTTCGCTTGTGAGCGGGTGCATCTTGCATTTCAGACATTAGTTTGTCGAGATTGCTTTTGTCGGTAGCGACCTTGCCAGAAAAACGAGCAGAATAAATACCAGGGGCTCCCTGTAGGTAATCAACCTCAAGCCCAGAATCATCGGCAATTGCAGGCAGGCCAGATATTTGCGCTGCATGACGCGCTTTTAGTATGGCATTTTCAACAAAGGTAAGACCCGTTTCCTCGGCATCTTCAATACCTAGCTGTTGTTGAGGGATAATATTAATCCCAAGGCCACTCAACATATCCTGCAGCTCTTTGATTTTGCCTTTATTGGCACTGGCGAGCACCAAATCTTTTATCTCTATCACGCTGTATTTCTCTTAGGGTTAAGATTAGTTGTGATACATTTTCTTTTGAAATTTAAAATTGTATGGCCCTTGGTTGTTGGCGTCATCCACCGAGATTTTAAACGTTAAAAGATCTTCGTTTTCAAACTCAAAAGGGGCTAAGTAATAAATGCTGTTTTGTTCTTTTATAGGAATAAACTCAAGCTTCTGGGATTGTTGAAAAATATTGAATACCCGTCCAGAAATTGTTGCTGGCTCACCCTTACCTAGGGTTTTGACTACGGCGATATTGACTAGTCCTTTGTCCTTTCCGCGAACGAAATTGAAGGCCACAGCCACTTCTGGGGCTATAAATGAGCTATCAAAAGCACTATAAAAGATTTTCGCATCACCATGTTGTTTAAAGTGGCTTTGTTTGACAGCCTCTGCGGTTAGGGAAGAGGTGGCAAACATGGATAGTAGTATCAGGTACTTCATCAAAATTTTCTCTCTGTATTGCAGGCAATCAATTAACGGCTTAGATGATAAACCGCAGTTTCGGTAAATAGATTTGGCCACACTGATTTAAGCATGGCATCGGGAAAGCCATTGGCTAAAAACTGACGATGCAAGATTTTAATATTTCGTTCTTTACACAATGCTTCAAAATCATCATAGGTGAAAAAGTGGATATTGGGGGTGTCATACCATTGATAGGCCAACTGCTTAGTTACCGGCATTCTTCCACGCAAGCTTAAATAGGCCCGGGTGCGCCAATTGCCAAAGTTGGGAAAGGTGACAATGCCCTTGGCGCCAATTCGCAAAATCTCGTCTAACACTAAATGAGGATAACGAAGGGCCTGCAGTGTGTGAGTCATTAGAACTGTATCAAAGCTTTGGTCGGCGAAATTTTTAAGGCCCTTATTGAGGTCCTGCTCAATAACATTAACCCCTTTTTCCACGCAGCTGGCTATGGAACTAGGATCAATTTCTAAGCCATAGCCGCGAACTTGGCGCTGGTCTCTTATACTGGCTAGTAAAGAGCCATCACCACAGCCTACGTCTAGAACCCGCGACTCTGGCTCAATCCACTGCTTTATAAAGTCGATATTATGGTTCATTGGGCGCTCTCAAGTTGATCGGCTAGCCTACTTAAATAACCACCAAGCGCTGCTTGATAGCGCTGATTGGGTAACAAAAATGCGTCATGGCCATGATCTGAATCAATGGCAATATATGAAACATCTTTGCCAGCGGCGATAAGCGCATCAGTGATTTCTTGGGATCTAGCAGGAGAGAAGCGCCAATCGCTGCTAAAGGATACGACTAAGAATTTACATTGAGCATGGCTAAAGGCTGCGATTGGGTCGTGGTCGTACTCTCTTGCTAGGTCAAAGTAGTCGAGCATTTTGGTGATCAGAATATAAGAGTTGGCATCAAAGAAATCAGAAAATTTGTCGCCCTGATAATTTAAGTAGCTCTCAATTTGAAACTCAACGGGATCGGTTTTGCCTTGTAGCAAATCGCCTGCTTTAAGATCACG
Source organism: Cellvibrionales bacterium UBA7375 (assembly GCA_002469845.1). Classification (GTDB taxonomy): domain Bacteria; phylum Pseudomonadota; class Gammaproteobacteria; order Pseudomonadales; family Porticoccaceae; genus HTCC2207. Next base: position 10,693 of record DKNZ01000060.1, on the reverse strand, counting down.
GCCAAATTTTTGCCCCATTAATTCATCGGACAAATAGGTTACATGTCCAATCATTCGAGCCAATGCTAGCCCTTGATGGGGAATTTTGTTTTCTTGCAAATAGTTACCATCGCAAAAATCAGTATCAGATTTTATTGCCTTACGAGCAATTTCATTAAAGGCTATATTTTGCGCAGTTAGCTTCATAGAAGAGGCAATAACCACAGCATGTTGCAACTTTTCTGGGTGTTCAAGGGACCAGCGCATGGCTTGCATACCGCCAAGACTTGCACCTACTACCGCGGCCCAACAGTCAATATTAAGGTGCTCCATTAAAAGCCGTTGTGACTCTACCCAGTCTCTTGCTCTTACTGGGGGGAAGTCTGCGCCATAGGGCTTGCCCGTCTCAGGATTTTCTGAGGTGGGCCCAGTACTGCCAAAACAGCTACCTATATTATTGACGCATACAATAAAAAAACGGTTGCTATCAATGGGTTTGCCCGGGCCAATGTATTGATCCCACCATCCAGCCTTGGCATCCTGTTCATAAACACCCGCGGCATGATGATTACCGCTTAGAGCATGACAGATAAGGATAGCATTAGTATTGTTTTTATTGAGCGTGCCATAGGTCTCATAAACTAGCGTATGTTTGGGCAGCACAACACCACAGGCGAGCTTGAGCGGTTGCTCTATCACTGCCGTTTGAGGCTTTACTAGCCCCACTGATCTGTTGAGATCCTTTTGTTTCTCTGATGTTTCTAATGACATAGGCAAATTTATTCAAATTTTGGACTACAAGTCTAAGAGCGCCCAGACGTTTACGCAACAGTATAGGCTCAAAGTTTTGGTTATGTCGAAAACAGTTGCCACTTCATACAGTCCGCTCGCTGATTTTTACTACTATACCTGATAAGGTTTGATGGTTTTTAATTAAATTACATTGATGTGTGAGAAAGTATTATGAAATATCGGCCACTAGGCAAAACAGGATTACAGGTGCCATTAATTGGTTTGGGCACTATGACTTGGGGCGAGCAGAACAATCTTCAGCAGGCCTGCGAGCAGATGGATTATGCCCTTTCCCGAGGGGTCAACCTATTTGATGTGGCAGAAATGTATCCTGTGCCGCCCCGACCTGAAACAGTCGGTGCAACCGAGCGCTGTGTTGGCGAGTGGTTGGCGCAAACAGGTAAGCGCGCAGAGGTTATTCTTGCGACTAAGGTAACCGGTCGCGCTGACCAAAAGAATTCTGCGCTTGCACATATTCGCAACGGGGCACGACTGAGTAAAGACCATATACGCAGAGCCATTGAAGGCTCCCTTGAGCGCATGCAAACGGATTATATAGATCTCTATCAGGTTCACTGGCCTGAGCGCGCCACCAATTTTTTTGGCGCTCGCGGCTATAATCACAACCCTGACGGTGATGGCATAGCCATAGAAGAAACCCTTAAAGCACTGGCTGAATTGGTCGATGAAGGCCTGGTAAAGCATATTGGAATTTCTAATGAAACGCCTTGGGGAACGATGGAGTACCTGCGTCTAGCCGCTAATCATGGACTGCCCACAGTGGCTAGTATCCAAAATGTATACAATTTATTGAGCCGTCAGTTTGAAACAGGTCTTGCCGAGATGTCTATTAGAGAGGAGGTGGGTTTGTTAGCATACTCACCTATGGCCTTTGGTATGTTGAGCGGAAAATATCTTGGAGGCGATAAACCCAAGGGAGCGCGGTTGACACTATTTGATCGTTTTACCCGCTATGACAGCCCCCAATCATTGGCAGCTACTGAGGCCTATGCAAAAATCGCCAGTGAACAAGGTCTAAGTCTGGCGCAAATATCTTTGGCTTTTGTATGTCAGCAGCCATTTGTGGCAAGTTGTCTTATTGGTGCAACCACTATTGAACAATTAAAAGAAAATATTGATGCGGTTGATATTACCCTGTGTGATGAAGTGCTAGCAGAGATAGAGGCTGTGCATAATTGCTATCCAGACCCTGCCCCTTGAGTAAATACTCAGCTACTACGAAAGTAGTGGGCGAATTTGCATAGCAATGATGGGAAGAATTTGGGCGCGAATAATCATTAGTGTAAAAATTGCTACCATCGGTGATATATCAATCATCCCTAGAGGCGGAATAAACCGTCTGAAAATATTAGTATAGGGTAAGATTACCTGACCAATTAGACGCGCTGCTGGATGGGGTGGCGTGCCGACCCAGCTGAAAATAACCAAGATAAACACACCATAAAAATAAATGGTAATTAATGTGCGCAGTAGTTCAAAAGCAGCGAGCGCTACATAGGCAAAAATATCTGGGGCAAGAAGTCCATTTGCCGCTGCAATCACAACAAAAAAGCTCCATTTAACGAGAATAGCAGCGATTAATACCGCCAAATTAAATCGTCCCATTGTGGGGATGAGCTTTTCTAGGGGAGCAACAATCGGCGCGCATATTTTAAGTATGCCTTGAGACACAGGGTTATAAAAATCGGCCTGAGTCAGTTGCAGTAAAAGGCGAATCAAGAGCAGGGTAGCAACGATATCAGTGGCGTATTTAAAGATAAAAATTAATGTTTCATTCATAATGGCTAGCCTGCAAAATCATCTGACATTTCTTTGGCGCGCTCTAGGGCGCTAGTCATTGCTGTGCGAAATATGCCTTCCAAATCTTGAGCCTGAAAAGATTCGATCGCTGCCTGGGTTGTTCCGCCCGGTGAAGTCACCTGCTCGCGAAGTTCATTGGGGGTGCTTTCAGAGGCCAGAGCCAAACGCGCCGCGCCCAATGCTGTATGCAAGGTCAGTTGTGACGCAGTTTGTTTTTCTAGACCTAATTCTTGGGCTACTTTTAACATCGCCTCGTAGACTAAAAAGAAGTAGGCGGGGCCACTGCCCGAAACAGCAGTAACTGCATCTATATCCGATTCTTGGCCTACCCAACAAGCATAGCCCACAGCAGAAAAAATATTTTCAATCATTGCCTGTTGGCCACCGTCTAAAGATTGGTTGGCAAAAAGGCCAGTAGCGCCTGACTGGACCATAGCGGGGGTATTGGGCATAGCGCGAACGATTTTTAAGTCCTGACCTAACCAGCTTTGCAAAGCGCCAACGGGAATGCCGGCAGCAATAGAAACAATGATTGGCTTATGCTTAAGTTTAGCTTCTAAGGGAGAGGCTACTGCCGCCATAATTTGTGGCTTAACGGCAAGCACGACAATATCCGCTTGAGAGACGGCGGCTAAATTGTCGGCTGTAGTTAATACCCCATGAGTTGATTTCATCCGTTGACGAGAGTCATCATTCGGTTCACTGACTGTAATATCTTGGCTGGAAAATCCATTGGCTAGCATTCCGCCAATTAGGCAGGAAGCCATGTTGCCACCGCCGATAAAGACTATTTTACTCATGTTGTTTTGTCTTCCTTATTGTTTGCTTTGTCAGGTCTTGGCCCAAAGATATCTGTCCCTACACGCAAGATAGTGGCCTGTTCATGAATGGCTGCTTCAATATCACCAGACATCCCCATAGAGAGAGTATCTAGTTTTTGAAAATTGTCCAGTTGTTGATTAATTTCTTGCTTAAGTAAGAATAAAGCTCGAAACGGCTGACGCTGACTTTTAATATTATGGCGCGCTTGAGGTATAGCCATAAGTCCGCGCAAGCGCAGATTGGGTAATTGGCGAATCGAGAGTGCTAAGTCACAGGCTTGATCTGGTGAAAGCCCCGACTTAGTCGGTTCGTTATCTATATTAATTTGCAGGCATATATTTAATGGACCCAGATTTTCGGGGCGCTGATCATTGAGGCGCTTGGCAATTTTCAATCTATCCACAGTATGGACCCAGCCAAAATTTTCTGCCACCTGCTTGGTTTTATTTGATTGTAGCGGGCCTATAAAGTGCCATTCAAAGGACATAGATTTCAAGGCATTGATTTTATGTAATGCTTCTTGAAGATAATTTTCACCAAAGGCATTTAACCCTTGAGATGCGGCTCGCTGGATCTCTTCGATATCGCGTGTTTTACTGACCGCCAGAAGCAGCAATTCCTGAGAGTCACGGCCTGCGCTTGTAGCAAATTTTTCAATTCGTTCCTGTAGCGCAGAAATATTTTTTTCAATGGATGTCATAGGCACAAGTCTACAGTTGTCTGGCAAAAATACGATATTAATTTGCACTCATTTTTTATGCTATATTGAATATATTGTTATCGTGGTCGTTACCGTAGCACAAGGAGCATTTTGACGACCTTATAGGCGATCAGCAATAACTTTGCAGTAATTGTCTTATACTAATAATTCAAAGGATTGGAAATCATTATGGATATATCAAATTTACTCGAAATAGCCCTTGAAGCTGGAGCCTCAGATCTACACCTTTCAACAGACTTGCCGCCTATTTTGCGGATTGATGGGGAAGTACAAAAAAAATCATTACCGCCACTGGATCAAAGCCTCAGCAGGCTTGTAGGAAAGGGCGTTGTAAGCCGGGACACATCATCAGCAACAGTGACCTCGCGAAGAGCTAGCTAGGGTTGCTGGCCCATATTTGGCTGATCCAGCCAACTTTGTAGGATAAGAGCGGCAGCAAGATGATCGATTTTCGTCAGGTCTATTTTGTTGCTTTTTTTATTTGAGCTTGGATCCCTCAGAGATGACTTGGCGTCTTGGCTAGTTAATCGCTCGTCGACCATTAATGCATCTACATTAAAACGACCCTGCAAACGTCGAGCAAATTTTCTAGCTAAGCGGCTAAGCTCGCTTTCGCTACCGTCCATATTGAGAGGTAAGCCCACTAAAATTAAATTAGGCTTCCATTCATTCAGCATTGCCTTTACATCATCCCAGTTTGGAACGCCATCAGATGCTTGTAAGATGCCTATTCCCTCAGCGTTTGCTGTCAAGGTTTGGCCATGGGCAACGCCAATTTGCCGCAGCCCATAATCAAAAGCCATAATTGTTTGGTGCTTTATAGAATTAGGCATGTCCGGAATCTAAAGCTAGCATATCTAAGTTCAAGCCAATTGAAAGAGCGGCGGCACTCGCTCGTTGTGTGCACTCGGTATTGAAAATAACGGTTGAATCAGCAGGGATTACTAGCCAGCTATTTTCTTTTAATTCTCTTTCCAATTGCCCAGTTTCCCAGCTTGAATAGCCTAGAGTAATAAGGGACTCTTTGGGGCCATCTCCCAGCGCAATATCGCCGAGTATATCCTTTGATGTAGATAGACTAATATCGCCACCAATATGAATCGTAGATTCCCACTTTTGCTCGCAAGTGCTATGTAAAATAAACCCGCGATCTTGCTGCATTGGGCCGCCATCAAAAATAAGTTCATCCCCACGGTTGCTCTTTTGCTCAAGATCTAGTCGATCAAAAACAGCTTTTGCAGGAATATCTAACTGTTGGTTAATAATTAGGCCCATGGCGCCTTCTGCATTGTGCTCGCAGATATAGACTACGCTGCCAGAAAAATTTTCATCATGCAGGTTGGGCATTGCCACAAGAAAGTGATTTTTTAGACTGTTAATAGTTTTTTTCAAAGCGGGTTCCATGGTTAACAATATGAGGCCTAAGGTAACTAAAAACAAGCATCAGTCGATATTTAATCTTCTTAATTAGGTTATGCGTCGAGTAATGGCGGCAATTAATTTGTCGCCAATCGCTGTATTCTGTGCCATATCAATTTCTTGTACGCAGGTTGGACTGGTCACATTAATTTCGGTGAGATAATCACCAATAATATCTAAACCAACAAAGAGTAGACCGCGCTCAACTAATACAGGTGCCACTTGGTCGGCGATCCATTGATCTCTTTCTGTTAAGGGTCGCACCTTCCCTTTACCACCCGCGGCTAGATTGCCGCGAAAGTCACTAGGGGATGGAATTCGTGCTAAGCAAAAGGGAATGACTTCGCCATCGACAATGAGTACACGTTTATCGCCGTCAGAAATTTCTGGCAAATACTTTTGCGCCATAACCGTTTCACTGCCAAATTTGGTCAGTGTTTCCAAGATAACATTTAGATTTTGATCGCCAGATTTGACACGAAAAATGGAAGTGCCCCCCATCCCATTTAGTGGTTTATAAACAACGTCCTGATGTTCCTGTAAAAAGTCCTTTAGGCGCTTAAGACTTCGACTAACCAGCAGCGGGGGGGTGCATTGTGGGAATTCAGTAGCAAATACTTTTTCATTACAGTCGCGAAGGCTTTGAGGTTTATTGACAATAAGTGTGCCAAGCTTTTCAGCCGCCTCTAAAATATAAGTAGAGTAGATAAATTCGCTATCAAAAGGTGGGTCTTTTCGCATCAACACCACATCTAACTCGTTGAGGGGTACCGCGCTTCGACTGTCTAGCTCATACCAACAATCAGCATTATCAAAAACGCGCAACGGCCGCACCTCGGCGAAGGGTAGTCCATTTTCTAGAAACAAATCTTTTTGCTCTATATAAAATAATCTATAACCCTGCTTCTGAGCCGCCAGTAAAATGCTGAGGCTGGTGTCCTTTAAGTAGTTTATGGATTGTATTGGATCCATAACAATGCCAAGAGATTTTTCCATAGATATAAATCAATGCCCAGTTAGCTAGTTAGAGGTTTATTGTTACATAGGTAAGGATCAAAGTTATAATTTTTGCCTATTTATACTTAATTATTCGGTAAACTATTTGCACCTCAAACCAATCTCTAGCATTATTACACCTCATAAAAAACTTGGTGCTGTATGACAAATTTTTTAATTGCCCCATCCATATTAGCGGCCGACTTTGCTCGGCTGGGTGAAGAGGTTGAAACTGTTTTAGAAGCAGGTGCCGATATAGTGCATTTTGATGTAATGGATAACCATTACGTACCTAATCTTACTATTGGTCCAATGGTCTGCAAGGCCCTAAGAGACTTCGGTGTAACAGCCCCAATCGATGTTCATCTCATGGTTCAGCCGGTGGATGATTTGATCCGTATGTTTGCCGACGCTGGAGCCAGCTATATCACCTTTCATCCAGAAGCATCCCAGCATGTTGACCGATCTTTGCAACTGGTGCGAGATTTAGGTTGCAAGGCAGGGCTAGTGGTAAATCCAGCGACTGGCTTAGATTCGATGGAGTGGGTGCTAGACAGAATGGATATGTTGTTATTGATGTCTGTTAATCCAGGTTTTGGCGGACAGAAATTTATACCCTCGACCCTAGATAAACTAAAGCGAGCCAGACAAATTATTGATGACAGTGGCTTTGATATTCGGCTTGAAGTTGATGGCGGGGTTATCGTGGGCAATATTCAAGAAATAGCGGCTGCTGGTGCAGATACCTTTGTGGCCGGCTCAGCAATATTTAGTCAGCCCGACTACAAGGAAGTGATTGATAAGATGCGAGCTGAACTGAGCTTGGTAGGTTAATTTACGGATAGCACAATATTGGCTACAATAAGCGCCAATCTAGAGGGTTGTATTTTGAAACAAAGTCTTTTTGCACAGCAGGTGAAAAACCGCCAACGGTGGCGATGCTACTTATAGTGTTGTCGGGGACAATTGGTGCCCCATAAATAATCCGTTTACAGTGCAAGGAATTCCAAATGACCCCTGAAAAATTCGCCGAACTCGCAGGCCAAGACTTCAACCGCATTCCGGTTACCCGTGAAGTGTTAGCGGACTTTGAAACCCCATTAAGCGTTTATCTAAAGCTGGCCCATGGCCCCAACTCTTACCTTTTTGAGTCTATGCAGGGCGGCGAGAAATGGGGGCGCTACTCGCTAATAGGTCTACAAACATCGACAGTGCTTAGAGTCTATGGTCAGCGCTTGGAAATTATTCGAGATGGCAAGCCCATGGTCGATCGCCAGACCGATGATCCAATGGCTGAAGTTGAACGCTTTCGGCAACTATTTAGCATGCCAGATTTACCAGATTTGCCGAGATTTACGGGCGGCCTAGTTGGCTACTTTGGCTATGACACGGTTCGTTATGTTGAGCCTAGATTAGCTGAATCCCAGCCCAAAGATGAGTTAGGCACACCAGATATCTTGCTAATGGCTTCTGATGAAGTTGCCATTTTTGACAATCTATCTGGTACTTTGATGCTAGTGGTTCATGTGGATGCCAAGCAACATGATGGCCTTGATCAGGCCAATGCACGTCTCGATGAGCTACAGCAAAAATTGGCCATGCCAGCTCACCAGGTAGAAGATAAAAAAGGCCTGGGGGATGACTTATCTGAAGATGCTTTCACGTCTAGCTTTGGTCAAGAGGCATTTCTCAAGTCAGTGGATAAAATTAAAGACTATATTATGGCTGGTGATGCTATGCAGGTAGTGCCTTCTCAGCGTCTATCTGCGCCATTTACAGCCTCTCCAATAAACCTCTACCGTTCATTGCGTCGTCTTAACCCATCTCCCTATATGTTTTTTTTAAACTTAGGTGATTTTCATATCGTTGGCTCATCGCCCGAGGTTCTTGCTCGATTAGAGGATGGTCAGGTGACGGTTCGTCCAATTGCTGGCACTAGGCGTCGCGGTAAAACTGCAGAAGAAGATTTGGCCCTAGAAAAAGAGATGCTCGATGATCCAAAAGAGATTGCGGAGCATTTAATGTTAATTGATCTAGGCCGCAATGATGTGGGCCGGATCAGCCAGTCTGGTTCGGTAGAAGTAACCGAAAAAATGGTAGTTGAGCGCTACTCTCATGTGATGCATATTACCTCTAATGTAGTGGGTGATGTCACTGATAATATGGGACCGATTGAGGTACTCAAAGCGACCCTTCCCGCAGGCACTTTAAGCGGTGCACCAAAGATCCGCGCAATGGAAATTATTGATGAAGTAGAACCAGTAAAGCGCGGAATCTATGGCGGCGCAGTGGGCTATATTGGCTGGAATGGCAATATGGATACCGCAATCGCTATTCGCACAGCGGTGATTAAAGACGACATGTTACATGTACAAGCTGGAGCTGGTATTGTTGCTGACTCAAAGCCTGAGCTAGAGTGGAAAGAGACAATGAACAAGGCTCGTGCTGTAATGCGTGCTGCAGCAATGGTAAGCGCCGAGGTGAAAAAATGATTTTAATGGTGGATAACTATGATTCGTTTACCTATAACGTGGTGCAGTACTTAGCTGAGCTCAATGCAGATGTTCAGGTGTATCGCAACGATAAGATAACCATTGCTGAAATTGAAAAGCTGGCACCGGAAAAAATTGTTATATCACCAGGTCCCTGTACTCCAAACGAAGCAGGCATCTCAGTTGCTATTATCAAGCATTTTTCTGGAAAAATTCCTATCCTAGGCATTTGTTTAGGGCACCAGAGTATAGGTCAGGCCTTTGGCGGCGAAATTATTAGAGCCAAGCAGGTAATGCATGGTAAAACCTCTATGATTTACCATAATAATACCGGTGTCTTCGCAAATTTAACTAACCCCTATGAGGCCACTAGGTATCATTCATTAGTCATAAATCAGGATTCACTTCCGGACTGCTTAGAGGTTACTGGTTGGACGCAACATAATGATGGGACGCTGGATGAGATTATGGGTGTGCGGCATAAAGAGTTGGCAGTGGAAGGGGTGCAATTTCATCCGGAATCTATTCTCACTCAGCACGGCCATGACCTGCTAGAAAACTTTTTAAAGGGTTAAATTGTGGATATTACTCAAGCATTAGATAAAGTGGTCAATCATCAGAATCTGGAATCTGCGGATATGCGCGATGTAATGCGCCTGATTATGACTGGACAAGCTACGTCATCGCAAATTGGTGGGTTTCTAGTTGCACTAAGAATGAAAGGTGAGACCATCGATGAGATTGCTGCTGCAGTAGAAGTGATGCGCGAGCTAGCCACTGGTGTTGATGTATCCGGCGACTATTTGGTCGATATCGTAGGCACTGGTGGTGATGAATCCAACCTTTTTAATGTGTCTACAGCTTCAAGTTTTGTGGTCGCGGCCTCTGGAGGGCGAGTAGCAAAACATGGCAATCGCTCGGTCAGTAGTAGTAGTGGAGCGGCAGATTTACTTGAGGCCGCTGGCGTTAATTTAAGCCTAAGTCCAGAGCAAGTGGCTCAATGCGTTAATGAGTTAGGCGTAGGGTTTATGTTTGCGCCCGCCCATCATAGTGCAATGAAACATGCCATAGGACCAAGACGTGAGCTGGGGCTGCGCACTATATTTAATATTCTGGGACCAATGACCAATCCTGCAGGTGTGGATCGGCAATTGATAGGCGTTTATGAGCGAAAATTATGTCGGCCAATGGCAGAAGTGCTAGGTCGTTTAGGCGCTAAGCATATTATGGTAGTCAACTCGGCTGATGGCCTTGATGAAATTAGTATTGCAGATGAAACTTTTGTTGCTGAGTATAAAGATAATGCAATTTCTGAATATACGATTAAACCGGAAGAATTTTTTAATCATCGCCAAAGCTTGGACGGCCTATCAGTGAGTGATGCAAAACAATCCTTTGCCATTATTTCTGATGCCCTTGGCAAACAGCAGGGAGAAAGCGCTAAAAAAGCAGCGGATCTTATTGCAATAAACTCTGGAGCGGCGCTCTATGTTGCTGGTTGTGCGGCTGATTTAAAGCAAGGTGTAGCAATGGCTCAAGATGCTATAGAGTGCGGATTAGCGAAAGCTAAAATTAGCGACTTTGCCGCTTTCACCAGAGCTCAGGCCGATAGCTGAGTTTTTAAAGAGACGACTATGAGTATTGAAACACC
>DKNZ01000053.1:12941-15427 GCA_002469845.1 Cellvibrionales bacterium UBA7375 | reverse complement strand
CTACCCAGTTTCTATGATGGTATTGGTAACGGCCTTGGTTATAGTGTTATTTTGATGCTGTTAGCCTTTATTCGTGAATTGTTTGGTGCGGGTAAAATATGGGGTATTCAGGTGTTGCCAGTCAGTACTGAAGGCGGCTGGTATGTTGCCAATGGCATGATGTTAATGCCGCCAAGTGCGTTCTTTTTAATTGGTCTGTTTATTTGGGCACTTCGTGTTTGGAAAACAGAGCAGGTTGAAAAACCCGACTTCAAGATTACTGCAAATAGTCGTAAGAGTGAGGTTGCCTAATGGAACATTACCTAAGTTTATTAGTTAGATCGATTTTTATCGATAATATTGCGCTTAGCCTATTCTTGGGCATGTGTACATTTATTGCGGTGTCAAAAAAGATCAATGCGGCTATTGGTCTTGGAATCGCGGTTATTGTGGTACAAACCATTACAGTTCCCGTAAATTACCTATTAATGAACTACTTGCTTGCTGATGGAGCTCTGGCGTGGGCCGGACTTCCCGATGTCAATCTAAGCTTTCTTGTTTATCTTTGCTTTATTGGTGTGATTGCAGCCTTAGTTCAGATACTGGAAATGGTGCTAGATAAATATGTACCTGCGCTCTACAGTGCTCTGGGCGTTTTCTTACCACTAATCACTGTTAACTGTGCCATATTAGGTGGCTCACTACTGATGGCGGAGCGAGGTTATGGCTTCACTGAGAGTGTTGTTTATGGTATTGGCTCAGGTACTTCTTGGGCTTTAGCTATTGCAGTTTTGGCCGGTATTCGAGAAAAGCTAAAGTATAGCGATATTCCAGAAGGTTTACAGGGATTGGGTATCGTTTTCATTACCGTAGGTTTGATTTCCTTAGGCTTTATGTCGTTTGGCGGCATTGACCTATAAAAATTGGAGAATTAAAGCAGTATGACGACTGAAATTATCCTAGGCGTAACCATGTTCACAGTTGTGATCTTGGCACTTGTCGCCTTTATTCTTGCCGCTCGTAGCAAACTGGTTGCTTCAGGTGATGTTAATATCGAAATTAATGGTGAAAAGACGATCACTGTTCCTGCTGGTGATAAGCTTTTACAAACACTTTCTAATGCGGGCCTATTTTTGCCCTCTGCCTGCGGTGGCGGTGGTAGTTGCGCCCAGTGCAAATGTGTAGTGTCTGATGGTGGTGGCTCTATGCTGCCCACCGAAGAAGCGCATTTCACTCGCAGAGAAGCCAATGAGGGTTGGAGGCTTTCTTGCCAAGCGCCGGTTAAACAGGATATGAAAGTTGAGGTTCCCGAAGAAGTATTTGGGGTAAAGCGTTGGGAATGTACCGTAGAATCAAACCCAAATGTTGCAACCTTTATTAAAGAGCTAACACTTCGTCTTCCCGAAGGGGAAAACGTTGACTTCAAGGCTGGTGGTTATGTTCAGTTAGAATGCCCGCCCCATGTAGTTAACTATTCAGACTTTGATGTGGAAGAGGAATATAAAGCTGATTGGGAGCGTTTTGGTCTTTATCAGTATACATCTGAGGTTAAAGAACCTCTTATTCGAGCCTATTCAATGGCAAATTATCCTGAAGAGCAGGGTGTTGTTAAGTTTAATATTCGAATTGCTAGCCCGCCTCCAGGTTCTAACGGCATCCCGCCGGGCAAAATGTCCTCTTATGTATTTAATCTAAAACCCGGCGATAAAATTTCTGTTTATGGGCCATTTGGTGAATTCTTCGCCAAAGAGACCAAGGCTGAAATGGTGTTTGTGGGTGGTGGTGCCGGAATGGCGCCAATGAGATCGCATATTTTCGACCAACTTAAGCGTATCAATTCTGACCGAAAAATTAGTTTTTGGTACGGTGCTAGATCGCTTAAAGAATGCTTTTATGATGATGAATATGATCAATTGGCCGCAGAAAATGACAATTTTGATTGGCATCTTGCACTCTCTGATCCACAACCCGAAGATAACTGGGATGGTCTTACAGGCTTTATCCATAATGTACTTTTTGAGCAATATCTTAAAAATCATGAGGCCCCTGAAGATTGTGAATTCTATATGTGTGGGCCGCCCATGATGAACGTTGCTGTTATTAAGATGTTAGAAGATCTCGGAGTCGAGCCAGAAAATATCATGCTTGATGACTTTGGTGGCTAGATATTCTAATGCAATTGCCACGAGGCATACTACCCTGTATGCCTTGTGTTGTTGGTTAGTTACTCTAGCTAGCCTGTCCATAGTAGGCTGTAGTAGTAAGCCTGAAATTATAGAGATTTCAGGAAGTAAGATGGGTACCACTTACCATATTACAGTGATTGCTGATCAGTTGCCTCCCAGTGACATTGAGCAACAAATCGATCAGCTACTGTCTAAGGTTGATCATTCAATGTCGACCTACAAAAAAGACTCAGAAATTAGCCGCTTTAACCGATTAAATGTGGGTCAGCAGCTAGAAATCTCCCAAGAATTTGCCGATGTACTTCACATCAGTCGCGAAAT
>DKNZ01000053.1:0-12547 GCA_002469845.1 Cellvibrionales bacterium UBA7375 | reverse complement strand
TGGGGTTTTGGCCCAAAAGCTACGGGTGATTTATTCCCCTCTGACCAAGATATTACCGCTGCCCTTAAAAATACTGGCTTTGATGGCGTTGTTTTAAAAGGTTTAACCTTAACCAAAAATAAGCCGGTCGCTCTTGATCTGTCCGCTGTTGCTAAGGGATACGCGGTTGATATAGTGTCGAATTATCTTGAGATGAACGCACTTCCAGATTATCTTGTTGAAGTTGGTGGCGAAATACGGGTTAGTGGCTTTAATTCAGAGGGTATGCCTTGGCGTGTGGCCATTGAGCAGCCTCAGCTACTGTCTTCGGTCAATAAAATTGTTGGTTTGACCGATATGTCTATTGCTACATCAGGTGATTATAGAAATTATTTTGAGCGTGATGGTATAAGATATTCCCATACTATTGACCCTAGAACAGGCAAGCCTATAGATCATAATCTTGCCTCGGTCACTGTATTAATAGACTCATGTGCTGAAGCGGATGCTTGGGCAACGGCCTTTTCGGTTTTGGGGGCTCAGCAAAGTATTGAATTGGCAGAAAAATTGGATTTGGCGATATATATGTTGGTTCGTCAAAATGATCAGTTTATAGCTTCGTCTTCACGTGGTTTTAAGTCTTATACTGATTAAAATTTAGATATAGGTTGATTATAAAATGCTAGATGTTTTATTTGCAGTTGTAGGCTTCGTAATTTTGATTTCGGCAATGGCTGTGGGTGTCCTGCTAGGTCGTAAACCTATTTCTGGCTCCTGCGGCGGTGTTGCCGCTGCGCTAGGAGATAAAGACTATACCTGTGAAATCTGTGGCGATGATCCTAATAAATGTGATGAGATAGCTTCAGGCTCCAGTAATAGTGAGCAATTTATCGACGCCGCATTAAAAAAGGCCAAAGACCAGTAGTCTCAGAGTTGTACCCTTAAAGGGATTGCTGTTTAATCTGTGCATGAAATCAAATCTCCCATTATATATAGGTATTCGATACGCTCTTAGTAAGCGCAAAGAAGGCTTCTTGTCGTTTATTTCAGGGTTTTCATTTTGCGCTATGGCCATTGGCGTAATGACTTTAATCGTTGTGCTTTCGGTTATGAATGGTTTTGATCGAGAAATTAAACAGCGGTTACTTAAGGTTGTGTCTCATATTTCCTTAAAGCACGACAACAGTATTAGTCCGCAACAACTAGATCAGTTATCTAAACAGCTTAAAAGCAGTGACCCCAGAATTACTTCGATCATGCCTATTCTTGAAAACTATGCCATGTTGGCAAATAGTTCTCTTCAGCAGGGTGTGTTATTAAAGGGTCTCGATGTTTCATGGTCTTCAGCTAAATTATTATCTGACAATATGTTGATGGGTGATATAGCTCAATTACAGCCAAGAAGTTATGGCATCTTACTGGGTAGTCAGGCGGCAAGGCAATTAGGGGTTGGCCTTGGAGACAGTGTTGAAGTTATATTGCCTAAGCTTTCAGTTACCCCAGTAGGCACCTTTCCGCGATTAAAAATAATGGAAGTAATAGGTGTGTTCGAGGTAGGTGCGCAAGTTGACGCAACAACGGCCTATATAAACGAACAAGATGCCAGAAAATTACTTCAGCTAGGCGATAATTACCAAGGTTTACAGTTAGTATTAGAAGATCCTTTTTTGGTGAATGATATTATTAATTCAATGGCTCCAAGTTTATCTAAAGATATGAATGTTGTTAGTTGGAGTGATCAGATGGCGACACTTTTTCAGGCAATGCGAATGGAAAAATTAGTGGTCGGGTTGTTGTTGTCAGTCATTATCGCGGTAGCAGCATTTAATATTATTGCCTGTTTGGTGTTAATGGTTACCGATAAGCGAAAAGACATTGCTGTATTAAGAACATTGGGGGCTACATCAGATCAAATTATGAGAATTTTTATTATTCAAGGCTCTGCTATAGGTATATTTGGTGTGGCTTTGGGGCTTATTCTAGGCTGT
Source organism: Cellvibrionales bacterium UBA7375 (assembly GCA_002469845.1). Taxonomy (GTDB): domain Bacteria; phylum Pseudomonadota; class Gammaproteobacteria; order Pseudomonadales; family Porticoccaceae; genus HTCC2207. The sequence continues at coordinate 10,580 of DKNZ01000053.1, read as the reverse complement.
TTAATTGCATTGTATATTGGTGATATTGTGGCTTTTTTTGAGCAGCTTACGGGCACATATGTCTTTGACCCCACGGTCTTTATGATTAGCTCACTTCCCAGTAAACTTTTACTTTCAGATATTCTGCTAGTTGTGGCTGGCGCCTCAATTTTAAGCGTTCTAGCCACTATTTATCCAGCTTGGCGTGCAGGTCAGGTTCTGCCATCGGAGGCATTGCGATATGACCGGTAAAGCTATTTTAAGGGCAACAAATTTACAGCGCGATTATCAGCAGGGTAATTCGGGTGCACTTCTGAGTGTTATTAAAGGAATTGACCTCGAGATAATGCAGGGCGAAAAATTGGCCATTATGGGTGTTTCCGGTTCGGGCAAGTCAACCCTATTAAATTTAATGGGTGGCCTAGATAATCCTACTAGTGGCAGTGTGGTGCTTCAAGGCAAAAAATGGAACGATCTTGATGCTACGCAACGGGCCGCTTGGCGCAATCAGAATATCGGGTTTGTGTATCAATTCCACCATTTGCTGGATGAGTTCAGTGCTCTAGAAAATGTATGTTTACCCGGATTAATAGGCGGGGGTACTTCGGGAAGCGAAAAGTACGCAAAAGAGTTATTAGCCAAAGTAGGTTTAGCCGATAGATTACATCATCGGCCATCAGAACTATCGGGTGGCGAATGTCAGCGAGTAGCTATAGCTCGTGCATTGGCCTGTAAGCCATCTTTGGTACTAATGGATGAGCCTACAGGCAACCTTGACCCTAGGACCGCAGAATCGGTTTTAAAGCTGTTAATGGCCCTTAATGACGAGCTTAAAATAAGTTTTGTGGTTGTTACCCATGATTCACAGATTGCAAAACAATTAGATCGAACTATTTGCTTGGTCAATGGTGTGTTGGGGTCAAGCATTGATTAGAAACTTGCCTCTATTTATAGGCCTAAGGTATTTTTCATCGGGTGGCCGCAATAGCAAATTAGTCTCTTTTATATCGCTACTAGCGCTATCAGGCTTATCTCTGGGTGTGGGCTTATTAATCCTCGTTCTTTCCGTTATGAATGGCTTTGATCGTGAGATGCGCGAGCACATACTATCTGTTGTGCCCCATGTGCAAATTACTAACTCTAATACGATTGCTGACTGGCAGTCCCAACGTCAACTAATATCTACCATCCCCAGTGTGGTCGAGGTCACGCCTTTTAATCAGGTAGAGGGTATTGTTTTTTCTAATAACAACACCAGACCACTACAGATTCTGGGTTTAGATCGAAATATTTTACCTAAAGGTTTAAAAACAGTCCTAAAAGAAGCAAATCTAAGTATGCCTGCCGATGGTGAGTTGTTATTAGCCCAGCCGTTGATTGATTCACTTAACCTAGTCTTAGGCCAGTCTGTAAACATAATTTTACCCTCCGATGCTAACCGCCGTGCAAAAATAGTATCACTGATGCTAACCGGTATTTTTTCAACTCGAACAGAAGTTGACCAAATGCTAGGCATTGTCTCGCTTAAACAGGCAGCGCTTATGACGGGTAATAGGGATGAAATTTATGGTTTTAGGGTGCAGCTGGATGACCTTTTTCAGTCGAGGGCCATGGCTCATCGTATTCTTAGCCAACTTCCCATCGGATTTACTTCAGTTGATTGGACTCAAAGTCACGGAAACCTCTATCAAGCCATACAATTATCGAGAAACATGGTTTCTCTATTAGTGTTTTTAATTGTAGGCATAGCGGCCTTTAATATTATCTCAATGTTGATGATGATGGTGCTAAATAAGCGCAAAGATATAGCTATTTTGCAAACCATGGGTGCCTCTAAAAAGCAGGTGCTCAATATTTTTCTTGCTCAGGGTCTACTTATAGCACTTGTAGGTATATCTATAGGAGTAATTATGGGCGTTATAAGTTGTTATTGGGCGGCTAACTTGGTTCTTGCTGTAGAGAGTTTCATGGGCACTCAATTGCTTGATACATCAGTTTATCCAATCGATTATGTGCCTGTTGATCTTCGGTGGCATGATGTGCTTTTCGTCTCGTTATCAGCCCTATTTCTTTCATTGTTGGCTACTGTATATCCTGCGGTAAAGGCTAGTAATACTATTCCTGCTGAGGCACTGAGATATAAAAGTTAAGACTGCTGTTTGTTGCTCTGAATGCGCTTTTCTTTTCGCTCTTGCCAGTTTTTTAGAACCTTCCAGCGCCATAGCTGAAAAACAGCAAGGTAACTAAGGATAGAAAAAACAGTACCGCATATAAGACTACCCAGTAGTAATGGCTTTAAAACGTCTGAACCAAGGCTTTTAAACCATTGCCAATCCATTTGAGCCGAAAACTGCACAGCCTGCGTATCCAGTATGCTAGAGCCTAGCTGATAGGTAAGGAAAAACATAGGCGGAATGGTAATTGGGTTGCTAATCCAGATTAAAATAATTCCTATGGGTAAATTGGCACTTAACCAGTAGCATAAAGCCACTGCAATTAATGTTTGCCCCGGTAGAGGTAAGAAAGCGCAAAAAATGCCAATCGCACAAGCCAAAGACACTGAATGTCTATTGATGTGAAATAAATTTGGATCTCTTGCCAGTGACTTTATCCATCGCAAAGAGCGCACTTCCAATAATTTATTGATATTGGGTAAAAAGCGATGAATTATTTTTTTTGGCATAGTATTGGGCAAAATGTTTAGTCTTCCTTAAGTTTATGTCGATTATCGCTATGAGTCACTATCTTTCGCCCTATAACAGCGGACAGAAGATATGAAGCAGGTTACAATAGACTAGTACTTTAATTATAGGCATAGAGAAAAAATTAATTGAAAACCACCGAAAATAGCGCGCTACAGATTAAAGGCCTTGCTAAAACCTATGACAATAGTTTTCAGGCCCTTAAAGGGATAGATCTTAAGGTCTCACAAGGAGATTTTTTTGCGCTTCTTGGCCCGAATGGGGCCGGTAAGTCAACTACTATAGGGGTTATCTGCTCGCTGGTTCGAAAAACCAGTGGTAGCCTTAAAATATTCGGCATAGATATAGATCAAGATTTTAGTGCTGCTAAGCAATATGTCGGGGTAGTGCCTCAAGAGTTCAATTTTAATCAGTTTGAGAAGCCTATAGATATTCTTGTGACTCAGGCGGGTTATTATGGCATTCCGGCACCTGTGGCCACTGAGCGGGCGCATAAGTACTTAAAGCTGTTAGGGTTGTGGGAAAAGCACAATGTGCCTTCCAGAAGCCTGTCGGGGGGAATGAAGCGCCGTCTAATGATTGCGCGAGCACTTATTCATGAGCCTAAATTATTGGTGTTAGACGAACCAACCGCCGGTGTTGATATTGAACTTAGACGATCAATGTGGGACTTTCTTGAAGATATTAATCGCCACGGAACAACTATTATATTAACCACTCATTATCTTGAGGAAGCTGAGCGCTTATGTCGCAATGTTGCCATTATAGATAAAGGAAAAATCGTCCAAAACACCAGTGTGAAAAACTTAATAAAACAGCTTAATAAAGAGACCTTTATTCTTGATATTAAAGGAGAAATTAATAATATTAAGACCATTGATGGCTATCCTTTAACCATGGTTGATAACAGTACTTTAGAGGTTGCTGTCGATAAAGATAAGTCGCTAAATCAGCTTTTTAATCATCTGACTAATGAGGGTATAGAGATTATTAGTATGCGAAATAAAGCCAATCGACTTGAAGAATTGTTTATTGATATGGTGGAAAAAAACCTAACAACTGATGAGGTTTCTAAGGATGAATAATCAACAAAAATGGGTTGCCTTTGAAACCATTGTGCGCCGTGAAATTCGTCGCTTTATGCGAATTTGGCCACAAACACTGGTCCCGCCAGTTATAACCATGGCTTTGTATTTTGTTATATTTGGTAAATTAGTAGGGTCGCGCATCGGTGAAATGTCATCACTGCCTTATATTCAGTTTGTTGCCCCCGGTTTAATCATGATGTCTGTTATCACTAACTCTTATTCCAATGTAGTATCGTCCTTTTTTGGCTCAAAATTTCAAAGTAATATTGAAGAACTACTGGTATCACCAACGCCCAATTGGATTATTTTAGTGGGTTATATCGTAGGGGGTATGGCTCGTGGCCTTGGCGTAGGGCTAATTGTTACGCTCCTATCGATCTACTTTGCTGACTTTAGTCTTTACAGCTTGCCAGTGACTATTGGTATTGTGTTAATGACTTCATTGATGTTTTCATTGGCGGGTCTTATCAACGCCATATTTGCCACAAGTTTTGATGATATATCTATTATTCCGACTTTTGTTTTAACACCACTTATCTATTTGGGTGGTGTTTTCTATTCTATTGAGCTTTTAACCGGTTTTTGGAAATCTCTAACCCTATTAAATCCAATACTTTATATGGTGAATGCCTTTCGATATGGCATGGTTGGCATAACAGATATTAATATTGTTGGCTCATTTGCCATGGTAGGGCTTTTCTCAACTATATTGTTCTTTTTAGCCCTGTGGTTATTGGAAAAAGGCTCGAGGTTAAGAAGTTAATGACTGATTATACTTTTACAGAACTAGGTAAAGACACAAGTTATAGCGATTCCTATAATCCCAGTTTGCTGTGCCCTATACCTCGAGTAAAAGCACGGCAAACAACTAATGAGTCGATGGCGTTACCCTTTATTGGCGTTGATGTTTGGACAGCTTATGAACTGTCTTGGTTGAATCTTGATGGACTACCCCAAATAGCCATTGTTGAATTTATGGTTCCGTGCGACAGTGATTCTATTGTCGAGTCCAAGTCGTTTAAGCTGTACCTAAATTCCTTTATACAGACTCAATTTGTTTCAATGGAAGCAGTTCAGGCTCAATTGATCAAAGATTTGTCTGCCGCTACCGGTGCTGAGGTCGAAGTAGTTTTGTATGAAATTGCAGAATATCAAGGTGTGCAGCCCATCAGCGAGCCCCAAGGATTGTGTATTGATAGACAGCCATTAGTTATTGATGCTTACAGTCCAGATGCAAGTTTGTTGGCCCTTGAGAGTGATACAGAGGTAAATGAAACCCTTTATTCTCATTTGCTAAAAACAAATTGTCCGGTCACAGATCAACCAGATTGGGCATCGGTCTATATTTTTTACAAAGGACCTAAGATTGATCGAGCAGGATTACTGAAATATATAGTGTCATATCGTCAGCATCAGGATTTCCATGAGCAGTGCGTCGAGCAAGTATTTTTAGATATTATGGCATCCTGTGCGCCCACCGAACTATCAGTTTATGCGCGCTATATGCGACGAGGTGGCCTTGATATCAATCCATTTAGAAGTAACCATTTATCGCGACCGCCACTGTTTAGGCAGGTGCGTCAGTAATTAGGCAAGACTTGTTCTTAAAAACTCTGCAAGAAGATCAATAGCTTGGTTTTTAGTATTCTTACGAACGTTTAATAAGCTAATACCCACAGTACCTAAGTCTGGATAACGCTGAGAGTGGGGGATGATCTTTAGATTTTCTGGCACTGTACTCTTGGCGAGTACAGTCACACCTAAACCTTCTTGTATTGCATATTGAATCCCGGTTAAATCAGGGATGTTATAGACAATCTGCCAGGGTTGTTTAATCTTCTTCAGTACCCTTATTGCTCTTTGGCGATAGATGCATCCCTCTGGAGCCACAATAAGAGGCACAGGCGGGGGTTTTTGAGGGTTATATTCAGGGCCGGACACCCAGACTAAATTATCAGTTTTGACTAGATTTTCTGATTCTTCTAAGGGATTATTCTGCAGAGCTAAAATTAAATCATGGGCCGATTTCCCCGAGCGGGATAAAAGCGTTTTGCTAAGTTCACAGTTTACCTCTAGAGTTACATTGGGATAAGCCTTGGCAAATCGACCAACAATTTTAGGTAAAAGGATAGTCGCAAATTCACTGGGAATACCGAGGCGAACCTTACCCATCACTGTGCTTTTTGAGCATTCGCTAACCGCTAAGTCATTCAGTGAAAGAATTTGTTTGGCATAGTCATAAATAGCCTCACCGGCACTTGAAAGATTTAGGTTCTTGCCATCTCTTACGAGTAGTGTTTCATCTAACATACCCTCAAGCCTACTGATCTGCAGGCTAATAGCAGGCTGTGATCTACCCAATAAATCACCGGCTTTTGTGAAGCTATTAAACTCCACAACAGTGACAAAGGCGCGCAGTAAATCCATGGGTAAATTTTTCATTTTCTGGATGCTTTTTAAGTATTTATAATATTAATGAAATCATTATATCTATTAATTTAACTTATTCCATACCAAGTTATATTATCTACTCATTCCACAGACAAATTCGTTCTTTTTATGTCGTTAATAGAGCAACCAAAAAACACACGTTTTCACGATTATCATATCGAGGCTGCCGGCAAAATGGTTCCTTTTGCAGGTTACTCTATGCCCATTAATTATGCCGATGGAATCATGGAAGAACACCATCATACCCGAGATTCAGCAGGTCTTTTTGATGTTTCCCACATGGGTCAGGTTATCATTCGTGGCACCGAAGTATCTCAACAGTTAGAAAAACTGATGCCTGTTGATTTACAGCAACTCGCTGTAAATAGCATGACGTACAGTACGCTGATTAATGCTCAAGGCGGTATTCTTGATGATCTGATTATTACACGTTGGGACGACAAGACCTTTTTTGTTGTTGTTAATGCGGCATGCAAACAACAAGATATTCAGCACTTTCGTGACAACTTGCTAGATGCAGAAATAATCGAGCTCGAGGATCACGGTTTGTTAGCGCTTCAAGGACCACTGGCAATAGACGTTCTGGTCAAATTAGCACCTCAGGTAGCTGATTTACACTTTATGCAGGGTTGTGCAGTTACTATCAATGGTTGTAACTGTTTTGTTACAAGATCGGGCTACACCGGTGAGGATGGATTTGAAATATCAATCAAACCAGAGGATTGTAAAGTCGTAGCAGATGCCTTACTTGCCAACCCATCAGTTCGTTGGATTGGTCTAGGTGCACGGGATTCACTGCGTCTAGAAGCCGGCTTATGCCTCTATGGTCATGATATGAATCAACAGACCAGTCCAGTAGAAGCAAACCTGCTGTGGAGTATTAGCAAGTCTCGTCGAGCGGGTGGAGACAAGCAGGGCGGTTTTTTGGGCTCTGAGACGGTACTTAAGCATATTGACCAAGGGATCACCCAGAAACGTGTTGGTTTTATGGTTGAGGGTCGTGCGCCAGTGCGAGAAGGTGCGGATATAGTCGACGAAGCCGGCCAAGTTATTGGTGCAATTACCAGTGGCGGTTTCTCACCCAGTCTACAAAAGCCAATTGCTATGGGCTATGTTCCACTTAATTATTCAACCCCAGGCACTCAGGTTAATGCAATGGTCAGAGGTAAATTGCGTCCGCTTGTTGTTTATTCCATGCCATTTGTACCCCAGCGATATTATCGAGGATAACTCAGGAGAAGTTAGATGCTTCAAAAGAAACGTACGCTCAATGATTTGCAAAATGCTGAACAATTTGTCGCCCGTCATGTTGGGCCAAGTGTCGAAGATCAGCAAACAATGCTTGGTATGCTCGATTGCAGTAACTTACAGCAGCTTATTGAACAGGTCGTTCCTGAGTCTATTATAAATGATCAACCACTAGATCTTTTGCCCCAGTGCACAGAATCTCAAGCGCTTAAAGAACTTCGCCAAATAGCTAATAAGAATAAAATTTTCAAAAGCTTTTTAGGGCAGGGCTACTATGGCACTCTAACCCCCAATGTTATCCTTCGTAATATACTAGAAAATCCAGCCTGGTATACGGCCTATACCCCTTATCAGCCTGAAATTTCTCAAGGTCGTTTAGAAGCGCTTATTAATTTCCAAACCATGGTCACTGACCTTACAGGTTTAGAAATTGCCAATGCCTCTATGCTTGACGAGGGGACTGCCGCGGCAGAGGCGATGACACTCTCTCGCCGCGTATCTAAGTCAAAATCCAATCGATTTTTTGTGGATGGAGATTGTCTGCCACAAACTATTGATATTATTGCGACACGAGCAGAGCCATTGGGTATCGAAGTCGAAATTGGTAAGCCTGATGAGTGCAATGGTGATGTGTTTGGTATGTTACTTCAGTACCCGGGTGTCAGTGGTGCTATACAAGACTATAGAGAAACTATAGCCAAGGTAAAGGCTCAAAAAGGCATTGTGGTAATGGCGGCTGATATCCTTAGCCTTGTGCTACTTGAATCACCGGGATCCCTAGGCGCTGATATCGCTATAGGCTCAACACAGCGCTTTGGAGTGCCTATGGGCTTTGGCGGGCCACATGCTGCTTATATGGCTACCAAAGAAGCCTACAAACGTAATTTACCCGGTCGTATTGTCGGTCTTTCTCAGGACGCACAGGGCAATCCTGCCTATAGGCTAGCATTGCAAACCAGAGAGCAGCATATTCGCAGAGAAAAGGCCACCTCTAATATCTGTACTGCACAGGTCCTATTAGCAGTAATAGCCGGCATGTATGCTGTTTATCATGGACCTAAAGGCCTATCTGATATTGCCAATCGAGTGCATATGTTAACCACAGTCTTAGCAAATGGGCTAAATCAGCATAATATCGCTATAGAAAATACTAGTTGGTTTGATACTTTAACCATAAATACAGGCGCTAATACCTCTGAAGTAATACAAAAAGCTGAAGTTAAACATGTTAATTTGCGTCAAATTGATCAGAATCATGTGGGTATTTCTCTGGATCAGACGTCCAGTGCCAAAGATGTAATCCTATTATGGGATATTCTTATTGGTCAGCATAGTTTATCTATAGATCAAATAGCTGAGCAGTCTGTGCAAAATATACCAGGTAATATGATGCGTACAGAAAGCTTCCTTGATCATGAGACTTTTAACAGTTATCACTCAGAAACAGAAATGCTACGCTATATCCGTAAGCTTTCTGATAAGGATATTGCCCTAGATAGAGCTATGATTCCTCTTGGTTCGTGTACCATGAAGCTTAATGCAACCGCTGAGATGTTGCCAGTGACTTGGCCTGAGTTTGCTAACATCCATCCCTTTGCACCCTCAGACCAGACACAGGGCTATCAAACGCTGATTAACCAATTGGAATCTATGCTGTCAGAAATTACTGGCTATGATGGTATTTCACTTCAGCCTAATGCAGGATCTCAAGGTGAATATGCCGGTTTATTGGCTATAAAGTCCTATCACGAAAGTCGCGGTGATAGTCATCGTAATATTTGTTTAATACCAAGCTCTGCCCATGGAACCAACCCAGCATCTGCCCATATGTGTGGTATGAAAGTAGTGGTCGTAGCCTGTGATGAACAGGGTAATGTGGATATTGATGATCTAAATAAAAAGGCCGCTGAACACAGCGATAATCTATCAGCGATTATGGTCACCTACCCATCTACTCATGGTGTGTTTGAAGAAAATATCACAGAGCTGTGTGATATTGTTCATCAAAATGGTGGTCAGGTTTATATCGATGGAGCCAACTTAAATGCCATGGTCGGTGTCTGTCAGCCTGGGAAATTTGGCGGTGATGTATCTCACCTAAATCTACATAAAACATTTTGTATACCCCATGGCGGCGGTGGCCCGGGTGTTGGGCCTGTCTGTGTAGGTTCACACCTAGCTGAATTCTTGCCACAAGATGATTCTGCAAACCGGCATGGCGGAAGGATATCCGCTGCACCTTATGGAAGCGCCAGTATTCTTCCAATTACTTGGATGTATATTCGAATGATGGGTTATACCGGGCTAAGACAATCAACTGAAGTTGCTATACTCAATGCCAACTATATTGCCAAGCGCTTAGAGTCAAAGTACAGTATTTTATTTACCGGTTCTAATAATCGTGTAGCCCATGAATGTATTGTTGATACTCGAGATATTAAGGAGCAAACGGGTGTTAGTGTTGACGATATTGCCAAGCGATTAATTGATTATGGGTTCCATGCTCCTACCATGTCCTTTCCTGTGGCGGGTACCTTAATGATAGAGCCCACTGAAAGTGAATCAAAGCGAGAAATAGACCGTTTCTGTGATGCTATGATGGCAATTGCGGATGAAGTATCTGAAGTTGCCGAAGGAAAGTACACCTTAGAGGACAACCCTCTCGCTGGAGCACCCCATACAGCGGCTGTTGCAACTGCCGATGAATGGGCCCATGGTTATAGTCGCAGCAAAGCTATCTACCCTTCAGAGTTTAGCCGGGCCAATAAATATTGGCCGCCGGTAGGACGACTTGATAATGTGTTTGGCGATCGTAATCTTGTGTGTTCATGTCCATCAATTAAGGATTACCAAGATTCTTAAAATTCCTAGCAAGCCATTGTCATTAGTTAGGCATTATAAATTGAAGCATTCTATGTATATGGACAAGACTAGTGGGCAGGGATTTAAAGCTATTGGTAATCATTCTCATATACTAGCACCTAAAAACTATACCTGCCGTTGGATTAAACAAATTAAATTACATTGCTTTTAAAACATGCATTGTGTAAAGTTCTGCCGCTTCAAAACGGTGAGGTGTCCGAGTGGCTGAAGGAGCACGCCTGGAAAGTGT
>DKNZ01000072.1 GCA_002469845.1 Cellvibrionales bacterium UBA7375 | reverse complement strand
TTGCGATTAATTTCACCCGGTGAAGGGTAAGCCTCAACCATTTGCTTCACTAATTCGGACAGCGGATTGCCTGTTTTGCTAACTAGTTCCAACACTAGCAACCAGGGAATCATACCGCTATCGCAATAAAAGAAATCTCTAAAGTAATGGTGGGCACTCATTTCACCCCCATATACTGCATCTTCTGAGCGCATGCGCTCTTTAATAAAGGCATGACCCGTTTTTGACTGGATAGCCTCACCGCCGCCACGTTTAGCCACATCAATTGTATTCCATGTTAACCGCGGATCATGGACAATTTTGGCTCCCGGATTTTTATTTAAAAACGCCTCAGCTAAAAGGCCGACTATATAGTATCCCTCAATAAAATTACCCTTTTCATCAACCAGAAAACAGCGATCAAAATCACCATCCCATGCAATACCCATATCGGCTTTATGCTCAAGCACGGCATTAATGGTTGGCGCGCGATTTTCATGCAAAATAGGATTGGGAATCCCGTTTGGAAAGTTACCATCCTGTTGATTAAATATTTTGACAATCTCAACGGGTACACCCGTCGCTTTAAAACGCTCTTCAATAGCATCTACAACATGCCCCGCGGCTCCATTACCGGCATTCATAACCAATTTAAGCGGCTTAATTGAGGCTAGGTCAATATAGTCCATCAGATGATCGAGATATGGCTCTAGTATGGAGACCTGTTTGATACTGCCTCTGGCACTTTCATCAACTGCAGGAAAATCGTTTTCTTCAGCCATTGCTTTTATCTTTAATAAGCCAGTATCTGAGCTAATGGGTTTAGAGTTTTCTCTTACCGGCTTCATTCCATTGTAATCAAGTGGATTATGGCTAGCAGTGACCTCAATACCACCATTAGTTTCCAGGTAAGACGTCGCAAAATAGACTTCTTCTGTTCCAACCACACCAATATCAATAACATCGGCACCTGTATCGCGAATACCGTTGGCTAGGGCCTGTTTAAGCGCTTCACTAGTCAATCGAACATCACCGCCTAATACTACATTTTTTGGCTGTAAAAACTCAGCAAAAGCACGACCAATTCTGTAGGCAATTTCTTCATTGAGTTCGGTTCCAAGTTGGCCTCGGATATCGTAAGCCTTGAAACAAGTTAAGTCAGACATTGTGTAGCTTTCTCCAAATCAGTATAGGTCGCCACCTAGGCGACATTAATTAACACCTGCCCAACCACTTTGGACTGCCGCTTTTACAACAGCTGATTAAAGTGCGAGGCTTTTATGGCGCAGAATTATACCTAATCTATACTGTTTGTCCTTTGATTTTTAACCTAATCAAAACTGATTATGTCTCTATTGGCCTCAATTTTAGCCACTCCTACCCCAGAAACTGCTTTTAATTAGTCAAAGTTTTGGTATGGGCCTTGTTGCTGCCTTCTTAAAACTATTCGCTGGGCTATCGCGACCCCTATTCCTTTTAAATTTTTTGCAATTTCTTCAGCGGACGCAAAATTTATTAAGACTACTTTATGGCCTTCTTCATCAGTGGCACTCTTGTTAGGGTTAAGCTTAGGACTAACCTTGGTGACTTGATCACTAAAGGGTTGAATCTTTGTGGATGGTAATTCATCAATTTCAGCGGTCTGCATTACTCCTTTTATCAGGGCTAAAATAATTATTATGGCGAGGATCAAGGCTAATACAGCAGTAAAACCATCGACTAGTTCACAAAAAACAACTAATTTGCATATTTTATTAACCTAAACTCACTGCAACAGTTCAAAAAGTAAAATCACAATACAATCAATTAAAATAACCATAGCAAATATGAGTTTTAAGGGTGATTTTTTAACTATTTTTTCACTACTAGATTGGCTTACACTTTGTTCGAGATGTTTGGCAAATTTTACCCCATAACGCCCGCCCAAAATGACACCTGGTACTGTAAAAACAAGTAATTCCCATGGAATCCCCCCAAGGTTCATATGAAAGAGAAAACCAGCCAATGAACTCACCGCTAAAACAGCAACCCCGGTTCCAATGGCTATATCGAGGCTTAATCTGTAAAAAAACAACAGATACAAAGCAACCACTTCCCCAACACCAATGGCCGTCCATCCTGTAATCAAGCCCCCTGCAAATGCTGATAGCCAAAAGCCAATCAACTGGTAGTTTAATTTGAAATTAACTAAATTCTTTTCATTAGGCAGCTTTAGTTTCATCTCTACTACTAGAGCGATAAAAACACCCAAGGAAATTACCGCGAACAGGGGTTTTATATAACTTGAAGGAATAACCCACACATAAGTGGCCAACCAAACACCAAAAATACTGGCAATGGATCCTAAAATAAATGCAGGTTTGTCTATATAACGTCGACCCCAGGTTAGGGCACCCGATGTCATTCCGAAGGCCTGGGTAGCAATACTTAATTTTAGTGCTGCAATTGGCGCTAGTTTATAGATAAAAATAAACAGTGGCATAAACAAAAACCCACCACCTATAGCCGTGGCATTTGCTACTGAGGCAGCAAAGAATGCGATCAGGGTCAACAATATTTTTGTTGTAACAAAGTGGGCTGTAAATAAGACTGAAATAGAGAGGATTAGTAATTTAAGACAAACTTTTCTTGGGAATCTTTTTTGCAGAATATTCATTATGTAAATTAATTCCTTGGTAAGTTATCAACGTAATCAGAGTTTATAGGCTACTACTTTTGTTATTCTGATTGTAATTTACAAAAATGTTGCATAGAAGCAGTTATTAATAGATCAAATATAAAGTATTAGGCGTAATTATGTATATGATTTACTCTGTTACTGTATTAAGGTCCATAAGAATATAAAAAATAAGAGGTCGTTTATGGCTCGATTCCTTAAATTTTGTTTCATTAACATAACCCTAATCGGAATGAGCGCCTGTGAATTGGGTGATTCAAAGGAGTCGACTTACCTCTCTACTAACTCTCACTCAGTTCAAAAAAACCAACGTTTTTCTTATAAGCCTGACAGCTCAACTCAAGAAGATATTTCATACCATAGTAAAACCTTAAATGCCCAATCTACCACTGGTACTTCAAACTTATCAGTATCTTGGGATATGGATAACAATGGCACAGCCGACGCGCTTACCGATGGATTATTACTTCTCAGATATGCTTTTGGATTAAGGGGAAGCTCACTTATTAAAGGTGTAATCGCTGAAGATTCAAGCCTTTCTTTAGCTGAGATTGAAGCTGAAATTGAAACTACTCTTTTGATTGCAGACATAGATGGTGATGGTCAAGTTGACGCGTTAACCGACGGATTAATTTTACTTAGACATCTTTTTGGCCTGTCTGGCGACTCCCTTGTTTTTGGTGCCATACCAGCGGAAGCCACCCGATCATCTGTTATTGAAATTACTGACTATTTGATCAGCTATATGCCAGTTGACATTAGTGAGCCATCAACCGTTACCATATCGGGTAAAGTAACCTTTGATTTAATACCCTTTAAAACATTCGGTGGCGGTCTAGATTTTGATAATATCTATGCTGCACCCTCTCGCAAAGTTGTGGTTGAGGCACTGGATAACTCTGGCAATATGGTTATTTCAAGTAATACTGATGAGAATGGTAATTACACTTTTGAAACGGCAAAAGATCTTGAATTACGGGTTAGAGTTTCTGCCAAAATGATACAAAACTCTAATGTTTCTTGGGATGTACAAGTAAGAGATAACACAACAACCGTTGCAAATGAAAATCTATTATATGTAACTGATAGTTCTCCATTTACCACATCACAGAATATCATAAAAAATATTCATTTGCCCGCGGGGCGAAATGGTGGAAACTCTGGAATCAGATCAGCGGCCCCTTTTGCAATTCTCGATACAGTTTATGACAGCATGCAAACCGTTGTTGACGTTGAGCCCACTATCACTTTTCCTCCTCTTGAAATCTATTGGAGCTCTAATAACAACACTTCATCAGGTTCACCTGAAAATGGTGATTTAGGATCCTCTTATTTTCAAAGCCCCAAAAAAATATATATTCTTGGTGATGAAAATTCGGATGCCGATGAATATGACCGCCATGTAATAGCACATGAATGGATCCATTATTTTGAGGATAACCTTTCTCGCTCAGACTCTCTTGGCGGATCTCACAGTCAAGAGGACCGCCTTGATATGCGTGTAGCCTTTAGCGAAGGCTTAGCCAATGCACTATCTGCCATTATTACCAATGACCCTATCTACCGTGACAGCGATGCTTTTTTTCCATATTTTGGGTGGTCAATGAATCTGGAGGACGGCTATACCCCCTATCCAGGATGGTTTAGTGAAAGCTCAGTGCAAAATATTATTTATGATCTATACGATGCTACTTCTGACGGTGTAGACGATATAGAGCTTGGATTTGGCCCCATTTATTCCACATTAACTTCTGATGAATATAAAAATAATGATTACCTTATCAGTATTTTTCCATTCGCCAAAATTCTCAAGGATCAGCAGCCTGAAAGTGTTGATAATGCAGTTAATACCCTAATGAACACCCATCAAATATATGGCTTGGGTAATGATGGAAGTGGTGAGACAAATGATGGTGGAATTAGCTCTTCCCTCCCAGTATTTCGGAATATTACCACTAGTAATGGTGCTATTGAGATCTGCTATAACAACAATGCTGGCATTCAAAATAAACTGGGCAATAAGACTTACATTGTATTTGAAGCCATCAATTCAGGAACTTATTCCATTAGCCTTTCACCTAAAAATCCTGCCAGTTACTCTACAGATGCTGACTTATCAATCTTTAAATCAGGTATCACCTTGGGTCAGGATTATTCAGCACAAAATAATGGCAGTGCGAACCTTTTTATAGCCCTAACCGCTGGTAAACATATTATTGAAACGGGTGTTTGGGACCCCAATCAAAGTATTGCATTGGGCAGTTACTGTTATAACCTAGATATAACTGGGTTTTAACCTGGGAGAAATAAAGTGAAATCAAAAAATAGAGATGGAAAATATATGAAATTTATTCCAACAATCAGTCTACTAGGCTGTCTTGCTTTTTTGTCGGGTTGTGACCATAGCGCCTTCGATTTTGGATCTAGCCATAAGGATCACTCCCACCCATCCCAAGATTATCAGAAGCCCGGAGCTAATATCAGACTATCTCACAATTATGATGGGAAAACCGCTGTTGGGAAGACTGAATATTTGCAACTTATTTTTACAGAACAGTATGTATCAGGATCTATGCAAATAAGGCTTAAACCCAGTCCATCATTATCCATTGAACCTGCAAATAAAGACTTTGTTTTTTCTATGGATGACAAAAAAGATCATAGGATTGAGCTTGCCGTAACCGCTAAAACAGTGGGTAAACATTTACTCAATATTTTTGGCTCTGTAGTGGATCAGACAGGTCAAGTTAGCAACCGTATTTTGGCTATCTCATTTTATGTAGCTACCGAAGAACAACCCCAAACCAAGATCTCAGGCTCTGCCGAGAGGGTCATTATATTGCCTTCACAGGAAAGTGGCTCTGAAATTTAGCTAGGGTAGATCGTCTACCAGCTCACCCTCTTCAGTTTCAATCAAGTCCTCGCGATCCACATTCATGGCCAACATAACTGTTGCCGCAACATAGATGGATGAATAGGTACCAATACCCACCCCAATCATAAGCGCAATGGCAAAATTATGAATCAGTTCGCCACCAAATAAGAATAATGCTAACAAAACTAGCATGGTAGTCATCGAGGTATTAATGGTTCGCCATAAGGTCTGGGAAAGGGATTCATTAATCACTTCAACTGATGATGCCTTGCGAATTTTCCGAAAATTCTCACGGATTCTATCTGACACCACAATAGTATCATTTAGCGAGTAACCCACAACCGCGAGCACTGCTGCTAAAACCGTAAGATCAAATTCCAGACGGGCAATTGAGAAGATCCCTAGTGTAATCACAACATCATGCACTAGGGCTAACACTGCACCCACAGAAAATTTAAACTGGAAGCGAATAGCGACGTAAAGCATTACCACGGCGAGGGCTATCAACATACCTAAACCGCCCTTATCGCGCAGTTCTTCACCAATTTGAGGGCCAACAAAATCAACACGCCGTAAATTTATTTCTTCACCATTAATTTTAAGCACCGAATAAAGCCGCTCAGCAAGACCCTGATCAGGCTCGCCCTGCATACGAATAAGCACCTCTGATTCTGAGCCAAAATGCACCACCACGGGATCATCAAACCCTGATTGTTTTAGTTGTGCACGCAATTCAGCCACATCCACCGGCTTATCGTATCCAACTTCTATTTGTGTGCCGCCAGAAAAATCCAAGCCTAAAACCAAACCTTGGCTAAACAGTGAAGCCGCGGAAACCAACAATAGAACACTGGAAAAAACCAACGCAATGCGTCGCAAGCCCATAAAGTTATAAATTTTTAATTCACTCATTTTCCTAGTCCTATATCCATAGCTTGTCGACTTTTCGACCACCCACAATGGCATTCACTAAACCGCGGGTTAAAACGATTGAAGTAAACATGGAAGTTAAAATACCTATTGATAGGGTTACTGCAAACCCTTGAACTGGGCCTGAACCAATTAGGAACAATATCACCGCAACAATTAAGGTAGTGATGTTGGCATCTAAAATGGAGACAAAAGCGCGATCATAACCGCCACTAATCGCCCCCTGCACTGAGGCTCCGCTGGCTAACTCTTCGCGTATCCGCGAGAAAATTAGCACATTGGCATCAACCGCCATACCCACAGTTAAAACGATACCAGCAATGCCGGGCAACGTTAGGGTCGCGCCTAGAAGCGACATAAAACCAACCAAGAGTAACAAGTTCATGCTCAGGGCAACATTAGCTAAAACACCAAAGCCTCGATATACAAGGATCATAAATAACAGCACCATGGTCATACCGATGGAAACTGACTTTACTCCCAATTGAATATTATCTGCGCCCAATGATGGTCCAATGGTACGCTCTTCAACGATATACATAGGTGCGGCAAGAGCCCCTGCTCTTAGCAAAAGAGCTAGCTCAGATGACTCACGTTGGCTATCTATACCGGTGATACGAAAGGATTTACCCAGCTGACTTTGAACCGTGGCCAAGCTAATAATATGTTTTTCTACAAATGGCACTGGAGTAATCACCATATCGCCATTTTCTGCGAGGGATTTTTCCAGCTTAGTTTTGTACTCTATAAATAGAACACCCAAGCGACGGCCTATATTATCTCTAGTGGAATGGCCCATCTGCCAACCACCTTTAGTGTCTAAAGTGATATTCACCTGAGGACGGCCATTTTCATCATAACTCGAGCGGGCATCCGTGACATTCTCACCGGTAATGACCGGGCTAGTTTCTAACTTAGCATCTAGCCCACGACCATCGCGAAACTCAAATACCTCGCCAATTCTGCCTTCAGCTTCTAACCGAAACTCTAGGTTTGCGGTTTTACCGATAATTCGTTTGGCTTCAGCTGTATCCTGAACACCGGGCAGCTCAACCACAATACGATTTTTACCCTGACGCGATACCAATGGCTCTGAAACACCCAACTCATTTACACGATTGCGCAAAGAGGTGAGGTTCTGCTTGATGGCGTTATCTTCAATTTGTCCTTTTGCTATATCGCTTAGATTTAACACTAACACAAGCGGGTTTTGACCCTGTCTATTTTGCGGCTGAAGATCACGAAAATTTGCTCTAATAAGACTTTCCGCCTGCTCAACCTGCTGTTGGTTGCGGAAGCGGCCGATAATTTTCTGACCCTTTAATTCGAAACTTCTATAGCGAATTTTTTCTTCTCGAAGACTGGATTTAACCTCCTGCAAATCACCCTCAAGGCGCGTAGTTAGTGCAGAATCAAGATCGACTTCGAGCAAAAAGTGCACACCACCGCTCAAATCTAAACCAAGCTTCATAGGTGCGCCGCCCAAATCACTTAACCATTGGGGTGTAGTCGGTGCTAAATTGAGTGCGACAATATATTCACCACCCATTTCAGCTTGCACCACTTGTTTAGCACGCATTTGTAGATCGCTGTCAACCAGTCGAATCAGTGCAGTTTCGCCATCAGCTTCACCGGCAAAATACTCTATTTGTGCTTCACCCAGTGCTTTTTCAACTTTACCTAAAACTGCCTGATCAATTTTCATAGCACTACTTTGCCCTGAGAGCTGTAATGCAGGATCTGGCGGATACAGGTTGGGGGCTGCATAGGTAAATGCAAAGGCAACCAACACAAGAATCATTAGGTTTTTCCACAATGGGAATTTATTGGGCATTCTTTGTTCCTTTTATTCCTTAATTATCCTCGTATAAATACCGAGATAGCTGAATAGCGAGGCATTATAGCCATAATAATTTATATTGGGGCATTTTTAACGATTTAAACAACTAAACCCAATAGATTGAAAAGTATTATGAGGGCCTTTCTTGCCCTTGCTTGCGATAAAACTCATCCACAAATTGGTCTAATTCGTCATTTCCAATGGCATCACGCATGCCACGCATCAAATTTTGATAATAGCGAAGATTATGAATAGTATTGAGTTGCGCACCTAAAATTTCACCACACTTATCAAGGTGATGCAGATAACCACGGGAAAAATTTTGACAGGTATAGCAATCGCATTCTTCGTCAAGTGGATAAGTATCTCCACGATGAACGGCATTGCGAATTTTTATTACCCCTGTTGAGGTAAATAGATGGCCGTTACGGGCGTTGCGAGTGGGCATTACGCAATCGAACATATCGATACCACGCAACACCGCTTCCACTAAGTCAGCTGGTTTACCCACACCCATTAGGTAGCGAGGCTTATCGGCTGGCATATTGTCACCTAGGTGCTCCAATATGCGAATCATATCCTCTTTGGGCTCGCCAACAGAGAGACCTCCAATGGCATAGCCATCAAAACCTATGGCCTCAAGACCCGCCATAGATTCATCTCGCAATGATTCATACATTCCACCCTGCACAATACCGAATAAGGCTGAAGGATTATCCCCATGAGCCTTTTTACTTCGCTCTGCCCATCGCAACGAAAGCTGCATGGAATCATTAGCCTGCTTTTCCGTTGCCGGGTATGGCGTGCATTCGTCAAAAATCATCACCACATCACTGCCTAGGTCACGCTGTACCTGCATCGCTTTTTCGGGATCAATAAAAACGGGACTGCCATCAATAGGCGACTTAAACTCAACCCCTTTTTCGGTGATCTTGCGCATATCACCCAAACTAAATACCTGAAAACCACCAGAATCAGTAAGTATAGGACGCTGCCACTGGATAAAATCATGCAGACCACCATATTTTTTGACCACTTCTGTGCCCGGACGCAACATTAAGTGAAACGTATTACCCAGGATAATCTCAGCACCAATTTCCTCTATATCTCGAGGCAACATGCCCTTCACAGTTCCATAAGTCCCCACTGGCATAAAGGCGGGTGTTTGCACCTTGCCACGCGGAAAATTCAATTCACCGCGACGCGCCCTGCCCGAGGTAGTGGATACCTTGAATTGCATATCGCAGGTTCTTGAATCTGTCTCAGTCATTGGGAACATCCTTGGTTGCTTCAGGGTTATGGGTTAGCAACATAGCATCGCCATAACTAAAAAAACGGTAACGCTCAGCTACCGCATGCTCATATGCCTTTATTATGGGGGTGTAGCCGGCAAAAGCAGAGACTAGCATTAATAATGTAGATTCAGATAAATGAAAGTTGGTTAGCAATCGATCAACTACCTTGAATTCATAGCCCGGGTAAATAAAGATATCTGTATCACCCTGATAAGGACCAATTTCTCCAGCGCTTGCAGCGGTCTCCAAGCATCTTACACTGGTAGTTCCAACAGCGAAAACCTTACCACCCCGCGCTTTAGTGGCTTTTACTTGCTGACAAACCAGTTCACTGACCTCAAGCCACTCTGAATGCATCTTATGATCCGCTACATTTTCAACCCGAACTGGCTGAAAGGTCCCTGCGCCTACATGCAAAGTAACAAACGCCAACTCAGCGCCTTTGGCTTGAATGTCTGTTAATAATTGATCATCAAAGTGCAGGCCTGCCGTGGGTGCCGCCACCGCACCGGGCTGATCGGCATAGACAGTTTGGTAACGGGTTTTATCTTCTTGAGTAACTTCACGATCTATATAAGGAGGAAGCGGCATATGCCCAATTTCATCAAGCATAGATAATAATGGCGCACTAAATTCTATTTCAAATAAATCATCAGCCCGACCTAACATATATGCTGAAAAGCCATTATCAAATAATAATATTGCACCGGATTTTGGCGACTTACTGGCACGAATATGTGCCAGTGCAGTTTGATTGCCAGTAATACGCTCAATTAATAGCTCAACATTACCGCCAGTTTCCTTTTTACCGTAAAGTCGCGCTGGGATAACCTTGGTGTTGTTAAATACCAATAAATCGCCGGCCTGAATATGGTCTAAGATATCTGCAAAAGTCTGGTGTTCAATAGTTCCACTGGCATCCATATCCAATAACCTACTACCGCGACGATCCGAAGCAGGTTGGCGAGCAATTAGCTCATCAGGTAAGTCAAAACGAAAATGGTTTAGGCGCATCTATAAACTATCAATTGATTGAGTTCTGTTAGGGCGCAAGGGTATAGAAAATCACCCAAAACGCCAACCTATTTAGCAAAATACATCAACATACGTTATTGACCAAAGGCCTATCACTGCTATAATCGCCGCCCTGCTGCAAGAGCAATGCCAGAGTGGTGAAATTGGTAGACACAGGGGATTCAAAATCCCCCGCCCTTAAAAGCGTGCCGGTTCGAGTCCGGCCTCTGGTACCAAACAGTAACACCCGCCTTTTAGGTGGGTGTTTTTGTTTGTGTCACAAAATCACATACGAACGTATGTTTGAGTAATTTCACGATCATTAAAAATAAATGATTGGGTCATATGACTTTCATCTGTCATTTCAAATTTTACTTCTGTTGCCCAGCCTGAATAATCCTCCCAAGATCCTACCATACCGGTCTCAAGCACCTTGCCATCCTCTTTGACATCAAAGGTGCCAAAGCCAAAATTTCTAACTCTCTCACCCCTGTAGTTGGCACTTTGCAAGATAATGTAATGGCCGCCACCAATCATCTTGGTCTCGGTGAAATTTGTTAACTCTGGGTTATCTGTTTGACGCTTTTTTAGCGTCCAAAGACCATCAAAAGGCGATGGTTTTCCGGGTGCTCTATCCCATACCTCAACCATGGTATCAAGAACTCGACCATCATCATATTTCATACCATGTAAAACCTGATCAAAACCTGCTTCTGTAGGCTCTATGGTGATATCAAAACTTAAATCAGAGAGCGGTCCGTCATGGTTAACCAAAGGCTCTTCTACCATAACGCCATTGACCCAGGTTGCATTACCTGCACCCACATCCATATCGCCTGTAGACTCATTTTCAAAGGCAAACATAAACTTGCCTTTGGTATAAATTTTAATCTGCTCTCTTAGCTTAACGGTTGTCTCGCCATTTTCTGTAATGGTTACCTGTGATAGTAAATAGGCGCCATCGGAAATTTTTTGCATTTCGTTGTTCTCCAACTGTTGTGTGTGACGATCCGAAGAGCATGCAGTTATCACTATTGTCACTAACAATAAAATCGCAAAATTATTTTTCATCACATCA
>DKNZ01000024.1 GCA_002469845.1 Cellvibrionales bacterium UBA7375 | reverse complement strand
AAAGTCAAATCAAGGAATAATAATAATTGAGATATGAGTGAATTTTGGCAAACCAAAAAATTGCATCAAATGACATCGGCAGAATGGGAATCATTGTGTGATGGATGTGGGAAATGTTGCCTAGTAAAACTAGAGGATTTTGACACTGCTGAAATATACCACACCGATCTTGCCTGCAAGTTATTAAATATAAATGCCTGTCGTTGCTCAGATTACAAAAATCGACAAAAACAGGTTGATGATTGCGTTAAGCTTGATCACAAAAATTTAGAGTCCATACAATGGCTGCCTGATACATGCGCCTATAAACTGATAGAACAGGGCAAACCTCTACCAGATTGGCATCATTTGAGAACAGGTAATCGTGAAGCAGTGCACCAAGTGCTAGGTTCGGTCAGGCACTTTGCAACCTCTGAAGTAGGTGTCAAAGAGCATGATCTTGAACAGCATATTATCCAATGGGTTGATTAATTATGTACAGTACAGAGAGTTATATTTGGGGCTGGATTGCTTACTCAGCAGGGGTAATATGCCTGCTAGGCATTTTTTGGTTATTAATTAGAAAAATTTCCTCGCGCTGGATAAGGCATATGTTGCTTATTCTCTTTCTAGTGACTTTCTTTACACCTGTTACTGCCTATCCAGATAATCCTTATTTGGCCCCAGCCTTTTTTGTCAGTCTCTATGAAGGTATTTTGTTAAGCAATAAAGATATGGGTTTTCAGCGTGGATTAGCGCCAATTCTGGCTGTGAGTTTTATTTCGATTATTTTTTACAGTTTAATATCACCCATTTTAGGACGTCGAAAAAATCCCTCTCTAGCTAAATAGACATAAGTAATTTTTGGGGTAAATGATTTATAAATCATTTAAAATGTTTTAAGGAAAAACGAAAGAAAGTTGTACTAAAATAATAATATAAAAAAGTATTGGGTCTTTGATGTTACTAGAGAAAGCTGTAAAAGAAGGGCGCGAGCGAGTTGGGTTAACCAGCGATCAGCCTCAACTTCTAGCTGAGTCTTTAATTAGATTTTGGTCTAATACTGTATTGGAATGCCCGGATAAACCAGCTTTTAGTTGCTTAGGTCAAACTCTTAGCTATGGAGAGGTAGACCAAATATCCAGAAGAATCGCCAGTTATCTGCAAAAGGAATTGGGCTTAAAAGCGGGCGATAGAATTGCTATTCAGCTGCCAAATCTAATTCAATATCCCGCGATTGCCTTGGCAGCCTGGCATGTTGGTTTGGTGGTGGTGAATACTAATCCCATGTATTCATCCAGAGAGTTAATTCACCAGTTTAATGATGCCGGCGTCAAAGCAGTTTTTGTGTTGGATAAATTTTATAGTACCGTTCTTGAGGCACTTCCCAATACCCCAATTGAGCATGTAATCCTAGTCAGAGCTCTCGATTTGCTTCCCGCCCCCAAAAGAATGCTAGGTGGTCTATTGATGAGGCTGACCGATCGCTGGACTAAAGTAAAATCAGGCGATTGGATTGCATTTTCTGATTTGCTAAATTTTGGCTGTACCTTTCAAGCCTACTCAGCCCAATTAAACGATATCTGCACGCTTCAATATACAGGCGGTACCACGGGCGCATCTAAGGGTGTAATGCTGACTAATAAATCGGTGTTGTCAAATATTTCCCAGTGCCTTTCGGTGTTATCTAGTCGTGAAAAATCCCTTGAAGGTGCCTGTACTATTGCACCACTACCCATGTATCACATCTATTCCTATGCGCTTTGTTTAGGAATTATTCCGGCTATTAAAGGCCATAGTATTTTGATTCCAGATCCGCGAAATATTTCAGCTTTTATTAGTACAATAAATAAATATAAATTTGAAATTTTTACTGGTCTAAATTCACTGTTTGTCGCATTAATGGAACACCCCAAATTTAGTCGTATAGATTTTTCTAAATTGCGCATAACCCTGTCTGGCGGTATGGCATTGATGGAATCGGTGGCGGAGGATTGGCAAAAAGTAACGGGCTGTGTAGTTAGTGAAGGCTATGGAATGACTGAGGCATCACCGGTGGTGTCTATGAACCCTTTAGGGTATCAAAAGATTGGAAGTGCTGGCATACCTATTCCAGGTACTGAGATTAAAATTGTCAACGAACAGGGCGAAGAACAAGAAGTGGGTGGTGAAGGCGAGCTGTGTGTGCATGGCGATCAAGTTATGGAAGGCTACTGGAACTGCTCGGAAAAAACAGCTGAAACTATTGTCGATGGATGGTTGCATACTGGCGATATAGTCAAACTTGATGAGCAGGGGTTTATTAAGGTTGTGGATCGACTAAAAGATATGATTATTGTTTCTGGTTTTAATGTCTACCCCAACGAATTAGAACAAGCCTTAACTGTTCATCCAGATATTTCTCAGTGTGCTGCTATTGGTGTGCCAGATCCCAAGGCAGGTGAGGTAGTAAAGATGTTTGTGGTCAGCGCCAACCCAAAACTGACAGAAGCTCAGGTAATAGATTTTTGTAAGCAGACAATGGCTGGCTATAAAGTACCAAAATATGTTGAGTTTAGAGACCAGTTACCCATGTCTAACGTAGGTAAGGTGTTACGAAAAGATTTAAGGGCTGAGGAAACTAGTTAATCTTTAGAAATACCTCTCAACCTGTTACCCTAAAAATCTCGATTTAAATTAATAAAGCTGTTTAGAGGTAAATAGTTGTGAAGCGACTTATTGTCGGTATATCAGGCTCAAGTGCAGTAATCTATGGCATAAGGCTACTGGAAAGACTGGCCAAACGCGATGATGTAGAAGTGCATTTGGTGATTAGTCAGGCGGCTAAAATGACCATAGGCATAGAAACTGAATACACTGCAGAGCAGGTCGAGGCCTTGGCTGATGTGGTGCATAACAGCAAAAATATTGGCGCCAGTATTGCCAGTGGTTCCTTTAAAACCGCAGGTATGGTGGTAGTGCCATGCTCTATGAAAACACTTTCTGCAATCGCAAATTCCTACGCAGATAATCTAATTGTGCGCGCAGCTGATGTTGTTTTAAAAGAGCGTCGTCGCCTAGTGATAGTACCCCGAGAAACGCCGCTGCATATCGGCCATTGTGAATTAATGCTAAAGGTAAGTCAGATGGGTGCTATTCTCTGTCCGCCGGCACCCGCATTTTATACCCAGCCGAAAACAGTCGACGATATTATTGATCATTCTGTAGCAAGAATTTTAGACCTATTTGATTTAGAAGATGCTGATACTGAACGCTGGGAAGGCAATGTCTAGTGATCTGCCATTCTGGGAACTGCTTCAGTCAGAGTCTGTTT
Source organism: Cellvibrionales bacterium UBA7375 (assembly GCA_002469845.1). GTDB lineage: Bacteria > Pseudomonadota > Gammaproteobacteria > Pseudomonadales > Porticoccaceae > HTCC2207. Next base: position 10,194 of record DKNZ01000024.1, on the reverse strand, counting down.
TAACGCTCGCAACGGCTGATACCATTGGTAGCTGGTCAGCACCCGTGCTCTATGCCAGCTGTTATATTGAAGAAAAACCAGTACTGTATTTTTTATCGTCCCACAGTAGCCGGCATATTAAAAATTTACCTACTAATGGTGCCGCTGCAGCCTCTGTGTATGCTAGCTATCAGGGGGATTGGCAGGCCATTAAAGGGTTGCAAATGCAAGGTGTAATTAACGAGGTGGACCAGAGTCAAACCCTCCACTGGCAATCAATTTACTTTGCACGGTTTCCTGAAGTTGCCGAAATAATCAATAATCCAACCACTGAGCAACAGCAAAAAATTGCATCTGCTTTTGAGCGCAGTGGTAAGTTTAGTTTTACCCCGTCATTGATAAAATTGACCGATAATTCAGGGCGGTTTGCTGAGCGCAACCAGTGGACTTTCGATTAGACTTTAATTTAGTCTTGGTAAACTCTAGGTACCCTTGATGGCATTCGAGTTAGTAGTTCATAGCCAATAGTGCCGCAGTGCTTAGCAACTTCGTTGACCCCTAGATCTGGACCCCATAGCGTAACCTTTTCACCAATATCGATAGGCCATGGAAGATCGGTAATATCGACGCTAATCATATCCATGGATACATTTCCCACCAAAGGACATTTAATCCCGCCAATAAGCACAGGTGTGCCGTTTGGCGCATGCCGAGGATAGCCGTCACCATAGCCTACAGCAATAGTGGCTATTACCGATGGACGTTCAGCCGTCCAATTAGCGGTATAGCCTACAGATTCGCCACAGGCAATTGAGCGAATTGATATAACAGCAGACTGAAAGTGCATTACCGGTTTCAACTGATCAGCATTTTTGTGCGGCTTAGCGAATGGCGAGGCACCGTAAAGCATATAACCGGGACGCTGCCAATTATCTTGGATAGAGGGCCAGCCAAGTATAGCGGCTGAATTTGTCAGGCTAATGAGATTAGGTTTAGCCTCAAGGCTATCAATTGCAGATTCAAAACGTTGCAATTGCTGATTCGTAAAATTACTGTCGAGATTATCGGCACAGGCAAAATGGGTGGCTAGAACAATATCATCTGCCACATTAGAGCTATCAGAAACTTGCTTATAAATAGATTTTAAATCTTCAGGTTGAAAACCAAGACGGTGCATTCCAGTATCTAGTTTAAGCCAGACGGTAATCGCTGTAGTTAATTGAGAACTTAATACTGCTTGAAGCTGATTATAATTTTCAAGCATTAGCCAAAATCCATGCTGCTCTGCTATTTCAACTTCATCTGCACTATGGGGCCCTTCAAGTAGGAGTATAGGTTGTTTGATATTTGCTTGACGCAACTCAAGAGCTTCTTCAATACAGGCAACCCCGAATGCCGGTGCCATATCAGCCAATGTTTGGGCGACATTAACCATGCCATGCCCATAGGCATTAGCTTTAACCATAGGCATACTTTTAGCCTTGGGAGCTAACCGTTGGGCCAAGGCGAAATTGGCTCGCAATGCCGAAGTATCAATAATCGCTGAAGTGGGTCTAGTCATGGTTACAAGCCATTAGTAATTAAATCGATTAGCGCTAAAAAGCGATTGCGCCGCTAGCCATATATCACCTACTTGGCCATCACCCACTGGCACAGAGTCAACGGCAATGACCGGCGCAATTTCTCTCGATGAGCTTGTGATCCATACTTCATCTGCATCGGCCACTTCTTGCATGCTAACCACACGCTCCTCAATGGCAATCTTGCCGTCATTGCGTAAAATATCGATTAGAATTTGGCGAGTAATCCCCGGTAATTTTTGATGATCCAAGGGCGGAGTAGCAATGGTTCCATTTTTAACAATAAAAGCATTGCATGAGCTCGCTTCGGTAAGCTCATTTTTGTCATTATAAAGCAGTGTTTCCTGATTACCCTGTTCAACACCCTGTTGATAGTGCAATACATTGCCCAATAGAGATGTCGATTTAATATCTCGTCGATCCCAGCGTATATCCCGAGCAGTAGACACAGTGTATGTCTTTGCAAGGGACTTATCCGCTACAGGGGCAGGGGGGATTTCAAAACAAAAGGCAAAAATAGTTGGAGTTATCTTATCGGGAAAACGATGAGCTCTTGTTTCATAGGCGCCACGGCTAATTTGAAGATAAATGCCTAAGTTTCCGGCGCCATTTTCTTGAATCAGTTTTAAGCAAAGCTCTAACCATTGTTTTTCCGTCCAGCCAGTAGAAATTCCAATGTCCTCAAGTCCCTGACTCATGCGCTTTAAATGAGGCAAAAAACCGACTAATTTTCCGCCATAGGAGGGCACTACCTCATAGACCCCATCGCCAAATAAAAAACCTCTATCAAGCGGTGAAATTTTAGCCTGTTCAATTGGCAGATACTGACCATTGAGGTATGCAATATTCATTAAGTTTCTCTTTCTATATATCTGAAAATGTTATCAGTGAGACAGTCTATACGCAAAGTAAATTAATTATTGCTTTCACTGTAGCAACAGATTTTGTGCCTGTTCTATGCCCATGGCCTTAAAACGTATTTTTCTTCCGGGCATAAGCTGGGCTAGTTTAACGATATCCGGCGAAAAAACCGACCCTATTTTTGGGTACCCACCTATGGTTTGACGATCACATAAAAGGATTATTGGTTGTCCATCCGCTGGAATCTGAATAGCGCCAAGGCAGATACCCTCCGAAAGCATGGCTTTGTTTGAATAGGCAAGAGCAGGTCCCTCGAGTCTATATCCCATGCGATCACTCAGTTGGGAAATAGTATATTCAGCATTAAAAAACTGATCTAGCTGTGATGTTTGAAATTCATGCTGTTGATAGCCTAGTAACATTCGAATCTCTGTTACCTCATTATCAAAAGTTGGTTTGTATTGCTCAGGCACCCTATGAATAGTGGTCGACGCTGTGGGTTCGCAGGGAAGAATATCTTCAGCTTTAAGTGGTTGACCCTTTTTATCTAACCCTCCAAGCCCCTCTCTAACCACTGTAGACGCGCTGCCAAAAATTAAAGGGCATTGAATGCCCCCAGCTACAGCCAAATAGGCACGACAACCCCCAGTGGCATAGCCGATATTAATTCGGTCCCCCGGCACTAGATTATGTGTACGCCAACCATCCACTGTATTGTCATTGATTTTTATCGGCACATTGGCGCCGGTAATGGCCACTTGAGTAGTGATATTTGACTCCAATACGAGCCCGCCAACTAATATTTCTAAGCAAGTCGCGGCATCTATATTTTCACAGAGTTTATTAGCCCAATTAAAAGAATATTTATCAAATGCACCGCCGGTTGTAATTCCAGCCTTATAAAAGCCATATCTGCCGGCATCTTGAATTAGGCTTAGCAGGCCCGGATTAATCACCTTGAGGCCGCTCATTGTTCAATGCTCGATATTGATTCGACTAATCCACCACGTTGTATAAATTCGTTTCGGTCAATCCCTTTGAAACTGACTTTATCACCCACATTAATTAGAGTGCTAGGTTTCTGACTAGGGTCAAACATTGGGCTCGGGCAAAGTCCAATTAGGTTCCAACCACCGGGGGATTGGGATGGATACACCGCAGTTTGACGATCGGCAATGGCCACAGCCCCTTTAGGTACACTGGTTCTGGGGGTGCTTAATCTTGGCATGGCAATTCGCGAATCGATTTCTCCAAGATAGGCAAATCCAGGAGCAAAGCCAATAGCATAAACGATATATTCAGTCTGCTGATGAAGCGCAATGACTTGATCGATGGTTAGATTGGCATGATCTGCCAGTCGCTGTAAATCTGGGCCTGATTCTTGACTGTAATAAACCGGTAGTTCAATACTTTTGCCAGCGCTTAAGACTTTGTTGGGTATTTCAGAGGCTATGCTATAAATTTCATTCTTAATGGTTAGATAATTAATTTCTAAAGGGTTGTAAACCACTAGAAGTGAATGATATGAGGGGACTAAATCAATTAATTTATGGGATAGTTTGTTTTTTAGCTGTTCTGATGTATTTGCAATAAGACGTGATGTTTTAGCGCAGGGTCGCTCTGAAAAATACACAATAACGCTATTCTCACTGGCTAAATTTACTCTGGGAAAGCCCTTATTCATGGTGCCAAAATAGCTTTAATTTGGCATATTTGTGCAACGGCCTCCGGGTTATCGCCATGGACGCAAAGGGTGTTTGCATTAAGTGATAATCGATTGCCATTAATAGTAGTTACAGAGCCATCCTGTTTTAGTTGTTTTACCTGAGCGAGCATACCCTTACTGTTAAGCATAGCACCTGACTGATGACGAGGAACAAGCGTGCCATTATCTTGATAGGCGCGGTCAGCAAATACCTCTAAGTAGAGGTTAAGCCCAAAAGCATTGGCTTCTTGCTGGTGGATATCAGTATCTGCAGTAGCTTGTAACATAAGCGAAGAGCAGGCTTTAGAATCGGCAATAGCGGCCATAACTGCATTGCGAAGATGACCATTTGTCATCATATCGTTATACAGTGCGCCATGGGGTTTTACATAACTAATACAGATATCATTGTTGCTCGCCACTTTTTCTAGCGACCCTATTTGATACTTTAGACAGGCCATTAAATCCGTTGCCGACATTGTCATAGATTGCCGACCAAAATTAAATTTATCAGGATAGCTAGGGTGGGCGCCAACAGCGACCATAGACTTTTTGGCGAGTAGCAAGGTTTTATTCATCAAGCTAAGATCGCCAGCATGAAAGCCACAGGCAATATTAGCCAAATCTATATGGGGCATGACCTGTGATTCAATAGTCAGGTTATCACTATTGGGTACTTCTCCTAAATCACAATTCAGTAATAGGTCCATTACAAATCACACCCACTTTTTATTGTTATACCCCTAACTTCTCGTTAATAAACGCCATCAGTTGGTCAGCTTGAATATGCTGGTTCTCACTTTGAGTACGGTCTCGGTATTCAATTTTACCGTCCTCTAGGCCGCGATCACCCACAACCAAACGATGGGGAATACCTATGAGTTCAATATCCGCAAGCATAGAGCCCAGGCGAGCCTTTTTCTCATCCATAAATAACACATCATAGCCGGCTGAAGTTAATTCTGAATACAGATCCTCACAGGCTTGCTTAACAGCATCTGATTTGTGCATATTAATGGGCACTAGGGCAATCTGAAAAGGCGCAATGGCCGCTGGCCAAATAATGCCATTTTCATCGTGATTCTGTTCAATAGCAGCGGCGACAATTCGACTGACGCCAATACCGTAGCAGCCCATGGTCATAGCCTGCTCTTTGCCCTGTTCATTAAGAATAGTGGCGTTCATAGCTTCACTGTATTTAGTGCCCAACTGAAATATATGGCCCACTTCAATGCCGCGTTTAATTTCCAAAACGCCTTTACCATCCGGGCTGGGGTCGCCAGCCACTACATTGCGAATATCAGCCTGTGTTTCAATGGTGCAATCAGTTCCCCAGTTGACACCAGTGAAGTGGTAGCCATCGCGATTGGCACCACAGACAAAGTCAGTAAGAGCGGCTGCGCTATGATCTACAATCAGCGGAATATTAAGATCGACCGGTCCCAAAGAGCCCACTGGGCACTTCAGTTGATCTACAATTTGTTGCTCAGTGGCAAAGCAAAGCTCGGTGTCTAAACCCAGGGCATTTTGTGCCTTGATCTCATTAAGCTCATGGTCACCGCGAACAACCAAGCCTTGTAAAGTTTGATTGCCTTCATCGTCTTCAATACTAACAATCAATGTTTTTACCGTTTGTGTTGGCTCAATAGACAAGAATTTGCATACCTCATCAATGCTATGTGCATTGGGTGTTGCAACTTCCTGCTTTTGCTCGCTGGCCTTGGTACCTGTTTTGCTAGGCATTATTGCTTCAGCTTTTTCAATATTGGCGGCAAAATCGCTGTCAGTAGAAAAAACGATAGCGTCTTCACCAGAATCAGCTAAAACATGAAACTCATGGGAATGACTGCCGCCAATGCTACCCGTATCGGCCAATACAGCGCGAAATACCAAACCAGTGCGCTCAAAGATAGCGCTGTAGGTTTGGTACATCAGATCATAGGTTTGTTGCAGGCATTCACTATTGCTATGAAAGGAATAGGCATCTTTCATACAGAATTCACGGGTACGCATAACGCCAAATCGCGGGCGGCGCTCATCGCGAAATTTTGTTTGTATTTGATAGAAATTAGCGGGCAGTTGCTTATAACTGCTAATTTCATTGCGCACTAAATGGGTAATCACTTCCTCATGGGTGGGCCCCAAGCAAAATTCACGATCGTGTCTATCATGGATTCTAAGGAGTTCAGGGCCAAATTGTCCCCAGCGACCGGACTCTTGCCAAAGATCGGCCGGCTGAACCACAGGCATTAACAACTCCATAGCGCCTGCTTTATCCATTTCTTGGCGAACAATATTTTCAACTTTACGAAAAACCCGCAAACCCAGAGGTAACCATGAATAGAGCCCAGAGGCGACCTTGCGGACCATTCCCGCTCGCAACATTAGCTGATGGCTTATAACCTCTGCATCAGCAGGCGATTCTTTTTGTGTGGCAATCAAATATTGGCTAGCGCGCATAGTTCTTTTACACTTTAGTAGATTAAAACTTCAAGTAGGTTATTCTACGATGCTGAGCTGTTGTGGTACAGACCTAAGACATAATAAGGGGGCATTGGGTTTAAAATGTTTAAATTACATGAAAGATTAGATGAAGATTGCCTATTAGTAGGGCAGTTTGAGCTCTGTTTGTTGTTAATTAGTCGCGACGCAAACTATCCCTGGTTGATTTTGGTGCCAAAGCGCGAGGATATAACAGAAGTCTATCAGCTAAACGATGCTGATAGACAACAACTACTGCATGAGTCATGTGTTTTATCTGAAGCCATGAACGAGTTATTTGCGCCGGATAAACTCAATATTGCAGCCCTAGGTAATGTAGTGCCCCAGCTGCATATACATCATATTGCTCGCTATGAATCGGATCCAGCTTGGCCTAAACCCATATGGGGAGTGGTTGCCGCTGATGAGTATGATCCCGATATGCTCAGCGCTCGCTGTGAAAATCTCCGTCAGCGCCTAAAAGGCCGTGGATTGAGATAGAAAAAGAAATTCTTTTATCACCACCATCTAATATAATTTTGGGCATAGTTACCCACAATTTCAGCACAAACTACCAGTCTAGATACTCGCCAGATACGTTGGCTAGTGTATAATGCAACGCTTTTTAATTTGTAACACAAAACAAAATAAACTCTGGCGGGCTTAAATCGAGCACCCAAATTAACAATAAGGATTAACACAAATGCAACGAACAACCTATTGCGGGCTAGTGACAACCGCTCATCTCGAACAGGAGATCACCCTCTATGGCTGGGTCGATCGCCGTCGTGATCATGGTGGTGTAATTTTCCTCGATCTTCGTGATCGAGAGGGTATTGTTCAGGTGGTGTTTGATCCCGATGCCGGTGATTTTTTTGAGCAAGCTGATCGCGTTAGATCTGAATATGTATTGCAAGTTACTGGAAAGGTAAGGGCGCGGAGTGAGGCTACAGTAAACCCCAATATGGCTACTGGCGAAATTGAAGTCTATGGCACACAGCTAGAAATTTTAAATAGTGCGGCTACACCTCCCTTCCAGATGGACGAACATATTACTGTGGGTGAGGATGTTCGTCTCAAGCACAGATATATGGATTTGCGTCGCACAGAAATGCAAAATAGTTTGCGCTTTCGTTCCAAAATTACCAATTCAATTCGCAACTATCTCGATGAGAATGGGTTTTTAGATATAGAAACACCCATAATGACCCGAGCCACCCCAGAAGGCGCTCGAGATTATCTAATTCCATCGCGAACCCATCCGGGGCAGTTCTTTGCCATGCCCCAATCGCCACAACTATTTAAGCAATTGTTAATGGTGGCAGGGTTTGATCGTTATTATCAAATCGCCAAGTGCTTCCGCGATGAAGACCTGCGCGCTGATCGACAGCCAGAATTCACCCAGATTGATATCGAAGCATCATTTATTGATGAAGAAGAAATTATGTCGATCACAGAAACTATGATCAGTAATATTTTTGCTGAGCATAAAGGTGTGAAGTTCGATCAATTTCCACGCATGACCTATGCCGAAGCCATGGATCGCTATGGTTCCGATAAACCTGATCTTAGAATCCCTCTTGAGTTAGTCGAAATTAAAGACCTACTTAAAGATATCGAATTTAAAGTATTTGCTGGTCCAGCCAATGACCCTGCATGTCGCGTGACTGCCCTTAAAGTCCCGGGTGGTTCAGAGATATCGCGCAAACAGATTGATGACTACACTAAGTTTGTCGGCATTTATGGTGCCAAAGGCTTGGCTTGGATCAAAGTCAATGCCATTGAAAATGGTATCGATGGTTTGCAGTCGCCAATTATTAAGTTCCTTGGTGATGAAGTCACTATGAATATTATGCAGCGCCTAGATGCCAAAAACGGTGATATTGTGTTCTTTGGTGCCGATAAGTCTTCTGTGGTTTCTGAAGCCCTAGGTGCATTGCGCTGTAAAGTGGGTAATGATTTAGATCTCTACGCTTGTGACTGGGCGCCCATGTGGGTAGTCGATTTTCCCATGTTTGAAACCACTGATAGTGGCGCACTAACACCACTTCACCATCCATTTACTGCGCCTTCTTGTTATGCGCAAGCGCTTAAAGATAACCCTGAAGCAGCCTTATCCAAGGCCTACGATATGGTGCTAAATGGCGTAGAGCTTGGCGGTGGATCTATTCGTATCCATGATCAAAAGATGCAAGAAGTCGTATTTGATGTGCTTGGTATCGATGAAGCCGAGCAGCAGGAAAAATTTGGTTTCCTTCTGGATGCCCTTCAGTATGGTGCTCCACCCCATGGTGGTTTAGCCTTTGGTTTAGATCGATTGATTATGTTAATGGTAGGTGCGGAATCTATTCGCGATGTAATTGCCTTCCCTAAAACCCAATCGGCAGCCTGTTTAATGACCGATGCCCCGGGTAAAGTGGAAGTGGCCCAGCTTCGAGATTTAAATATCAAATTGCGCAACAAAGAAAAGCAAGAAAGCTAGAATTTTTTGGAGATAGCATATGGCAGGTCATAGTAAATGGGCCAATATAAAACACCGCAAAGCAGCACAGGATGCCAAGCGCGGTAAAGTATTTACCAAAATAATTCGAGAACTAGTGGTAGCTGCCAAAGCGGGCGGGCCAAATCCCGAGGATAACCCTCGACTTAGAGCCGCGGTTGATAAAGCACTGGGTTCTAATATGAAGCGCGATACTATCGACAAAGCAATCGCGCGCGGAGCAGGTGCTGGTGAAGGCGAAAATTACGATGAGATTACCTATGAAGGCTATGCCTCAGGCGGTATTGCAGTGCTTGTTGAGTGCATGACGGATAATCGCAATAGGACGGTGGGTGAAGTGCGACACACATTTGACAAACGCGGTGGAAATTTAGGAACCGATGGTTCTGTGGCCTACCTATTTAATCGTGTAGGCCAAATAAGCTATGGTCCCGATGTAGATGAAGACGCTTTAATGGATGCAGCACTTGAGTCTGGCGCAGAAGATATAAAGAGCCATGATGATGGTTCATTGGATGTAGAAACAAGCTTTGAAGATTTTTTACAGGTAAAAGATGGGCTTATTGCAGCAGGTTTTGAGCCGGCACATGCCGAGGTTACAATGATTGCTGATATTACTGTCCCATTAGATAAGGACTCTGCGGAAAAGTTACTGGGTATGATTGATAGTCTAGAAGATTTAGACGATGTACAAAATGTGTATACCAATGCAGATATATCCAACGATATAATGGAGCAGCTTTCTTAGTTGCCAAGCTATTAATACAAAAAAAATATAAAACTTAAACGAGTAATCAATAAAGGGGTTAAAAGATGAAAGTTATTAAAAAAACTAAAGACTATGTGATTTACCAAAAAAGTTCGGGTCGTTATGCCATCAAAGATGCAAATAAAAGCTGGGTAAATGCCGACGAAAAGATAAAAATCTTACTAGCCGAAAAGCTAATCAAGGCTGTGGTTCCTGCTCCAGCACCTAAAAAGGTTGAAGAAGCGCCAGTAGAAGAGGCTCCGGTAGCAGAAACTCCAGCTGAAGAAGCACCTGCAGAAGAGGCTCCAGCGGAAGAGGCTCCAGCGGAAGAAGCGCCAGC
>DKNZ01000086.1:12117-16305 GCA_002469845.1 Cellvibrionales bacterium UBA7375 | reverse complement strand
GACCAAAAACGGCGCCAACGAAGTATTTGAAAGTCACAATATTGGCTGGACTCAATTTGAGTGGCTGGGTGGCAATGACCTTGAGCTTGATCGAGTAAAGAATTACTTAGATACCTATGGCACAGCCTGGCGCCCAGATAATCCAAACAGCACCTGGCCAGCAAGCGGCAGTCCCAATATACCTATAGATCAAACTATTGGTCTATACAGTCGGGTCGATAAGAAATTTTTAGGCCTTGATGACCAAGATAGATTTGTAGCTGGCGATCAAAGCTATGATGGCGTCGGTTCTGACGAGTTTATTGTTGTTGATGCCGGTGATGATGGCTATATCGCTCTGTTAGCAGATAATGGCAAATATCTCACTGTTAATCGTGATAGTCAAGGTCAACCACTTGTGGCTACTGCTGACAAAATTGGCAATTGGCAAAAATTCAAATGGCTGGAATTGCCGCCGGCAGAGGATACGACCGGCCAAGTAGTTAGAGACATTGCACTTCGACCATGGGCTGGATCTGGTGATCTGATCGGCACCATTGCCTCTTCTGACGGCGTTGAATTTGGTCTAACAGGACCAGTGGGCTCTGGTATTAAACGTGGCGGCGCAAACTCATACCGTATGTTAACAGCCTATACTGACTCGGTTGAACCACTGCAAGAAATTCCGCCGGAACCACCGGGCCCATTCTTTGGCAGCCCAATGCCAATTCCTACTAATGGTGATCATAATCTGCCTACTTCGGCGCCAGATAATCGTCTCTATGCCTCTGATTACGATATCGGTGGTGAGGGTATTTCTTATCATGATACTGGCGCAGTCAACCTCGGTGAAGCCTATCGTCCATTTGAAGGGGTTGATGTTGAATCAACCAATGAAGAACATACCGCTGTAGGGTTCTTCGAGGACGAAGAATGGCTTGATTACACCGTCGATGTTGCTCAAGCGGGGAACTACATCATAACCTTTAGAACGGCATCAAGCGGCGGTGGTTTTATTAGTTTTGAGTCAGATTGCGAAAAGCTGACTGGAAATCTTCCAACCCCAGATACGGGTTGGTGGGATATTTGGGAAGATTCGACAGTTGATGTTACTTTGAAAGCAGGCGTGCAAAAACTGCGAGTAGTGAGTGGCGGCAATATGAATTTGATGAATATGGATATTCAGTTAGGCGGTGAAGGCGGCAGTGACTATGGCGTTGGTTGTGAGTGGGTGGCACCAGAGCCCGATGATTTAAAAGTTGAAGCGGAAGATTGGACTACTGTAGTGTCAGCTCCAGAAGGCAGTGTCAATATTAACGCGGTGGCAACGGATAGTGATCTTAGCTTACATGTGGGTAACTTTGATGCTGGTGACTTTATTGAATATGCTGTAGAGCTTCCTGAAACTAGCTGTTATCGCGCAGAATACCGTGTTGCAAGTGGAACAGGTAGTGATGGCTTCGAGCTTATGTTTGATGGTGAAACAGCAGATACCTTTAAGATATCACCTACAGGTGGCTTCTCAAGCTGGGTCACCTTTACCCGTCACTATGAACTTACCGAAGGCAGCCAAACCCTAAGGCTTGAAGCCTTGGGAGACTCATTCAATGTTAACTGGCTAGCCTTTAACGCAACCGATGCAGTTGATTGTGAGTTAAGCGCAGCGATTTCAATTGAAGCTGAAGCCTATTCAAACTCGGTTCAACTTCCCAATGGTGAGGTTGGCATTCAGGCAACTGAGGATGAAGGTGGCGGTCTCAATGTGGGTTGGATTGATGCCGGTGACTGGATGGAATACGAGATTGAGGTTACTGAAGCAGGTAACTACAGCGTTAGTTATCGTATGGCCAGTGAATCAGGCAGTAGCTCAGGGGTTAATTTACTTAAAGATGGTAATTTGGTTGACTCAGTTCAAGTGCCCAATACCGGTGGTTGGCAGAACTGGCAGACAGTTACAGGTGGAAATATTTCCCTAGAGACAGGCGACTATGTGCTTCGTTTTGAAGCGCCAGGTGGCGGCCTTAATCTCAATTGGATTAAGTTGATGCCAACTGACCAAATGGCTACTGGCAATATAGGTACAGGTGTTGATGACAACTTAGATGTCGGTGAGGTGATTAACTTTAATGATCTATATATCAGTTACGACTTGATTGATCTGGGTGATAGCCAATCGGATTTAGTCGTTGATCCAGTGGACAGTACCAATACGGTTGTATCTGTCCTTAAAGGTGCGGTTGCTCAGTCTGGTGTTCAAATAGCAAGTGGCATAGTGTCTTATCCGCTTTCTGAGGCATTAACTCGAGTTTCGATGCGTGTCTATAGTCCCTCTATTGGCACCACAGTGCGCATAAAACTAGAAGACTCTAGCAATAGTGCTAACTCGGTTGAAACTGAAACCCTTACCACATTGGCTTATGCGTGGGAGACACTGATATTTGACTTTAGCGCGCCTGTAGCAGGTACAGCAGAATTAAATACAAATTATAATTTTGATAAGGTCTCAGTGTTCTTTAATTATCTCAGTAATGGTAGCGGAGAAACCTATTATTTTGATGATATCACTATGCTAGATGAGGCTATGACACTGACACAAGCAATATTGGTGGGTGAGTGGAAATTGGCACCAGAGCCAGAATCAGCAGGCGTAGGCCCGGTATCTGGCGATATGGGTTTTTGGAAGATTGATGCGGGTGCTGTAATTGATAGAGCTTGCCTGTTTGATGATCGGTTTATCTTTGGTCAGGACGGTAGTTTCACTAATCAGATGGGGGATTCAACCTGGATTGAGACATGGCAAGGTGTTTCTTCAGAGGGTTGTGGTACGCCAGTTGCTCCTCATGATGGTAGTGGAACAGCAAGCTATGCCCTAGATACAGATGCGGGAACTTTAACAATAACCGGTCTTGGAGCCCATTTAGGTTTACCAAAGGCAGGCGATGGTATTGAATTATCCAGTCCAGAAGATGCCTCAGAATCTATTACTTATAAAATAATGGCGAGTACAGATGACAGCATGACTATAGAAGCCGCTTACTCTGGTGGATTCTGGACCTTTAAGTTAGTCACTTTAGATTATGTCCCTTCTGAATCAGAAGACCCAGTTCTTGATGGTGATGCTTCAGTTATTCAGGCTGAAAATTGGTCTGATGTTATTCCATCTGCAGAAAGTGATATAGGGACTCAACCTACATCAGATACTGGCGGCGGTGACAATGTTGGCTGGATTAGTATGGGTGATTGGATGGAATACACCCTTAATATTGATGAGGCTGGTAATTATCAGCTGAATTACCGAGTCGCTAGTGATGGCGGAAGTTCACCCGGATTTAAGATTCTTTTGGATGGCATTTGGGTAGATCAATTGGAAATAACTGATACAGGTGGTTGGCAAAATTGGCAAACCGTTCAGGGTAGAGTGGTTAATTTTGATGCAGGGCAATACACACTGCGAGTAGAGGTTGAGTCCAGTGGTATGAATTTCAACTGGATGCAAATTGTTGCTACAGAAGATGCTGCTGACAGCCCGCCAGAGACTCCACCAGCCTTAACGGCTAGCGATTTAATAGGTAGTTGGCAGTTAGCGCCACAAGCCCGTGCTTTAAGTGTAATTAGCGGCGGAGGCGGTTGGTCAAATGACCAGGGTATGGTTAATATTCGAGACTGTTTATGGGATGATCTATTCTCATTCTATGCAAATGGTGGATTTGCCAACCAAATGGATGGCGAGACTTGGGTAGAAACATGGCAAGGAGTATCACAAGATAGCTGTGATACCCCAGTGGCGCCTCACAATGGAACTAGCCGTTCAGGGTTTGTGTTTGATGAAAATGCAATGACCATAACATTGAATGGAACAGGTGCACATCTTGGTATTCCTAAGGTTATCACTGGTGCAGAAATATCAAGCCCAAGTGATGCGCCATCTTCAATTGTTTATGAAATTATTAATAGTACAGCTACAACTATGACGGTTAAACTGGATATACCTGAAGGCTATTGGACATTTAAACTAGTGAAGAGTGCGGACTAGATTTAAAAAGGGCCCCAAAATAGGGGCCTTTTTTTTCTATTTTTTTAAGGCATTATCTTAGTAAAAGTTTTGAAACTATCTTGCATGTGAATAAACCACTGTGGTACAGATGGTCCGTCACCAGCATTCTTAATTTTGGGGTAATTTTTTAGAATATCAGATAAAAGCTGATCCTT
>DKNZ01000086.1:0-11785 GCA_002469845.1 Cellvibrionales bacterium UBA7375 | reverse complement strand
GTTTAGGGCATTTATCAGAGTGAAATTTCGAATTCAAATTTCTTTTTCGTCTAATTTTTTTAAAGAAACCTAATAGATAAAAGCACAACTGACAACTGACAAGTTTAATATTTAAATACCGTATATTTTTCTTTTTGCCAATGATATTGGTAAATAATCAATAAATATGCAGATATTTGGCCAATTTTCGGCAAAAAGGTCTTTTTAAACGACCGATAAACTAGCGAAATTAAAATAGTCCACTTAGAATAGCCCGCTTTTGAGTTTTATCAGATATCGTATAAGCATTAAAAGTCTAAATGAGACAAAAGGATTTGTTAGTAGGTATCCATTAATGTGGATTCCAGTACTTACTTTAAACAATATAATTAGTTAGGTTTCAAATGACTCATAAGCAAATTCACCTAGGACAGCAACTTCGTCAAACCAGTAATATTGAGATTGGCGGCCAATATGTCAGTATAGAAGGCGAGACTTACTATCAAATAAAAAACTACGATCAGATGAAGGATTTCTTTATCAGTGTAGTGAGCGACTCTGATCACTGGATGTTTATATCCACTCGCGGTGGGCTTTCTGCTGGTAGGATTAATTCAGAAAATGCACTTTTTCCATACTACACAGATGACAAGGTAAGTGATGGGTCTCCCTTTACAGGTAGTAGAACCATAGCTTTAGCAACTATTGGCGATAGGACCTCTCTTTGGGAACCGTTCTCCGAGCAATACAATGGAATTTATAACACCACGCGCAATCTACATAAGAATGTATTTGGTGATAAGCTAATTTTTGAAGAAATAAACCATGATCTTGCTCTTACATTCCGCTATTCATGGCGAACCTCAGATAAATTTGGTTTTGTAAAAACCTCTACCTTAATTAATACAGGCGACTCTTTGGCGCAAGTTGAGATCATTGATGGTATTGAGAACTTGATTCCTTACGGAGTAGAAACTGATGTTCAGGGTGGTTTAAGTTGTCTAGTAGATGCTTATAAAAAGAACGAACTTGAGGCTGATAGTGGACTTGGCCTTTATAGTATGAGTTCAATTCTGGTAGATCGTGCGGAACCAAGTGAAGCGTTGTCTACAACAACCGTTTGGTCCGTTGGCTTATCTGAGTCTAAGAAGTTAATTTCATCTCTTCAATTAGAAAACTTCCGCAAGGGTAATGCTGTTGATCAAGAACTCGATGTTCGTGGTCGACGCGGTGCTTATTTTGTAAATGATTGTTTAGCCTTGAGCCCGTCTGAAGAAAAGAGTTGGAGTATCGTTGCTGAAATTAATCAGGGCTCTGCAAAAGTTAAAGATTTAATTGCTTACTTAAAAGCCAATAAAAATATCACTGATGATATTGAAGCTGATATAGCCTTGGGCTCAGAAAATCTTGCTCGTATTGTCGGTATTTCAGATGGTCTTCAGGTGACTGAAGATAAACTAAGTGCAAACCATCACTTCGCCAATGTTTTGTTTAATGTTATGCGTGGTGGTCTGTTTGTAGATAACTATGCAGTGCCAAAGGCTGACTTAATCGCCTTTGTTAAAGGCTTTAATCGCGTCAAATATAATCAGTTTAAAGATTTTTTTGAAGGTTTAGATGACACTTTCCATTACAGTGATTTAATCAAAGCAGCATCAAAACAAAATGATGCTAGTATCCAACGAATCTGTTTTGAATATTTACCCCTTTCATTTAGCCGCCGACACGGTGATCCCTCTCGACCATGGAATAAGTTTAATATTAAAGTTAAGCAAGAAGATGGCTCACAGTTGCTAAATTTTGAGGGAAACTGGCGTGATATTTTCCAAAATTGGGAAGCTTTGAGTTACTCAATCCCCAATTATATTGAAAGCATGATCTGTAAATTTGTGAATGCTTCAACGGCCGATGGCTATAACCCCTACCGTATAACCAAAGCCGGTATTGATTGGGAAAAACCCGATCCGAGCGACCCTTGGGCCAATATTGGCTATTGGGGTGATCATCAGATTATTTATTTATTGAAGTTCTTGGAATTTTCTAATGATCATCATCCAGGTACCTTGCGCGATTTCTTAACCCGCGATTTATTTTGTTATGCCAACGTGCCTTACAAAATTAAAGGCTACCAAGATTTATTAAAAGATCCGCACAATACCATCGATTATGATGAGGCTGCTGGTGAACTTATTGACCAGCGCGTGTCACAGGTTGGTGCTGATGGGCGTCTAATTTGGGATAAAAATGGCTCAGTTTATTATGTGAACTTAACTGAGAAGCTGCTGGCAACTATGCTTTCTAAATTGTCTAACTTTATTCCAGAGGGTGGTATTTGGATGAACACCCAACGCCCAGAGTGGAATGATGCAAATAATGCATTGGTTGGCTATGGCGTTTCCATGGTAACGCTTTATTACACGCGACGTTATCAGCAATATCTTCTTGATTTATTGGCTAACTCTGAGCTGCAAGAAGTAGCCATTTCAGAGGAAATTAATGCGCTACTTAAATCAATTAACAGTACCTTTGAAAATAATAAGCAACTGTTAGCTGGAAAAATTAATGATGAAGATAGAAAGCGCGTTGTTGATGCCTTAGGTGAAGCTGGTAGTCAATTCCGTTTTGGAATTTATGAAAATGACTTCAGCGGCAATCGCGTTATGCTAAAAACAGCTGATTTGATTGCCTTCTTGAAACTGTCTTTAGAGTACATTGATCACACCATCGAGGCTAACCGGCGCGATGATGGTCTCTATCATGCCTACAATCTTATGACTGCCAGCGAAGATTCTTTAGAAGTAAGCTATCTCTATGAAATGCTAGAGGGTCAAGTAGCGGTATTGAGTTCTGGCTATTTAAGCCCTGAACAGGCGTTAGAGGTGTTGATTTCATTGAGAAATTCGGCGGTTTACACGCCACGTCAGCACTCTTATTTGTTGTATCCTGATCGTGAACTAACTCGTTTTGTGGATAAAAATATTATTTCTGAAGCACAGTTTAATAGTTCTGAACTGCTAGCATCGTTAGTTGCCTCTGGTGATACATCATTGGTAGAAAAAGATTCTCAGGGTGGATATCACTTTAATGGTGGCTTCAATAATGTTGATAGCGCTAAAGCTGTTTTAAATAGCTTAAAAGAAAATGGCTACCAAGATTTAGTTGAGAAAGAGCAATTACTGATAGAAGACATTTTTGAAGCAGTCTTTAATCATCGCCAATTTACGGGTCGATCGGGTGGCATGTATGCCTATGAGGGTCTTGGCTCGATTTACTGGCACATGGTATCTAAACTATTGTTGGCAGCCCTTGAAAACTTCCGCAAAGCCTTAGAGCAGGGCTCTGATGCGGTCACTGTGGGTAAATTAGCGGACTGTTATTTCGATATACGCGCGGGAATTGGCTTTAATAAAACACCAGATAATTACGGTGCATTCCCAACCGACCCATACTCCCATACCCCAGGTTTTGCCGGTGCTAAACAGCCAGGTATGACGGGTCAGGTTAAAGAGGAAGTGATTACGCGTCTTATGGAGCTAGGTCTATCAGTGAAGGGCGGGGCTATTTGCTTTAAGCCGTTTATTCTTAGAAAGTCTGAGTTTCTTTCAGCTTCTGATAGTCTGAGTTACTTTGATATTTCAGGTGAACAGCAGTTGGTAAATCTTCAAGCTGGTCAACTAGGCTTTACCTATTGTCAAGTTCCGGTTATTTATAGTCTTGCAGATGAAACATCCATCGTAATCAGCTTTGCTGATGGTTCTGAAAAGGCGATTGCAGCAGATGCTATTGATGCGCAAACATCACTTGCTATTTTTGATAAAACTGGCGAAGTGATAAAGATTCAGGTTGCTCTTCAACCGGGCCTAGAATAAGCGTAGATATAATGATGTGAGACAAAAAAGCCGTCTAGATAGACGGCTTTTTTTTATTAAAGATTACTTGATCTATCTTATCGCGCTTCCAGTTGTGTGCGAATTTCCTGAGATCGCTCTTCATCCAGATCATAGTTGCGCATGGCTAGGATGGCTATTAGCGTGCCTGTACAGGGAATAATAATATAGCTAAGGCGAAGCATTGTCAGGGTTTCTTCACCCTGAACCGCAACTGATTGATCAAAGCCGATAACACTTAAAATTAAGCCGCTGGCGGCTCCCGCAAAAGCGCCCCCAAACTTAACCATCCACCAATAGATAGCCCCAAAGGTGCCTTCGCGTCTTTGGTTTGTCTCAAGTTCATCAAGGTCACAAACATCAGCTGTCATTGACATCATAATAGTAAATAGGCCGCCAATACCGAATGCGAAAAGAGGTAACGGGATAAACATCATCCAAGGATTTTCTGGTGAAAATCCCCACCAAAATAATACATAGCCAACCAGAGAAACTGCTTGAGAGTAGAGGAATGTAGTTTTCTTACCGTATTTTTGCGCGCAGTAATTAACAATAGGAATAACCATAAAGGTGGTAAATAAAGCACCTATAGAGCCAAATAATGTCGGCCAAACGCCGGCTGCTGCGGGATCTCCATCATTCATATAATAGACAACAATAAACCAAGAGAATGCTGCGACTACTTGGAAGGCATTAAAGATAAAGAAGGTAGCAATACAGATTTTTTGGAATGGTTTATTACGCAGAGTCACAACAATACCACGACCAAAATCAATCATAGTTTCTTTTAGAGTTTTATCGTCACTTTCATGCTGAATGGATGATGCTGATGTTGTATGGGTGCAAAAAATAGCTGGCACTAATGCCATTATCATACAGCCACCGCCAACCCATAAAGAGAGTGTTCTAGCCCCCTCAGTTGCTGATTCGTACCAATCAGGATCATAAAGAATAATCCAAAACCAAGGTGCAATTACCCATGCCCACTGCCCAATCCATTGTGCGACCGCCATAATTCTTGTGCGCTCATGAAAGTCTGTGCTCATTTCATAGCCCATAGCCACATAGGGTACACCGAAGATAGTCATACCAATCCAAAATACACAGGCCCAGAAAAGAAAGTAGTAAAAGTTATACATCTCTGTGTTGGTGGCATACAGTTGCCACATCATCATAAATGATAGGCCTGAAATAATAGCCCCAACAAAAACGTAGGGTCGACGTTTGCCCCAGCGCGAATTAGTGTGATCTGAGATATAACCCATTAGGGGATCAGTTACTGCATCAATTAGCTTAGGGATAAAGAAAATAAGCGCCCAAAGAACTGGGCTCATCCCGAGTCCTTGAACCAGAATCACCATAAATATACCCAATGCAGCCGGAAACATTTGATTAGCTAACATACCAATGCCGAAAGCGACTTTTTGATTAAAGGGTACTTGATTGGTTGTTGATGCTTCTTGTACGTTATCCATAATCCCGATCTTTTAGTACTAATTTAATTTTAAGTGCTTGTGGTTCGCACTTTTGCTTTAGGCAGAGTCTAACATCTTTTTTCTATTAATCGTTTAAGTATAAGTGAGCTCTCAGAAGTAATAACCTATGATTCGATCAATATAGGGATATTTGCGGTAGCAGAACCACCATGGCAGTCATCCACATAAACAAAAAGCCTGAATTCACCGCTTTTTTGGGGTGAAAACTCTATTTTTGATGATGTATGTGAGTCCGATTGTTGCCATACAATTTCTGGTGTTGGCTCAAAGTCACCACCATCACTTTGTAATTCGCGATCCACTTCTTTCATCAATTCCCAGCGATAACTTAGGCTTTTTCCCGAGTATTTGATATCTATTGTTGCGCTATAAATATGGCCTTGTTGCAAGCTGATACTCTCTTCGGCAAGCATACCGTTTACTTTTAATTTACCAATTTGAGGAACTCTGTGTTCAGCCCATTTTCCAGTCCAAAGGTACTGCATTACTTGGGCCGCCTCGGTACATTTATTATTATCTAAAAATAGTCCATACCAAGTAGGTGTTCTCTCTTGTTTTTGTCCCCATAAAAACACAAATGAACCAATACATTGTTTAGCATCAGCAGCAATGTAATTTAAAAATCTAGAGTGGTAATCACTGGCTTTTTCTGTACTATTTGCCTCGATAGGCCTATCCCAGCTTGTGCTTTCACATTCCCAGTGCCCTGTGGCGCCCCATTCAGTAATCATATAAGCACCCTGATATTTACTTTCTTGCACAAAGCGAGGTAGTTTATCGATGGCACCATAAATTTGGAAAGACAGTAAATCTAAATCGGGACATTTTTCGGCCACAAGACTTATAACCTCGGGCTCAGCGCCAGCCAGCATGGTAGTAGTGGGGTGGTTAGGGTCTATATTGTGGATCATTTTCGATAGATCATTTATCGCGCTCCATACTTCGGGGTTTTTGGAGCGTAGATTTAGTTCATTGCCAATACCCCAAATTAACAGTGCGGGATGATCCTTAAGGGCAAGAATATCTTGCTTAATAGATTCCATTTGCTCAGCTACAGCCTGCTGGTTATCGTAGTCAAAGCCATGTCGCTCTCGCTCTATCTCTAACCCCATACAAACCATTAAGCCATTTTGATGGGCTTCATCAAGAATTTCGAGTCCGCTTTTTTCACCATTATTGACCCGCCATGTGCGAAAAGCATTACCACCAAAATCTGCAAGACTTTTAATGCTGCCAAAATCAACCCCAGCACCATTAATATAAAAAGGTTTATTATCAACCCTAAGTTGGAATTTACTATCGCTGAAGTGGAGCTCAACCTTAGAAGGTTTCATGGGTGGTGCCTTGGCTAAAAATAATGTGTTTCATTCTAGTTTTGAGGGACAGACAAAACAAGCGCTATTGCCACTAGAAAAAAATGATCAATGAGTAATATAATTGCCGTTTTTTCTATACAAAAACAGTTAAAGGTTAATTGAGTGAAATTTTATTCTAGGTATGTTGTTCTAACACTATTGTTGTCTGGTCTTATTGGCTGCGACAAAACATCTGAAGATCAATATAAGGACCACCTTAATGGGCCTACGGCAAAAGAGATACTAGGTAACCCCAACTATCCAGCGATATCCTATGGTGGCTATCGTGAAAAAACTCGCGATGATGTGCCGACTGTTGAAGATTTAAAAGAAGATATGCAAATACTCTTTGCCATGGGTGTGCGAATTCTTCGTACCTATAATGCCTCTCAATTCCCCCAAGCAGAACGAATTCTTGAGGCAATAAAGCAATTAAAGCAGGCAGACGCTGATTTTGAAATGTATGTGATGATAGGTGCATGGATTGATTGTAAAAATGCCTGGACAGACATTCCGCCTGTTCACGAAGAAGAAAGTGAAGAAAACAATCGTGCTGAAATTGAAATGGCGGTGACACTGGCTAATCAATATCCAGATATTGTTAAAGTGATTGCCGTGGGTAACGAAGCGATGGTGCATTGGGCTACCAAATATTTTGTTTATCCAAAAACCATTCTGAGATGGGTGAATTATCTACAGGATCTGAAAAAGAATGGTCAACTATCCAATGATGTGTGGATCACTAGTTCAGATAATTATGAATCCTGGGGTGGAGGCCATAAGAATTATCATATAGCAGATTTAGAAGCGCTAATTAAAGCGGTGGATTTTCTTTCAGTACATACCTATCCATTTCATGACTCGCATTATAATCCCAACTATTGGGGGGTTTTAGAAGGCGAGCAAGATTTATCAGAAGTTGAACAGATTGAGGCTACCATGTTGCGTGCAAAACAGTATGCTATTTCCCAATATCAGGGTGTAGCAGACTATGTGCAAAGCCTAGGGCTGGAAAAGCCGATACATATTGGTGAAACTGGATGGTCCTCAGTTGCAGCATCGCTCTATGGCGCATCAGGTTCTAAAGCAGCTGATGAGCTAAAACTGGGGTTGTACTATCAGCATATGCGCGATTGGGAAAAAGAGTCAGGTATGTCAGTCTTTTATTTCGAGGCTTTTGATGAGCAGTGGAAAGACCCCAATGATGTTAATGGATCGGAAAATCATTTTGGTTTAATTGGCCTAGACAACAAGGTTAAATTTCCCCTTTGGGATCTGATTGATCAGCAGGCATTTCAAGGGCTAAGTCGAGGGGGAAAATCATTGGGTAAAAGTTATGATGGTGATTGGCATGCTCTATTAAAGGATGCTGAATTACCGCCCCTTAATAACGGCACTAATTCAGCAGATTAAAAGTATGCTATGAAAAATGAAATTTATGGCTAGCGGTTATTCAAAATAATTTCCATTTCATCCATGATGTTGTTCATTCTCTTAATCAGAGCTTTGTAAGGTGCCGCTGTTGCCATATCAATACCGGCATTTTTCATAAGATCATAGGGATAATCCGAGCCCCCAGCCTTTAATAAAGTAATAAAATCATTTTGTGCTTGTTGATCGCCACTCCTGATTTTTTGCGCAAGATCACTGGCTGCCGCGATCGAGGTAGCATATTGAAAAACATAAAAATCATAGTAAAAATGGGGAATATAGGCCCACTCAATACCATATAAATCATCTATATTGACCACGCCTTGATCATGACCGTGATAACGCTTCAGTAATTGTAAATATATAGTGGTTAACTTGGAGCCGGTAAGTACATTTCCTGATTCAACTTCTTCATTAATCTTTAATTCAAATTCAGCAAACATGGTTTGCCTGAAAAAAGTCCCTCTTAAAGCCTCTAAGCCAATACCTAAATAAAATAGTTTTTCTTCGTCCGAAGATGCTTCTTCTATAACCATATCTTGTAGTAGCATTTCATTCATAATAGAGGCAGTTTCAGCAATAAATGTAGAGTACCCAGCCGTCTCCCAAGGTTGAACTGCATTGGATAGCACTGAGTGAACCGCATGTCCGTATTCATGGGCAAAGGTAGAGGCGCTTTCAAAATTATTATTGTGATTAAGCAGTATATAGGGATGAACGTCATAGGCGCCCCCTGACATATAGGCACCTGAACGCTTTCCAGGAGAGGGGAAAACATGCATCCAGCGGCCCTTTACCCCCATATCATATGCAGCCATATATTCTTCACCAAGGGGTTCTAGTGCGCGTCGAGTAATTGCAATTGAATCTTCAATGCTAAAGGTTTTATCTAGGATAACTAAGGGAGGATAAATATCGAAGTAGCGCATCTCATCCTCAATGCCAAGCATTCTCTTGCGTAGCTTAAAATACCGATGCAATGTTGGAAGTGCTTGATTAACCTCTGTAACTAAGGTGCGGTAAACCTCAGGCGGCATATTGTCATCAAATAATGCGCGTCCCATTGAGCTCTTATAATTGCGTGCCTCGGTCTTAAAAACTAACCCTTGAACCTGTGAATTCATAATGGCGCCTAGGGTAGCCTCGTAGTCTTGCCATACCGACCAAAAACTATCAAATACCATTTTTCTATCTTCACGATTGGGGGCTTGTCTTGCGGCAGAGTACCCAGCTTGACTTAGTCTTATTTTACGGCCGTCAGACAATATAACTTCAGGCCAAGGAAGATTGGCGTTGGCTAAAACCGAGTAAATAGAATTAGGGCCGCTGGTTAATTGACCTGTCTTGGCCAGCAGGGTTTCAATGTCTTTATCCAGAGTATGGGGTGCTCGACGCAATGTATCTGCAGCATTAAAACTGTGCTTATCTAACGTAGGTTCCTCGGCAATAAATTGGTTAATTTTTTCTTCGCCAAGCGCTAGTAATTCAGGGCTATACCAGCTAGTAGAAGCACCTAAATCGGTAAACAAATTTCTAGCTAATTGACTTCGCTCTTCATTTTCTGCATCGCGGGTATCAATATCTGCACTTAAGTTGGCATAAATATAGACTCTAACAGCTTCTTTATAAACGCCAGAAATTTGGTCTGATACATAGAGTAAAGATTGGGCATCTTTACCCAGACTACCTTGGAGTTTTGACAGTTGCTGGATTTCACTGGCAACCTTTAATCGAGCAGCTTCCCATGCCTTCAGATCAGCATATAGGTCACTTAAATCCCACTGGTATTTTTCTTCAACATCACTATTAATGGTGGCTTCAGGTTCTTGTTTAATAGCATTATTGCTGCATGCAGTTAAAAAATAGCCAGTTATAATTATCGCGAAAAAACTTTTTCTTATGCTCATTTTTTTCCTGTATAAAACTTTAATTTAAGACAATATTTTAAAATAACACGCTAATGATCAGCAAATTATCATGTTATGAAAACCTGTCAATAAGACATATTAAACTATTGGCTCTTTTCAGAGCATATTTGCCACCAACGCTATATTCTTTGTAGAATTTGAAAGTCTAATCTGTAGGTCACAATGAAATGTGCAGAATAATACTATGTATATATTTTAGTCTATTTTCAGTATCCTCATTTGGTTGGTGGGATAAAGAGCATCAAATTGTGGCAATAATTGCCGAAAAAAATTTATCCCATGTAGCAAAAAAACAGGTAAATATATTGCTCAATGATGACAATTTATCTGATGTAGCCAACTGGGCCGATACAATTAAATCTCAATCAAAATGGTCCCATAGTAAGTCTTGGCACTATATGAATATCGATAAAAATCAAAACTTTGCTAGTTATAAAACGATAGTCGGTGGAGATATTTTATGGGCCCTAAATTATTTTTACCAGCAGTTAAAAAAGACAGATAATCCATTAAAAAAAAGGCGAGAGGCACTGATGTTTTTTATACATTTGGTGGGGGATATTCATCAGCCATTACATGCAGGAAAAGCCAGTGATAAAGGCGGTAATATGGTGCCAGTAATTTGGAAAAATCAGTCTCGTATAACCAATTTACATAAGGTTTGGGATGGGCTTTTAACTCAAACAGATCTGAGCCCTGCCAAAGTGTCAAGAAAAATCGATAATAGTTCATCATCTGATAGAGCTGTATGGCAGGATGCCTCTTTTCAAAGTTGGGTCAAAGAGTCATCAGACTTAATTGAAAATATCTATGATTTTGGCGACAAAAATAAAGGCAAGAAAATTATAAATTTAGGTGTTCAGTATCAATTGATAAATAGACCTATCGCTGAAAAGCGTATGCTACAAGCAGGTGTCCGTTTGGCGCATTATTTAAACTTAGCATTCGAAGTAAAACCACCAGTTACACTTGCTCCCTAAATATACTAATCGTGTAACCCATACAAAATACCTCATTTTAATGCAAATTTTTACAGTCAAAATTGCGCCCATTTTGACGCAAAAAAACTACCTTTTATCGCAGTGATTTTAGGTGCGCCTAGAGTGAGTCCCTGTTATCGCATATCTGGCTGTTTCGTCTCAAAAACAATGTCTTTAGTGGCGGTACGTTGTACTTTATGTGCTTGATCTAGGCTGGCATAAAATCTACAACCATTCAGTCTGAAGTTTAAAGTTATAATTTAGGGGGTTTAACAACATGTTATTCAAGAAAAAAGTTCTTTCTAGCAGTGTAGCTCTGGCCTTGGTTGGCTCAACTATGCCTGCACTTGCTCAGGATGAAGGCCTTGAGATTGAAGAGGTAATTGTTGAGGGTGGTATCCGTGCTAGTCTTAAAAAATCAATGGATATCAAGCGCGACACAGCGGGTGTTGCAGATGCTATCTCTGCTGAAGATATGGGTAAATTCCCCGATACCAACCTTGCGGAGGCCCTTCAGCGTGTAACGGGTGTTTCTATCAACAGAGAACGCGGTGAAGGAAGTAAAGTAACTGTCCGTGGATTTGGCCCTGAATATAACATGGTAACTTTAAACGGTCGTCAAATGCCGACCCACAGTGGTACCAGCCGTGCCTATGATTTCGCCGATATTGCATCAGAAGGTATATCTGCAGTGGTTGTCAATAAAACGGGTGATGCAACCGCGCCATC
>DKNZ01000077.1:63944-64237 GCA_002469845.1 Cellvibrionales bacterium UBA7375 | reverse complement strand
GGTTTTTCTTCCGTTTTTTCTGCTGCACGCTTTTGTCGTGGATCATTTGATGCACGTTTTACTGGAGCAGATTGTTTAGCGGCCGTTTCAATAGGAGCATCAGAAGTTGTTGGTGTACCTTTTTTGGAGCTACGAGCCTCTGAGCTGGTTTCTACCTTTGCAACTATTTTAGGCTTGCTTCTTGGGTCATTGCTTGCCCTTGTAGGTGCTGATTTAGAATTAGCCTCTGGTTCTGCCTTTGTTTCTGTTTTAGCTTTAGGCTCTGCTTTTGCCTTTGCCTTTGCCTTTGGCTT
>DKNZ01000077.1:60898-63616 GCA_002469845.1 Cellvibrionales bacterium UBA7375 | reverse complement strand
CTTTGGCTTAGCTGTTGTTTCCGCTGTATCAGAAGTTGAGGCAACCTGTTCTTTAGCCTCTGTAGGCGCGCTATCAGCTTCAGCTTTTTTCTTTGGTTTGGTCGCTCTTCGTTTGCGCTTTGGCTTCTCTGTTGTCTCTACAGTATCCGTTTTAGGGCTTGTTTCAGAACTGGTTGCGTCGGCTGTTGCTTTATCAGCAGTATCAGTTTTAACGCTATTAGCTTCAGTATTATCTTTTGCTTTTGAAGTAGCAGGGCGCTTGCGACGCGTGGGTGTAGCTTCTTTTTCAGTAGTGGCTGAATCCTTTGGCGCTTGGTCTTTAGCTGTACTAGCATTATCTGTATTTGCTGTATCAACAGTGTTTTCAAGCATTTCTTGAGGAACATCTTGTCTGCGACGGCGTCTGCGGGGTCCTCGTTTACGATCATCTGGACGGCGTTTAATGCCTGATTCATCTTTCTGAGTGTTTGTTGTTACCGAATTACTTTCAGAAGTCTTAGTGTCGGTTTTAGCTTGATCATTGCGGTTATTACGCTGATTGCGTTTTTTAGATCGATTGTCATTTTGGCGTTGATTATTTTTCGAATCATGCTTTTGATTGCTGTCCGATTTACCCTGTGTAGGCTTGTCACCACCGCGTGTTCTGTTGACATTGTTACGACCACGCTGGTTGTTTTGTTTGCCACGTCTTTGCTGTGACCCGCGCTGATTTCTGTTGCGAGTGTTCTTTTTAGCAGGTTCTTTTTTCTCTTCAGGTTCACCAAACATACTGTTCCAGAGTCTTTGAACAAGACTTGTTGATTTCTTCTTGTCTTCTACTTGAATCTGAGGAGCAGGGGTGTTGGGAACAAACGCTTTTACAGCGGGTGTTGGGATATTTTGTAATGATTGACTGCTGTCAGCTTCCACCGATAGATCGGGTTTGGTTAGTTCGTCAGCCAACTTATAGCTGAAATCAGAATTATCTTCGTCTTGAGTACGAATCCGAATCACTTCAAAATTAGGTGTTTGCATCTCGGTGTTGGGTAGTACTGTTACCTTGATGTTATTTCTTGATTCAATTGCAATTATTTCACTGCGTTTTTCATTCAACAAAAATGTAGCCACTGCCACTGGCACTACAGCTCTAATTTCACGGCTATATTCCTTTTGTGCCTCTTCTTCTACCAATCGAAGAATTGATAGGGCAAGTGACCTTGTGCCTCTAATAGTGCCCTGTCCATTACATCTCGGGCATATTTTAGACATGGTTTCTTCTAGTGAAGGACGCAGTCTTTGGCGTGACATCTCCATTAGACCAAAGCGGGATATACGGCCCACTTGAACTCTGGCACGGTCTATTTCTAGTGCTTCACGCATTTTGTTTTCAACTGACTTTTGATGGCGATTGTTAAGCATATCGATAAAGTCGATAACTATAAGTCCACCAACATCTCGTAGGCGCAATTGTCGGGCAATTTCTTCTGCCGCCTCAAGGTTTATGGTATAGGCTGTTTCTTCGATATCTCCGCCTTTAGTGGCGCGCGATGAGTTAATATCTATAGACACCATCGCTTCCGTTATATCGATCACAATTGAACCTCCGGAGGGAAGTGCAACTTCACGTTCAAATGCCGTTTGAATTTGGTTTTCAATCTGATAGCGATTAAAGAGCGGAATTTCATCCTGGTAGTGTTTTATTTTGCTCTTAAAATCTGGCATTACAGTGCCAATAAAGCCGGCAGCTAGTGCATAGGCTTCTTCATTGTCTATGATAACCTCACCGACATCCTGGCGAAGGTAATCACGTATAGCGCGCACAATCACATTACTTTCCTGGAACAAGAAATGCGGTGCTTTACTGTTTTTAGCTTCTTGGGTAATGGTACCCCATAGCTGTAATAAATAATCTAAGTCCCATTGTAACTCTTGGGCTGCGCGACCGATGCCTGCTGTTCGAACGATAGCGCCCATACCTTGAGGTATTTCTAATGTACGCATAGCCTCACGTAATTCAGCTCGATCATCGCCTTCAATTCTTCGAGAGATGCCGCCAGCTCTTGGATTATTTGGCATTAAAACCAAATAGCGACCCGCAAGACTGATAAAAGTAGTAAGAGCCGCACCTTTTTGGCCGCGCTCTTCTTTTTCTACCTGAACTAGGACTTCTTGTCCTTCTTTGACAGAGTCAACAATGCGAACGCGACCACTATCCGATGATTTTTTGTTGAAATATTCTTTGGAGATTTCTTTTAGTGGGAGGAATCCATGTCTTTCAGCGCCAAAGTCGACAAATGCCGCCTCAAGGCTTGGCTCAACTCTAGTGACTTTTCCTTTGTAAATATTTGATTTTTTTTGTTCTCTGGTCCTGTTTTCGATATCTAAATCATAAAGTCTTTGTCCATCGACCATTGCTACACGCATCTCTTCTGTATGTGATGCGTTTATTAACATACGTTTCATATTTAACACCTTAAATAATTAAAGTGATAGAGCTCAGGGGATGCGCAAGAGGAGATAGATAGAGAGAAGGCCTGTACCGACAATAAATGGGTACAGAGCTTGTAGGGCATAGATCCATGTGCCAAGCCGAAGGTTTTCGAAGCCATAAGTCTTGATAATAAACCTTTCAGAGCTTTATAAAACGCTAAATAGGCCATCTAAAGCAGATGTGACCTTACCAGAATCGGTAATTAACCAATTCATATGTAATATTAAGTTTAGTGAGCCTAAAATAGG
>DKNZ01000077.1:46987-60564 GCA_002469845.1 Cellvibrionales bacterium UBA7375 | reverse complement strand
TAAAATAGGATTTAAACTTAAATTAACGCAATTCTCGTGCTGTGATTCTGCCATTTCGAGACACAATGCTCTTATTTTTGGCGTATTACGATCACAAGCTTTTAATCTAATCTTGATGCAATCTAACTGAGCTTTCTCAGTTTATATTTTGCTGTCTCCCGCTATTACTGCGGCAAACAACTTCAAATTCTTTCTTAAGTAATAATAAATCTTTCGGTTCTGTGTGGTTTTAATACACTTCAATTAACGCGAAATCGTATTCATTGTAGCAATGATGGGCTGTTTCTACAAATCTTATGTCAGATTGCGCTACTTTATGCTTCAAATCTATTATTTATATTCGATATTTCGTTAGATTCTAACAATATTAAAATTCTAAATGACAATTTATCTCAAGATTCAGTGATTGCGAATGAGTTTTTTTGAAAAGTTATTACTATTTCAATGGTGTTTATAGAATAAAGCCAAAATAAATAAGGTATAATCGGAATTAATTCTTCAAATGAATTTATAACCTTGTCAGATATCAAATCAAACAATCCTTTTGCAACTGTAACCTTTCATACTGTTGATTCGGAATATGACGGTCAAAGACTGGACAATTTCCTTATTAGGTTGCTTAAGGGCGTGCCTAAGTCTCGTATATATAACCTTCTGCGTAAAGGTGAAGTTCGGGTTAATAAAGGGCGGGTTAAAGCTGATACTCGGCTTAAAGCCGATGACGTAATTCGTGTGGCACCTATTCGAACGGCACAATTACAATCCTCTAAAATGCCAGGCAGTCAGTTACGTAAACGCCTCAATGACAGTATTGTGTTTGAGGATGATGAAATCATAGTTATTGATAAGCCTAGCGGAATTGCCGTCCATGGCGGCAGTGGAGTCTCTTTTGGGGTTATTGAAGGCTTAAGGGCTGACAGGCCTGAAAGTAAGTTTTTAGAGCTTGTTCATCGCCTTGACCGAGATACATCAGGCTGTTTAATGCTGGCCAAAAGTAGGGCGGGGTTGGTTAATTTGCAACAGCAAATGCAAAAAAATCAAATTAAAAAGACCTATCAAGCCCTGGTTAAAGGCCGTTGGCCTAAGGGTAAGTCGACTATTAATGCCCCACTTAAGAAAAATACCCTATCATCGGGCGAGCGAATGGTGAAAGTTGATGTGGACGGTAAGTCTTCAGTCACACATTTTAAGATTGTGCAAACTTTCCAACAGTCAACTTTGTTAGATATTCGTCTAGAAACCGGCAGAACACACCAGATACGAGTACATTGCCAATTTTCGGGGCAGGCGATTGCTGGCGATTCAAAGTATGGCGATTCATTGTTTAATCAAGATATGCGCGCCCTTGGCTTAAAGCGCCTATTTCTCCATGCTAATGCTTTGGAATTTAAGCATCCAGTATCTGGGGTAAGAATTTCTGTTGCGGCGCCATTATCAAATGACCTGAAAAATCTTCTCAATCAGCTAAAATAAATAATATGGACCATAAATATAAATTACTAATTTTTGATTGGGATGGTACTCTGAGTGATTCAGTGTCTCGAATTACCCACTGTATACAGGTTGCTGCCAAAGAGCACAATCAGGCTATACCAAGTTTTGATGAGGCGGCTAACATTATTGGGTTAGGTCTAAATGAAGCTGTTTCCCGATTATTTCCAGAAGCCAACAGTCAATTAGTATCCGATATAACCAATAGTTATTCCGTTTATTACCGACAAAAAGATGCTGGGCCTCCGGACTTTTTCCCCTATGTATTAGATACATTGAATCAACTTAAACAATCAGGTTATCTATTGGCGGTAGCTACAGGTAAGAGTAGGGCGGGTCTTAATAGAGCCTTCAAAGCATCAAATATCGACGATTTATTTCATGATTCGCGTTGTGCCGATGAAACTGCTTCCAAGCCCAACCCGCTAATGCTCGAGGAGTTATTAAATAAGTTTGCTCTAGAAGAAAATCAGGCGCTTATGGTGGGTGATACAGAATATGATATGGATATGGCAGAGAAAATTAATATGCCAAGGTTGGCTGTTAGTTATGGTGCTCATCATGCTGACCGGCTTACAATATATAATCCTATAGCTTGTATTGATTGCTTTTCAAATATTAAAAAACATATATAAAACAATAATATATGTAATATTAATAATGTTTTTACTTAGGTATATTAATGCCATGCATTGCTAGTAATTTGCAAAGATCAATTAGCGGAAGGCCAACCAATGAGCTCGGGTCGTTGGTATTAATACTACTAAAAAGACTTATCCCTAATCCTTCTGATTTAAAGCTACCAGCACAATTATATGGCTGATCCTGCTTGAGGTAATTTTCAATTTGAAGGCTAGAAAGCTGTTTAAAGTCAACGGTTGTGGTATTAACCGTTGTTTTGTGTGTAATTTCACCGTTTTTTTGTATCCTTGCAACTGAAATTGCTGAGTGAAAGTAAACTGTTTCACCCGATTGGGCGCTTAGCTGCCTAAATGCTTGATCAAAGTTGCCCGGTTTGCCCAATATTTTGCCATTTAATTCACCTACCTGATCTGAGCCTATAATAATGGCATTCGGGTTTGCGTCTGCTACAGCCATTGCTTTTTCTTGGGCAAGGCGTAGGGCGAGTGCTTCTGGTTTCTCATTTAGCTTGGATTGTTCATCAGTATTAGGTGAAACGCAGGTAAAAGGAATTCTTAGTCGCTCTAATAGCATTTTTTTATAGGGAGACGATGATGCTAATACTAGGGGCGCAGCCATTATAGTGATTCTCTATTAGTTGTAGTGGTTTTATAAGGGTATTTTAAGCAATTTTCTTTGACTATTTACAGTCTTAACCCTATTATGCGCGCCTAACTTGATACTGTCGAAATATATGTCTTTGCCGGCTCAGATTGATCCACGCAAATTAGCACTTCAGGGAATATGCCTTGAGGGTGAATTTGCAGTTAAGAATCTGACTAGATTAAAAGATTCTGTTGAAGCTGTCACTGGTGCTCTAAAAGTATCACTTCAGTTTTCTTTGGATGAATCAAGACAACCGATGGTTACTGGTAGCGCCTCTATTTGTGTTGATGTGGTATGCCAGCGTTGTTTGGACATTGTTAATATAGAGATCAATACTGCTATTGCATTGCAGATTATTTGGTCTGAGGATCAGTTATCTAACGTGGCTCCGAATTATGAGCCGTGGATTGTTGTTGATAAGTTTACAGATTTAGATGTAGTGATAGAAGATGAGGTTCTTTTGGCCCTGCCAATAGTCAATTATCATAATATTGGAGAATGTACAGGTGACGCTTTTGATACAAAGGCAGATACCAATTTGGAAGAGGCTAGCATAGAAAGCCCCTTTAGTGTTTTACAGCAGCTTAAGAAATAGTGGCTGCTAATAATTTTTAAGGAGAGTACCCATGGCTGTTCAAAAAAGTCGAAAAACTCGTTCAAGACGTGGAATGCGTCGTTCTCACGATGCTTTAACCGCATCTACAGTGTCTACTGATGAAACGAGTGGCGAAAAGCATCTTCGTCACAACGTCACTGCAGACGGTTTTTATCGTGGTCGCAAAGTTGTTGAGACTAACGCAAAATAATAAGTCGGTCTTCTGACCATGAATGTAAAAATCTCCATAGATGCAATGGGCGGTGATTTTGGCCCCAGTGTAACTATGGAGGCTGTTATCCGGGTTCTGTCTATTCATTTAGATGTTTCTGCACTTGTGTTTGGCGATCTTTCGGTATTACAGAATTGCATCGATAAAAACCTTAACTCCAGTATTACTTCTCGTTTAGAGATCTGTCATTGTGAATCTACTGTAGATTGCCATGACAAACCCTCCCACGCTGTTCGTACAAAACAAGACTCCTCTATGGCGCTTGCCCTTAAATCCCTTAAAAACGGTGATTCGATGGCTTGTGTTAGTGCTGGCAATACGGGCGTTCTTATGGCTCTTAGTCTTTTTACTCTCGGGACTTTGCCGAGCATTTCTCGTCCGGCAATCTGCGCTGAAATACCAACTTCAAACGGCAACAAGCTTATGCTCGATTTGGGTGCTAATGTGGACTGCTCTGTGGATCAGCTTTATCAATTTGCCATTTTAGGCTCTCACACCGCTCGTATAGCACTCAATATAACTAATCCCAGTTTGCGCTTACTCAACGTTGGTACAGAAGCGGGTAAAGGCAATAATCTAGTACAGTCTACCGCTAAGATGTTGGAAGATGATACTTCGTTGAACTATCAGGGTTTTATTGAGGGTGATGGTATTTTTCAAGGTATTAGTGATGTTATTGTGTGCGATGGATTTAGCGGTAATGTGGCTCTAAAAGCGGGTGAGGGCGTGGCACGGCATATATACCATAAGCTTTCTGCACTATCTTCTAGTTCTAAAGATGATTTTGCCGAGCTTAAAGCGTCTATTCAGCCCTCGTTATTTAATGGTGCTTATTTGTTAGGTATTAATGGGGTTGTGGTTAAAAGTCACGGCGGTGCATATGTTCATGGCTTTTCTAATGCTTTAGAAAGGGCTATTAATGCGGCTCGCCATCAATTACCCGCAGCTCTTTCACCCTTGTTAGAAACGTTTAATTCTTAAAAATTTATAGAGTGTACTTTATGAGTAATTTTGCATTTGTATTCCCGGGTCAGGGTTCTCAAAAAATTGGCATGCTAGCTGAGCTAGCGGATCAAAATCCAATCATAGAAAAGACTTTTAGCGAGGCATCTGAAGTTCTCGGTTATGATATGTGGCAATTAATCCAGCAGGGTGCTCAGGAGGATATTAATCTTACGCAGCGTACACAGCCGATACTATTGACCTGTAGCGTTGCTATATGGCGCCTATGGAACCAAAAGCAAGGTGCTAAGCCAAGCCAGATGGCGGGTCATAGTCTTGGTGAGTGGTCAGCCTTGGTCTGTGCCAATGTGATTGATTTCGCTGATGGATTAAAAATGGTTGAAGCCCGTGGTAAATTTATGCAACAGGCAGTTCCTGTGGGTCAGGGTGCTATGGCGGCAATTATTGGTTTAGATGATAAGGCTATTTTAGCGGCCTGTACTGAAGCTAGTACTTTAGGCGTTGTTGATGCGGTAAATTTTAACGCGCCAGGCCAAGTGGTTATTGCCGGTGCAAATGACGCTGTTGAACGGGCGATGGATATTTGTAAAGCTGCTGGCGCAAAAAGGGCACTGCCATTACCTGTTAGCGCACCGTTTCATACCTCGTTGATGAAGCCTGCGGCGGATAACCTAGCCGAAATGGTAAATACTATTACATTTAGAGCACCTGAAGTGCCTGTAATGCATAATGTTCACGCTAAAAATGAACATGACCCTCAAGCAATTAAAGCTTTAATGCTTGAGCAAATATACAGCCCAGTGAAATGGGTTGACTGTGTTGAGCAGTTAAAAGATAGCGGTGTTAGCGCCTTAGTTGAGTGCGGACCGGGTAAAGTTTTAAGTGGTTTAGCTAAGCGAATTGATCGCGAGTTAATAGCGATTTCCACTGAGAGTGTTACTGATTTTGATGCTGCACTTACAACAATATAGCCAATTAAATCAACTCATTTAATATAGCCACTCACAGGAGTAGAGCATGAACACAGAAACAAAAGTTTGCCTGGTAACAGGTGCCAGCCGAGGTATTGGTGCGGCTATTTCAGACCAGTTGGGTAATCAGGGGTATACGGTGATTGGTACTGCCACCTCAGTTTCTGGAGCGGAAAAAATTGACCAGCGCTTTAAAGAACAGTCCATTAATGGCGCGGGAATGGTACTAAATGTCACTGATAGCCAATCAATCATTGATTTATTGGACCAAGTGGTTGAAAAGTTTGGTGCACCGACTATCCTTATTAACAACGCTGGTATTACTAAAGACAATTTATTGTTGCGAATGAAAGATGATGAGTGGTTTGATGTGATTGATACCAATCTTTCCTCTATCTTTCGTTTGTCTAAGGCCTGTTTAAAGCCTATGACTAGAGCGCGTTGGGGTCGTATTGTGAATATTAGCTCAGTGGTTGGCTCTATGGGCAATGGTGGCCAGACTAATTATTCGGCTACAAAAGCTGGAGTTGCTGGGTTTGCGCGATCTCTTGCTAAAGAAATAGGCTCTAGAGGTATTACGGTAAATACGGTTGCTCCTGGTTTTATTGCAACAGATATGACAAAAGATTTAACCGATGCCAATAAAGAGACTATGCTTAGTCAGGTACCCCTTGGCAGATTGGGTGATCCAAGTGAGATTGCCTCAGTGGTTTGCTTTTTAGTAAGTAATTCAGCCGGCTATATAACGGGTGAAACTATCCATGTTAATGGCGGAATGTATATGGCTTAGGCATTTTTTTTCTTAAATTGTCATTTTTTTTGTTCTAGCTACTAGTATTTTGATATTTGTGCGGTAAAATGCGCGCCCTTAGCATAAAGTTTTGCTAAATTAAGTTAAACCTTAGTTTTTGAAACATCTTATTCCTTGAAAGGAGATATACAACGATGAGTAACATTGAAGAACGCGTAATTAAAATGGTCGCTGAGCAACTTGGCGTTAAAGAAGATGATATACAATCAACTTCATCTTTTGTTGAAGACCTAGGGGCGGATTCACTGGATACTGTTGAATTGATTATGGCCCTAGAAGAGGAATTTGACGCTGAAATTCCCGATGAAGATGCTGAAAAGATCGCTACTGTTAAAGATGCGGTTGATTATATTCAAGCCAACGGGTAATTCCGATTTACGAAAAAACCGCTCCCAATTGGGGGCGGTTTTTTTATGTGCCCAATATTTGTCATAATGACCTTAATATAAGTTATTATTATTGGCTATGACAACTTCAAAATCTTATTACAGTCTAAATGGTCAGCCAATTGCTGATAGCCTTCCTTTAAATATTCTTGATGATCGGGGTTTGAGCTATGGTCATGGTTTGTTCGAAACCATTCTAATGCATCAATCAACGCTTCCATTATTTGATCGTCATCTTAGTCGGCTTAATAGGGGTTCGAATGCTCTTAATATCCCTATTAAATCTGATCTTATCTATAACTATGTTCAGCTATTTCTAGATCAGTTAAAAGGGCAGTCTATTGTCCAGGGTGTCGTTAAGGTTATTATCACTGCGGGTACGGGGGGTCGTGGTTATAAATCACCTGACACCATTGAACCTAGGGTTGTTTGTAGTTATTCCAACTTGCCCAAGGATATCGCAGATTATCGCAATCAAGCTATCAATGTACGCTTTTGTGAGCATAAATTACCCATCAATCATCCTTTAGCGGGGATTAAGCATCTAAATAGATTAGATCAAATTCTAGCGCGCAATGAATGGACCTGTGATAATTATCATGAGGGTTTAATGTCTAGCCAGTCTGGGCATTTGATTGAGGCTGTATCTGGAAATGTTTTTATCAAAACGGCAGATCGATGGATAACTCCTTGTGTGGACCAAGCAGGTGTTGCTGGCGTTATGAGATCACTGATGCTTGAAGAAATTTTTCCTGCTTGTAATATTCCAGTGAGTGTTTCACTAATAACCATGTCTGAACTGGCTGAGAGCGAAAGTTTATTGCTATGTAATTCAATTAAAGGGCTTGCTAAGGTTGGTTCTATTTATAACCACGGCAATCAGTTGTTTAAGTCTTTGCCAACAGATCAGCAAACTCTTATGCTTAGACGTAAGCTAATTGAGTTATATCCCCAGTATCAATGAAAAAAATTGAATCTCTTGTCTTAGTTGGATCTTGTCTTGCTTTCCTTGTTTTTATAGGGACAAGTTATTATTTTCTATGTTCTATATTAAATGCGCCTGTCAATCTATCTAACGAACTGCAATTAGATTCTAAAAATAGGTATCTATTCTCGATTGAAAAGGGCACCAACCTGAAACGAGTCAATGACGAACTTAGCCATAAAAAAATATTATCTTCTGCTTTTTTAGTCACTAGCTGGGCTCGAGTCTTGAATAAGCATCAGGTGAAAGCTGGTGACTATTGGATTTCTTCATCGGATACAGCAAAAACTTTGATGGAGAAATTTGGCCAAGGTCATATTGCTCAGCATAGTATTACATTTCCAGAGGGTTGGTCTTTTAATCAGTGGCTATCAAAATTGGCTGAGATTCCACAATTTGCGGTTATCAATGATTTGAATCATAGGCAATTGCTTGATCAAGCAGGTATTGATTTATATCACCCTGAGGGTTGGTTTTTCCCGGATACTTATTACTACAGTAAAAACACGACTATTTTTACTCTCTTAAAACAGGCTCATAAGCGTATGCGAGCCGAATTGGATATTGCGTGGAAGTCAAAAGACGATAATTTGCCCTATACCACTTCTTATGAGGCTTTAATTATGGCGTCGATTATCGAAAAAGAAACCGGTCAGGCCAATGAAAGAACTGAAATTTCCGGTGTATTTGTTCGCCGTTTAAAACAGGGAATGCGTCTGCAAACTGATCCTACAGTGATTTATGGGATGGGTGACGACTATGATGGCAATATTCGTCTACGTGATCTAAGGGCCTACACTGCCTACAATACTTATAGGATCTACGGGTTGCCACCAACACCCATTGCTATGCCGGGTTTGGCATCAATTGAAGCAGCACTTCATCCAAAATCTGGTTCAAGTTTATATTTTGTTGCCCGAGGTGATGGTAGCCATCATTTTTCTGATACTATAAGTGAGCATCAAGAGGCAGTTCGTAAGTTTCAAATTGATCAGCGTGTTAAAAATTATCAATCGACACCCCAACAACCATAATAGTCAGAGTTAGGTATCTATGAGAGGCAGGTTTATAACTATCGAAGGCACCGAGGGAGTCGGTAAAACCACTAATATTGAATATATTAAGCAGTGGTTAGATACCAATCATATTTCTTTTGTTAGTACTCGCGAACCAGGTGGTACGCCATTGGCAGAAGAAATTCGAGAGTTACTTCTGGCTAATAGAGAGGAAAAGGTCTGCAGTAAAGCCGAGCTATTGATGATGTTTGCCGGTAGAGCACAGCATATTGATCAGGTTATTGAACCCCAGCTAGCAGCGGGTAATTGGGTGCTTTGTGATCGATTTACCGATGCTACCTATGCCTATCAAGGCGCTGGGCGTGAAATGGGCAATGAACTAATAGCCAGTCTGGAAACTATGGTTCATGCTAGTATGCGTCCCGATTTAACCCTAGTGCTTGATGTGCCTGTTGAGTTAGGTTTAGAACGTGCAGGTAAACGCAGTGAGCCGGATCGGTTTGAGCTTGAAAAAACAGATTTTTTTAATCGAGTGCGCAATGCTTATTTATCGATGGCTGAACAAAATCCACAGCGCTATAAAATTATCGATGCTTCTAAAACCTTAGAGTTTGTGCAACAACAAATTGCCTATACCCTCAATAACTTTTTAACTACTGATCATAACGGGTAATGTTTCTGTGTCTGAAACCACTATCAATTTAAAGGATTATCTGCTGCCGTTACCGTGGCATGGAGAGTTTTGGCAATCCTTTAATGATCGTATTGATAGTCAGAGATTACCTCACGCCATAATGCTAAATGCTCTTGAGGGAGTTGGGGCTGAAAGTTTGGCTTATTCTATGGCCTATAGATTGCTCTGTACCAATGTACAGTCAGGTGTTGCCTGTGGTCGTTGTAGTGGTTGTTTAACGCTTGCTGCCGGTACTCACCCAGATTTCTTTTATGTAGCCCCAGAAGAAAAGGGAAAGCAAATCTTAGTTAAGCAAATCCGAAAACTCTGTGAATCTGTGGTTAAAACATCTCAACAGGGCGGTTGGAAGGTTGTAGTTATTAACCCTGCAGATTCAATGAATAGAAACGCTGCTAATGCCCTTTTAAAAAGCTTAGAAGAGCCTGAGGCTAATACCATACTTATTTTAATTTCTAATAGATTAAGCGTTGTACCAACGACTATTCGTAGTCGATGCCAAATTGAATCTTTATCGGTTCCCTCAAAAGAAATTGCCTCTCAGTGGTTGTCTGGGAAAGCTGAGGGTAAACAGGTGAATATTGATGAGGTCTTGGAAATTGCTAATGGGTTACCACTGCTTGCATTGGATTATATTCAGGGAGATGGGCTTGAAAATAGGCAACAGGTTGAAGCTCTATTGGATGCAATGCGTCATGCTAATGAGACGCCTCTTTTAGTCGCTCAGGCCTGTCAAAAATACCCGCCTGATGATCTAATTGATTGGATTTTAAGTTATGTTCATCGTTTGATTGTGGGTGAATTGCAAAATAAGCCTAACCCTGCACTTTTTTTATTTTTAGACAAATTAATACAAGCAAGGGCTTGGTTACTGTCTAGCGCCAATATAAATACTCAGTTACTTTGGGAAGAGTTGTTTATAGAATGGGCGCAGATTTTTCAGAGCCAAAGATAGGTAAAACATGCTAGTCGACTCACACTGCCATCTTGATCGTTTAGATCTCTCAAATCGAGAGGGTGGTATCGAGGCTGTTATATCTGATGCTAAGGCGCGTGGAATATCACATCTTTTAACAGTCGCAGTTGACCTTGACAGCTCAAAATCTCTAACTGAGGTTACAGCAAAATATGATCATATTTATTCCTCAGTCGGTGTTCACCCTTTACAGGACGAAGAGTTACCTTTACCAACGGTTGAAGAGCTGGTTGATTTGGCCAAACTACCCAAAGTGATAGCTGTTGGTGAAACGGGTCTGGATAATTTTTATAGCGCTGATAGTTATGATTGGCAGTACGAAAGCTTTACCCGTCACTTATTAGCCTCAAAACAGGCAGAAAAGCCGGTTATTGTTCATACGCGAGATGCTCGCGAACAGACAATTGACTTATTAAAACAACATCAATCAGATTCGGCTGGCGTATTACATTGTTTTACTGAAACATGGGAAATGGCAAAGGCAGCCATGGAGTTTGGGTTTTATATCTCTTTTTCAGGTATTGTTACCTTTAAAAATGCTGGCGATCTTCGTGAGGTTGTGAAAAAAATTCCACTTGATAGGATATTGGTTGAGACTGATTCTCCATGGCTGGCACCCGTGCCTTATCGCGGAAAACAGAATGAGCCAAAAAACGTTTATGAAGTTGCCCAATGTGTAGCGGACATAAAGGGTATTAGTATTGAACAATTAGCTGAGACTACCACTCAGAATTTCTTTAGGTTATTTAAGTTAAGTCAATAAAAGAATTTTAGTATGTCGGACAATCAACCAGACCAATCACAGTTTATTATAAGGACTTTTCCTGTTGGCTCGCTTCAGTGTAATTGTTCGGTGATTGGAGATTCAGTTTCTGGGCGCGCATTGGTGATTGATCCTGGTGGTGATGCTGATCAAATACTGGCGTTATTAAACGAACTGAATTTAACCGTCGTTGCTATTATTCATACCCATGCCCATTTGGATCATATCCTAGCGGCTGGTGAGATTAAAAAAGCCACGGGTGCACCTATATTTCTGCATGAATCGGATCAGTTTTTATGGGATATGGTTGAGCAACAATGTGCCATGTTTGGCGTGCCGTCGGTATCATTACCTGATCCCGATCACTATCTTCATGACGATCAGGCACTTGACTGTTGTGGTGGTGTAGCAATTCATACTCCTGGACATACACCGGGATCCATCAGTTTTTGGTTTGAGCAATATAAAACATTAATTGCCGGTGATACCTTATTTTTAGGTAGTATTGGTCGTACGGATCTTCCCGGTGGTAATTTTGATCAAATTGTTACCTCAATAAAAGAAAGAATCTACAGTCTTGATGATGAGGCGGTAGTAGTAACTGGGCATGGCCCTAATACAACAATTGGCAATGAAAAAGTCACAAATGGCTTTGTTCGCGACTAAGGAAAAATTATGAAGCAACAAATTTTAACCATGTTAGAACTTCAAGATAGTATGAACGCAAAAGTAAATAAAGACTGGCGCCAGCAGAATTTTGAATGGTATCGTGCCATATGGATCGAATGCGCTGAGCTACTGGATCATCACGGTTGGAAGTGGTGGAAAAAACAGCAACCTGATGTAAATCAGATTGCTTTAGAACTGGTTGATATATGGCACTTTGGCTTAAGCTTATTATTGCTTAAAGATCATACGCTTGATGATATTTCTGACTCAGTTATCAAAGCCTTTGATGAAGTAGAAGCCAGCGGTGATTTTGCTATCAACCTAGAGCAATTTACTACTAATACATTAGTGACCAAAGATTTTGATGTTAATGGCTTTGTCGGTTTGGTCAAAGGAATCAATATGCAGTTTGATCAGTTGTATATTGCCTATGTGGGTAAAAATGTTTTGAATTTCTTTAGGCAGGATCATGGATATCAGGATGGAAGCTATCATAAGCAGTGGGGCGGTAAGGAAGATAACGAACATCTTGTGGAGATTGTCGCCAAGCTTGATACAAATTTGCCAAGCTTTAAAGATGATCTCTATAGCGAAATGAAAGCAACTTATCAAAGTCTCTGTAAATAATAGGCAAATTTAATAAATCTATTGTTCAAGGCTGGGTTTTAGGGTGCTTTTTTTTCAATGAGCACTATAATATCCAACTCTATGTAGCCACACTCAAGTTTAACAATTTTTTTGGAGACAAACTGTGACATCACCCGTTCGCGTCACCATTACTGGTGCTGCAGGACAGATTAGTTATTCCTTATTATTTCGCATAGCTGCTGGCGAAATGTTAGGCCCTAATCAGCCTGTTATATTACAAATGCTAGAAATTACTCCCGCTCTTGATGCACTTAATGGTGTCGCTATGGAGCTTGAAGACTGTGCCTTCCCTTTAGTGGCTGGTATTGTTTGCACCGATCAAGCCGATATCGCTTTTAAAGATGCCGATTACGCATTGCTTGTGGGTGCTCGTCCTCGCGGCCCAGGCATGGAGCGCAAAGATCTTTTGGAAGCTAATGCGGCTATTTTCTCAGCCCAGGGTAAAGCAATTAATGATCATGCTAGCCGTGATATCAAAGTATTAGTTGTAGGTAATCCTGCAAATACTAATGCCCTTATCACTCAGCGCAATGCCCCTGATATTAATCCTCGCCAATTTACAGCCATGACTAGACTTGATCATAATCGAGCTATGAGTCAAATCGCAGAAAAGGCGGGAAAGTCAATTAATGATGTTAAGAATATGACCATCTGGGGCAATCATTCTGCAACTCAATACCCAGATTTACATCATGCAAAGGTTGATGGGCAGTCAGCTATCGATTTGGTTGATCAAGATTGGTATGAAAATCAATTTATTCCTACTGTACAACAGCGTGGAGCGGCTATAATTAAAGCACGTGGCGCATCCAGTGCAGCATCTGCGGCTAATGCAGCTATTGCACATATGCGGACTTGGGTTAAAGGTTCAGAATCAGGTGACTGGGTCAGCATGGGCGTATATAGTGATGGTAGTTATGGTATTTCTGAGGGCCTTATTTTTTCTTTCCCTTGTATCTGTGAAGCAGGTGATTGGAAAATTGTTCAGGGTTTAGATATTAATTCTTTCTCCCGTGACAAAATGTCAGCTACTGAGCAGGAGCTTACAGAAGAAAAAGAGGGCGTTGCCCATCTTCTACCGTAATATATTGTT
>DKNZ01000077.1:27855-46659 GCA_002469845.1 Cellvibrionales bacterium UBA7375 | reverse complement strand
ATTGTTAACAATGATAGAGGTATCCTAGTGGGATTTGCAAAAGTTGGCACTAAAGCACCATCATTTACCCTTTTAGATCAAAGGGGTAATAATGTTTCATTGTCTGAGTATTCTGGCAAGAAAAATGTGGTGGTGTATTTTTATCCTAAAGCAATGACTCCGGGCTGTACTGTTCAGGCCTGTGGTATTCGTGATACCTATAGTGAATATGAAAAGCAGGACACGGTTGTTTTCGGCGTTAGTCCAGACTCTGTGGATCGACTGGTAAAATTTGAAGATAAGCAAGAACTTAACTTTAAATTATTATCAGATGAGAATCACGCAGTTACCGAATCTTTTGGCGCTTGGGGTCTTAAGAAATTTATGGGTCGTGAGTATATGGGTGTATTGCGCTCTACCTTTGTGATTGATAAACAGGGCGGTATCTTAATGGTGATGGAGAAAGTTAAAATAAAAACTCATCACCAAGATGTATTATATTGGATTAAAGAAAATCTTAATGGTTAAAATTAAATTTATTTAAAGGGGTATATTATGTTGTTTTCTTCAAATGCTTATGCAGATGCTGCCGCTCAAGCTGAGCCAAGTCCGTTATTCACTTTTATTATGTTTGGTGGTTTATTTATTTTTATGTATTTCATAATGATTAGACCCCAACAAAAACGTCAAAAGGAGCATAATAATTTAATTGCCTCCTTATCTAAGGGTGAAGAAGTTGTTATGACCAGTGGTTTGCTTGGTAAAATCACTAAGTTAGAGTCAGAGTATTTGGTACTTGAGGTTGGCAATGGTCAGGAACTTAAGTTCCAAAAGGTAGCTGTGCATGCAGTTCTCCCCAAGGGAACAATTAAGGCTATCTAATACTGCTTAATGTTTAAAGTAAAAAAGCCCATATTGTTTTCGATATGGGCTTTTTTTATTGGCTTTTTACAACCTCTTGCTATCTCTTGCACTAGGCTTATGTGGATAAAATACTCGATTTAAAGCCCTTAGTGGCATAGTATTTAATTATTAGGTCGCACTCGTTGCGATATTAAACACAAAATACATTAACAAAGGATATGTTTTTCTATGTTTGAGCAAATCATTAACTCAGTAAACACTGTTGTTTGGGGTCCAGTCATGTTGTTTTTGTTACTGGGCACCGGTGTATTTTTAACCATTGGTTTGCGCGGTATGACCATTACTCGAATTCCTTATGCCTTTGGCCAGTTACTAAAAGGGCGCAAAGGCTCGGGTGAAGGTGAAATAAGCCCTTTTAATGCTTTAATGACAGCGCTATCTTCAACTGTGGGGACCGGTAATATTGCCGGTGTTGCTACAGCTATAGGTATTGGTGGTCCCGGGGCATTGTTCTGGATGTGGTGTACAGCTCTTGTGGGTATGGCCACCAAATATGCAGAAGCT
Source organism: Cellvibrionales bacterium UBA7375 (assembly GCA_002469845.1). Taxonomy (GTDB): domain Bacteria; phylum Pseudomonadota; class Gammaproteobacteria; order Pseudomonadales; family Porticoccaceae; genus HTCC2207. Next base: position 45,252 of record DKNZ01000077.1, on the reverse strand, counting down.
TTGCTGGCTGTAAATTATCGTGAGTCAGATGCCTCAGGAAAGAAAGTCGGAGGCCCAATGTACTATATAAAAAACGGTCTTGGGCAACGCTGGAAGCCTCTAGCATTCCTTTTTGCTTTATTTGGTAGCTTGGCAGGTTTTGGTCTAGCCAATACAGTTCAATCAAACACAGTTTCACAGGTATTATTAACTAATTTTAATATACCAACCATAGCCAGTGGGTTACTGATGTCCTTTATGGTGGCCTTGGTTTTACTGGGTGGTATTAAACGTATTGCCCTCGTTGCAGGTAAGTTGGTTCCTTTAATGACATTGATTTATGTGCTATCGACATTAATTATATTGTTAATGCATGTTTCAGAAATACCGCAAGCTTTGTTATTTATAGTAGACAGTGCATTTAATGGTACTGCCGCCACTGGTGGTTTTGCGGGGGCAACCGTTATGATCGCCCTAAGAATGGGCGTATCCCGAGGTATTTTTTCCAACGAATCAGGTCTGGGTTCTGCGCCAATTGCCCACGCAGCGGCAGAAACAAATAGTCCGGTTAGACAGGGTACTATTGCCATGTTGGGCACCTTTATTGATACACTGATTATATGCACTATGACGGGGTTAGTTTTGGTGGTATCTGGCGCTTGGAATTCCGATCTTCAGGGTGCGGCCATGACATTAATGGTGTTTGATTCTTCGCTTCCGTTGGGTGGCCATATATTATCCCTGTGTATAGCTTTATTTGCATTTACTACCATGTTGGGTTGGAGTTACTACGGTGAACGCTGTGCTCAGTTTCTCTTGGGGCCTAAGGTTGTATTGCCGTTTAGGCTACTTTGGGTTATGGGTGTGTTTATGGGCACTCAGATGAGTCTTGGCTTGGTATGGAAAATGTCGGATGCCCTTAATGGTATGATGGCAATTCCAAATCTATTGGCGCTCTTGCTACTATCGCCCGTTGTATTTAAGCTAACAAAGCAATACTTTCAACCCGTTGATAATTCACTAGAAGTACAAACTAGTAAGTAATTATGGCAAAGACATCTTCACCTAAGCTAGTAATCGCTATATCCTCAACTGCGTTGTTTGATATGCGTGAAAGTCATGAGATATACGAACAACAGGGTGTTGCGGCTTATGCTGACTATCAACGACAACATGAAGACGATATTCTTCAGCCCGGTGAAGCATTCCCATTAGCGTCTAAATTATTACGTATTAATGAAAAGCTCGGTGGTGAGCCTAAGGTTGAAATAATTCTTCTTTCCAGAAATTCTGCGGATACTGGTTTGCGTGTGTTTAATTCAATTGCCCATCATGGTTTAAAAATAACGAGAGCGGCTTTTTCCGGTGGTGATAGTCCCTATAGATATGTGTCAGCTTTTGCTTGCCACTTGTTTTTATCGACCAATGCTGGTGATGTTAGAAATGCCCTAGACAATGGCATGGCTGCTGCAACATTATTACCCTCACAAGGATCAAGCAAAAGCTCCGGTGAATTGCGCTTTGCTTTTGATGGCGATGCTGTGTTGTTTAGTGACGCCTCCGAAAGAATATTTAAAGAGCAGGGTTTAGATGCATTTACAGAAAATGAGAAAAAATCAGCCCATAAACCAATGGATGCTGGCCCATTTAAAAGCTTTTTAGAGGCTCTTCAGGCATTACAGGCAGAGTTTCCTGTTGATGAGTGTCCAATTCGAACGGCACTTGTAACAGCCCGTGCAGCTCCAGCTCATGAACGTGTAGTTCGTACCCTGCGTGACTGGAATGTACGAATTGACGAGAGCTTATTCTTGGGTGGGCTTAGAAAAGGAGATTTCCTAAAATCCTTTGAAGCCGATGTTTTTTTTGATGACCAGCAGATACATTGCACCTCTGCCAGTGAATATGTAGCCACTGGGCATGTTCCACATGGTGTGGCCAATGAAAAATCCGAAGATAACAAAAGCTAGATCTAACCGACAATAAACTTGGTGCCCAATCCTAGTAATATCAGTGCTATTAGAGTTTGTAATAAATCACTGGGTAAACGTTTGGCAAATTTTGTACCAAAGTGTATTGCTGGTAGAGAGCCTATTAACAAACTACCAAGCAAGACTAAATCAACATTACCCAATACAAAGAAATGGCCTAAACCTGCTATTAATGTCAGCGGTACAGCATGCCCTATATCAGTACCTATAATTTTAATGGTTTTTAAGTAGGGATATAACAGCATCAATATAGCAGCACCAAATGCTCCAGCGCCAACCGATGAAAGGGTTACAAAAATACCCAGAAATAACCCTGCAAATATCACTATAAAATCTGAATATTTTTTTGCTTTAGACTGTTTCTGAGATACACCAGACTTAAGTCTTCCGCGAAAAATAATCACTATTGATGTCAGCACCAGCATAATGCCCAGACTATGGGTCAGTATGGATTGATAGTCAGAATAGTCAGTAAAAACTCGGCTTAAAAAGTGTGTGGTTAATAAAGAGGCTGGAATACTACCAAGGGCAAGTAGGCCCATAATACGCCATTCAATGGTTTTTTGCCGAGCGTGGGTGATCATTCCACCCGCTTTGGTAATAGCGGCATAAAGAAGGTCTGTCCCAATCGCCACATGATAGGGAATACCAAAAAGAATGAGAAACGGCGTCATAAGCGAACCGCCTCCAACGCCAGTTAAACCAACAGCAAAGCCCACAACAGCACCAGCGGCAATAAAATAGAGTAATTCGATCATATAAAAATAGATTGATATAAATATTGAGTCACTTTAACAACTGGACACTATTCAAAGAAAGAATAAAATTATATAGTTTTATAGCTAAATTGAATATCAAAATGAAAGTTTATTAACAAAAGGTCGCTAAAAATGAAATTACAGCAGTTACGATATATTTGGGAGGTGGCTAATCATAATTTAAATGTATCTGCTACCGCAGCTAGTCTTTATACCTCTCAGCCGGGTATTAGTAAGCAGATTAGGCTGCTTGAAGATGAGCTTGGTGCTGAAATTTTTTCCCGCAGTGGCAAACATCTCACCAAAGTTACGCCTATTGGGGAAGAAATTCTTTCAATAGCTAACAGAATATTGGGTGAGGTTGAAAATATAAAACAATTAGCTCAAGAGCATAAAAGCCCAAAGTCCGGCAGTTTAGATATTGCGACCACCCATACTCAAGCCCGTTATGCGCTACCTGATGTCATTCAGAAATTTATTCATCGATATCCTCAAGTTGGGCTGCATATGCATCAGGGTACGCCTGTGCAAATCTCAGAAAAAGCCGCCGAGGGAACGGTTGATTTTGCAATTGCTACAGAGGCATTAGAACTCTTTTCTGATTTGATTATGATGCCATGCTATCGCTGGAACCGATGTATATTAGTACCAAAAGAGCATCCCTTGGCTACGCTTAAAGATGTTGCTTTAACTGATGTTGCCAAATACTCCATTGTTACCTATGTATTTGGTTTTACCGGGCGCTCAAAGCTAGACGAAGCTTTCTCTAATCAAGGACTAGATGCCAATGTGGTATTTACCGCTACCGATGCCGATGTTATAAAAACTTACGTTAGACTTGGCCTTGGAATTGGTATTGTCGCTCATATGGCCTATGACCCAGACGTTGATAGCGACTTGGTAGTCATTGAGGCTAGCCACTTATTTGATAGCAGTGTTACCAGTATAGGGTTTAGAAAGGGGACATACTTACGGGGCTATATGTACGATTTTATATCTACTTTTGCGCCGCATTTAACAAGAGATGTGGTTGATAAGGTTATGTCATTACCCGACAATGAAGCCAGAGCATTGTTTTTTGAAACGCTTGAGTTACCAGTGTGTTAAACAACATTGGGGCGGCTTTAAACCGCCCCTTAAAAGCTTATTACTGAGTATGTAAACCACATTCCCTGTTTTCGAGAACTTTGGTTGGATCAAAATAATCATGCTCATTGGGCAGGTTATGCTCGCTGAGGTAGGTATCAAGTTGTTCATCTGACCAATAAAAGAATGGACTTACTTTAATGATTCCGTCGCTACCTTGACTGACTATATCAAGTGAATCTCTAAATTCGGTTTGTCCCTTTCTTAAATTGGTAAACCAAACATCCGGTTTATGTTCTCTCATTGCACGCTTAAATGGCTCTAGCTTAACTTGGTTAGTAAAAAGATTATGCAGTTCGCTATCAACATCGGGTATACCACTCATAACTACATTGCGGTGGGCAGCTGTTTGTTGTGGAACATATAACGAGATATTTAACCCAAGACTAGTTATCAAGCTTTCTGCATGTCTGTAAGTAGCATTGGTGTTGTAACCAGAATCACACCATACAATAGGCAAAGAGGCCATATTTTCTACACAAGCATGTAATATCGCAACTTCATAGGGTCTAAAGTTAGTCGTTACAACAGGTGATTTTCCTTGTTTCAAAGCCCATTGGATAATTTCACTGGGAGATTTTTGCTTTAATTGGTTGTTAATTACATCCAAATCTAATGTCATAAAAGATTCTCTTTACTCATGGATTATTAGGTTTAATTTAAGAGCGCGCATCTTATCAGAAATTCTTTTACGGCTAAAGAAACATGGCTATAAAACTTTAAACCCAATATTCATACATAAAGGGCGACAAAAAGTGACAAATAAACGTTTTTTTAGTCAATTATTTGTAGTTAAATTGCACCCGAAGAATAAATTCATTAGAGTGCATTAGTACTTACAAATAAAGGAATAAATGTGGAAATTGCTTGTTTAGATCTTGAAGGTGTTTTGGTTCCAGAAATTTGGATAGCATTCGCAGAAAAAACCGGTATTGAAGAGCTTAAGAAAACCACCAGAGATGAGCCGGATTATGATGTGCTGATGCAGTATCGTCTCGATCTTTTACGTCAACATAATCTTGGTCTAAATGAAATTCAGGAGGTTATTGCAACCTTATCGCCCTTGGAAGGAGCGGCTGATTTTGTCGATTGGTTACGTGAACGTTTTCAAGTGGTTATTCTCTCAGATACTTTTTATGAGTTTGCTAGCCCATTGATGAAACAGCTGGGTTATCCAACCCTGTTATGCCACAAGCTTGAGACAGATTCTAGCGGCAATGTAGTTAACTATCGGCTGCGTCAAGCCAACCCAAAGCGTCAAGCAATAGTTGGCTTTAAAAGCATGTACTATAGAACCATTGCTGCAGGGGACTCATACAACGATACAACTATGTTAGCTGAGGCAGATGCAGGTATATTATTTCATGCGCCAGATAATGTTATTAAAGAATTTCCACAGTTTCCGGCGGTGCAGACCTTTGCTGATTTAAAGCAAGAATTTATACGCGCTAGTAATCGTAATCTTAGCTTTTAACCATGCTAGGTTGATCTGATGCAAAATAATAGTTCTAGTGCTGATCGGATACGCGAGAAAAAGAAACTTTTTCTTGCCCGTGAGCAAAGAATTATCGATGCTGCTGTTGAGCTATTTTTAGAGTCTAGTATAGATCGCATTACAGTCTCTAAAATCGCCATTAGAGCAGGTATTGGAAAGGGAACAGTGTACAAGCACTTCCTCACTAAAAATGAAATTCTAATCAGAATTATCCTAGACTATGAACGTAATATTACCAAGAGTCTCACAGAGGGAATCGGACGTGCAGGGGCGGGTGATTCCGGCGCAGCGGCAAAGTCTTATTTTCAGTCTCGATTAGAAAACCCAAAACTTGATCGTCTCACTCAGCAGCTTGAAGATCGACTGATTGAATCTGGGGATGTGATCGAACAGGTTAAAGAGTTGCATCAACTTCGTCTTTCCAACGAGGACGCTCTTAAGGGGTTAACTTCAAAATTGATTGAGGGCGGTGTGCTTGAAGATGTTCCTCCACACTTTCATTATCTTGCCTGCTGGGCTTTAGCCCAGGGCGCTGTCGAACTTTGCTTTAATAAAACATGGAATAACAAGATGGATAATGTTGCGCTTATGGAATTTATTACCAATATTGGTGTAACCATGGGCAATAAAGGCCAATACCACTCCGATGAATCTCTTTCCAACAAAAAAAGTAAATCCTAGTGAATTCCCCGATCAGCCCAGAACAATTGTTCGCTGATCTAATTGAACAATCTAATAAGAGTTCGAGTCAATTACCTCCCGTACATCTGTGGCATCCGGAAAAAACTGGAGATATGGAAATGCTCATTGATAGAGAGGGTAGGTGGCTACACCAGTCAGTTGAGATCAAAAGACCCGCAATGGTTAAGCTTTTTGCATCTATATTAAGAATCGAGGATGGTAATTATTTCTTAGTAGCACCTAACGAAAAGTGGCAAATTCAGGTCGATATTGCCCCCTTATATATTGTTGATGCCAAACGAATATTAAGAGATGGCGTTCAGGTCATAAGTTTTACAACCAGCACTGAAGATCAGGTTTTACTGAGCCCTGATAACCGTTTAATTATGCATCAAAAAAAGCCGCAAGAGTCTATCTTTCCTTTAATTCACGTAAGAGATGGCTTAAATGCTTTGGTCTGTCGAAGTGTTTATTATCAGCTAGTGGAATGGGGACGCGAAAATACCCTAGATAATGGTAAAAGTGAATTAATATTAGATAGTTTAGGTAGTCAGTTTTCCCTTGGCGATATAACCTAAAGCGGCTGATTACATGTTTGGGTAATTAGGGCCGCCAGAGCCTTCAGGGGTAACCCAGTTGATATTTTGACTGGGTTCTTTGATGTCGCAAGTTTTACAATGCACGCAATTTTGCGCATTAATTTGAAATTTTGATGATCCATCAGAATCCTCAACCACCTCATAAACACCGGCAGGGCAGTATCGTTGCGCCGCTTCGTTATACGCTGTCAAATTATGCAAAATAGGTAAATCGGGATCACTAAGTTGCAGGTGACAGGGTTGATCCTCTTCATGGTTGGTATTAGACAAAAAGACAGATGAGGGCTTGTCAAAGCTTAATACACCATCGTATTTTGGATAATTGATAACATCGCATTCATCAACGGTTTTCATGGTTAAATGATCTGCTACTGTATCTTTAAGCGTCCAAGGTAAGCATCCATTAAATATATTAATATCAATAAAGGCATAGGCAGAACCCAACAAATAACCAAATTTATGCTGGGCTGGACCAAAATTTCTTTGCCTATGTAATTCTTTAAATGCCCATGATTTTTGGTAGGCATGAGCAAATTCCACAATATCACTATTTGCTTGATTATTCGCCAGAGCCTTAGCTACCGATTCAGCAGCAACCATGCCAGATTTCATCGCGGTATGACTGCCCTTAATTTTGGCAAAATTTAGAGTGCCAGCATCATCACCAATTAATAAACCACCGGGAAATGACATTTTTGGCTGTGACTGAAGTCCACCTTTGGTAATCGCTCGCGCGCCATAGGTAAGACGTTCTCCACCTTCAAGATGCTGCTTTATACTTGGGTGGTGTTTGTAGCGCTGAAATTCATCATACGGGCTTAAATGGGGATTGCTATAGGAAAGGTTAGTAATTAGCCCAACGGCCACCTGATTGTCCTCTAAGTGATAAAGAAAACCACCACCCAGTGTATTAGTCTCATTAAGGGGCCACCCGGCAGAGTGAACAACAAGTCCAGGTTTATGCTGTTCAGAGGGTACTTTCCATAATTCTTTAATCCCAATACCATAATGTTGAGGATCTTTACCCTCATCTAAGTTGTATTTGTCGATTAGCTGCTTACCCAAATGACCACGGCAACCCTCGGCAAACAACGTATATTTAGCATGTAATTCCATGCCTTGCATAAAGGTATCTTTTTTATCTCCAGTGCGACTCAGTCCCATATCACCTGTAGCTATTCCGGTAACCTTACCATCTTGATCGAAAAGAATTTCCGAGGCAGCAAATCCGGGAAATATATCAACACCTAATGCTTCCGCTTGAGCTCCAAGCCATGAGCAAAACTTACCCAAACTAATAATGTAATTACCATGATTTTTCATGGTTTTAGGGGCAAATAATCCCGGCACCTTAATATGTTTTGAATCACTGGTTAAAAGCAAAATTTGGTCATCTGTAACCCCAGTAGTCACTGGAGCCGACATGGATTTCCAATCAGGAATAAGTTCGTTTAAGGCGGTAGGTTCAAAAACTGCACCCGATAAAATGTGGGCACCGACTGCAGAACCTTTTTCGATCACACAAACTGAATAATTAGCATTTAATTGCTTTAGTCTGCAAGCAGCGGAAAGACCTGCCGGACCAGCACCTACAATTACTACGTCATATTCCATGGATTCACGGGACAATGTGTTGCTCCTAATATTTCAACATTATTATTAAATACTGTTTAACAGCTATATACAATGGCTGTAAATACGTTTAAATACCATCGTTTAGTTTTTTATTAATGTGACTAACGAGTCGCAATGAACCCACTAGCTGATTGATTTATAGACTATCATTGGGCAAAATACAGCCGTTGCAAAATGCTGTAATAATAAAGACTATAGTTAAGTTATTAATAATGGAGTTTTGATGAAAATTCTAGTAGCAATAAAGCGAGTGGTTGATTACAACGTAAAAGTTAGGGCTAACGCAGATAATTCTGATGTAGATCTAGCCAATGTAAAAATGTCTATGAATCCTTTTTGTGAAATAGCCGTCGAAGAAGCTGTTCGGCTAAAAGAAAAAGGGTTGGCTAGTGAAATAATTACCGTCTCTATTGGTTGTCAAAAGTCTCAAGAGCAACTGCGAACATCACTGGCACTCGGCGCTGATAGATCTATTTTAGTTCAAACGGAACAACCATTAGAGCCTCTAGCCGTAGCTAAATGCCTTAAAGCAGTGTGTGATAAAGAAAGTCCAGATCTAATTCTAATGGGCAAGCAAACTATTGATGGTGATAATAATCAAACGGGTCAAATGCTCGCATCTTTACTCGGCTGTTCACAGGGTACGTTTGCATCTGAGGTGGTAGTTGAAGAGGGTAAGATTGCTGTGACCCGTGAAATTGACGGAGGTCTTCAAACCCTTTCATTGGATTTGCCCGCTGTTGTAACCGCAGATCTACGACTTAACGAGCCGCGATATGCCTCGCTGCCCAATATAATGAAATCTAAACAAAAGCCTCTAGCAACGCTTACATTAGACGAACTTGGGGTCAATGCCAGTGCTAGAACTAAGTTACTAGGTGTAGAGCCCCCAGCACAGCGTCAAGCGGGCATAATGGTTAGTGATGTAACCCAATTGATAGATAAGCTTAAAAATGAAGCTAAGGTAATCTCATGAGTATTCTAGTTGTTGCTGAACACAACAATCAGCAGTTAAATTCAGCCACTTTAAACGCTATATCAGCCGCTACTCAACTGGGTGATACCATTGATCTGATAATTGTTGGTAAAGACTGTCAAACGGTTGCAGAGCAAGCCTCAAAGGTTACGGCTGTGTCCAAGGTATTTGTTGCAGATAATTCTTGTTACGATTATTTTCTTGCAGAGAACATGGCGCCATTAATTGCCGATGTGGCTGCTGCTTATACGCATATTTTGGCAACAGCAACCACCACTGCAAAAAATATAATGCCGCGTGTTGCAGCCTTGTTAGATGTTCAGGCTATTTCAGATATCAGTGAAATAGTCAGCCAAGATACCTTTAAAAGACCGATTTATGCCGGCAACTTAATTGCCACAGTGCAATCTATAGATACAGTTAAAGTCCTAACCATACGTGGTACATCATTTGACCCAGTATCATCAGAAGGCGGATCGGCTAGCATTGAAACCCTTGATGCGGCTAATGATTTAGCAGTTTCAAGTTTTGTTAGTGATCAGCTTGCGCAATCTGATCGACCTGAACTAACTGCTGCCAATATCGTTATATCAGGTGGTCGTGGGATGGCCAGTGGTGATAACTTTGATCTTCTTTATAGAATTGCAGACAAATTGGGTGCCGCGGTAGGCGCTTCAAGGGCAGCGGTAGATGCTGACTATGCTCCCAATGATATGCAAGTGGGTCAAACTGGAAAGATAGTGGCTCCCGATTTGTACATTGCCGTGGGTATTTCTGGCGCGATACAGCATTTAGCCGGAATGAAAGACAGCAAAGTTATTGTTGCCATCAATAAAGATGAAGAAGCGCCTATTTTCACAGTAGCAGATTACGGCTTAGCGGCTGACTTATTCGCCGCATTACCAGAATTAGAATCAAAGCTTTCTTAGCTATAAATTTATATCTAACCAAATAGGGCAGTGGTCAGAGGGCTTTTCATGGCCTCTGGCCTCCAGATCTATGCCTGTGCCACTGCAAATGGCCATAGTAGCTGATGAGGCGAGTATAAGATCTATTCTAAGGCCTATTTTAGGGTCTTGATCAAAGCCACGACTTCTATAGTCGAACCAGCTGTAGGTGTTATCGTTGGTATTATCTGCTCTGTAGGTATCAATTAGCCCCCAATCTAAGATAGATTGAAGCCATTCTCGCTCTTCGGGTAAGAACGAACTTTTGCCTGTTTTAAGCCAGCGCTTAGCGTTTTCAGGTTTGATTCCTACATCAGCATCCCTATGGGCTACATTCATATCACCCATTACCACCACAGCGTCATCTTGATTAAAATTATTATTTAAATAATCTAAAAGATCCCTATAAAACTTCTGTTTGGCTGGGAATTTAGTAGGGTGATGCCGACCTTCACCCTGGGGGAAATAGCCATTAATTACATGTAAAGAGCGGCCATTCATTTCATATTTTCCGTGTATTATTCGACATTGACTATCCGAATCATCACCCGGAAAGCCGCATTGCAGACTTGATGGGCTAATTTTGGTCAAAAGAGCGACACCATAATGGCCCTTTTGACCATGGATACTAGCTTTATATCCTAGTGCTTCAATATCTTCAAAGGGGAATTCTTCATTACATACTTTGGTCTCTTGAAGGCCAATAATATCGGGCTGATGTTGTTTTATAACCGAAGAAAGTTGATTAATACGTGCGCGTATCCCATTGACATTAAACGATATTATTTTAATTTTAGTGCTCATGATTATTAGTTTTATTGTTTTAATTGAGTAGCTAATTTGGATTTTTTATCGGCGTATTTTGTACTTGATAATATCTTAATTTGATCACTTAAAAGTATACCTGTTTCATATAGCATAGGGTCGCTTTCAGCGGTGGGGAATTGGTCTGTATCTTTATTTTCTTCAGCTTCCTCTTCAGCGGCTTCCCAAGCCTCTATATCCTTATAAGCCTTAAGATTTTGTTCGAGTCTACGTTTATTTTCTATAGCTAAACGGGATTCATCAAAGCTTTCGTCTCTACTTTTTCGTTGCTCAAGGTTTAAATTGGAGCGGTTTTGTTCTTTCCACTCTTGCTTTAGCGCTAACTGTTGAGTCAAGCTCGAGAAATTCGCATCTGACAGCACACGTTTCTTGTGTGTTTTGCTTAAGGGAATGATTAATTCCTTCAATTCCGCTGAATATTGATGGGGAACAGGATGAATTTGGTCCCAGGGCAGGGCGCTATCTAAATGGCTTTCTCCAATTTCATCTGAATCAAACAGAGATGGATACTTAATATCGGGGATAATACCCCGATGCTGTGTGCTTCCCCCTGACACTCTATAAAACTTAGAGACAGTTAATTTTAAAAAGCCGCTACTTAACTCAGCCATAGTCTGGACAGTGCCTTTACCATAGCTTTGACTGCCAACGATTAAGCCTCGGCCATAATCTTGTATCGCGCCGGCGAAAATCTCTGATGCCGATGCGCTGAGACGGTTGATAAGCACTATCATAGGTCCATCATAATAAGCGTCATATCTGGCCCGTTGATTGCGATAGATTTTTTTATTGGCGTCACGAATTTGAACCACAGGGCCATAACCTATAAATAGATCGGTAAGGGCAGTGGCCTCATATAAGGAGCCGCCGCCGTTATTCCTTAAATCAAGAATAACACCGTCTACAGACTGTTGTTTTAATTCTTTTAATAGCTTTCGAACATCACGCGAAGTGCTTTTATAATTGGGATCCTGTCTTCTGGCGGCTTCAAAGTCCATATAAAAAGTGGGTATTTCAATCACGCCTATATTGTATTTTTTACCATCATTCTCAATGCTGATAACATGACTTTGAGCTGACTTCTCTTCAAGTTTCACCGTGTCTCTTACAATGGAGATTATTTTGTCACTACTGCCACCTGAATCAATTTGTAGACGGACCACGGAGCCTTTTTTACCGCGAATTAAGTCAACCACATCATCAATACGCCAACCGATTACATCGACAATTTCTTCATCGCCTTGGCCTACGCCAATTATCTTGTCTTTTGGCTTAAGAATACCCTGTACATCTGCCGGACCGCCGGTTATAACATCAACAACTTCAGTAAATTCATCTTCGGTTGTTAGCTGTGCACCAATACCCTCAAGGGATAAAGACATATTAATCTGAAAGTTTTCCGAAGAGCGTGGGTTAAAGTAGGAAGAGTGGGGGTCATACAGGGATGCAAAGGCATTGGCATACTGCTGAAAAACATCTTTACTGTTTCTTTGAATATAGCGATTTAATAGGGCTTTATAGCGCTTTATAAGCAGTTTTCGAGCCTCCTGCTGCTCTTTACCGCTTAGCATTAGTCTGATCATTGAGTCCTTCATAGCCTTGCGCCAGAAATCATCTGCTTGTTTTGAATCTATAAACCAATCACGATCATCCGCATCTAAAAAGATATGCTCATCAAGTGTGAAATCAAATTTATGCTGCTTGTTTTCTAATAACTCAATATTATGTCGTAAACGATCAGTAGCGCGTTCACGCAATAGATTAAAGATTTCAAAGCCAGCACTTAGGTCACCACGTTTAGCTAAGTCATCAAGTTTATATTGCCATTTTTTAAATTCCGCTATATCTGAAGCCATGAAAAATCGTTTGGGAGAATCTAGTCTATCTATATAGGCCGTTAAATAGGCTTCAGATAACTGATCATTAAGTGCTACTGTTGAATAATGTGATGTCGCTAATTGTGTGTATATTTCACGAAACAGCTTTGAATGATGGGATTCAGGCAAAATATCAGTTAGATCCTCTGTGTTTGACGATACAAAGGTAACAAAGAGGGTAGATATAAATACAGTTAGGATGGTTAGCTGACGCATGATTTCCTTTTTTATGCGGTTGCTTTTTGTTAATTATACGAAATAAACCTATGAATGATAATAATCTTAAACAAGTTAATTCAAACGTATCACACTAAGTATACGTCTTAAATTATATCTCGGTGTCTTTAATTTACTATTTTTATCATGCCTAAGTTTTCTTTGCTAAAGATATCGATTAAATACAGTAAAGTGGGGGCACCTATAGCATTTGCACTAATTCCTCTAATCTCAATTAGTGGACATAACTAGACAATCAGTTTAAGGCTTGATACAGTGCATAACAGCTAGAATATACAGTTAATCCAATTTATTGCCGTTGTTATTACGAGTTAAGTTATGTCCAAGTTCAAAGCAACACCTCTATTTGATGCCCATAAAAGATACACACGCTTACCCATGGGTATGGCCATGCTTAATGAATATCCAGACTCAAAATTATTTATTGAAGCACTGGTTAAAGATAATCCAGATGTAAGTCAGGACTTTTTACACAGTCAGGCATTCCTAAAAAGTTATAGCCGCAAAAGTGAAGCCACCTATCGCAGCTATAGAAACGAAGTTGAGCGCCTTTTGTTATGGTCCTGGACAGTCGCTAACAAAAGTATCATCCAACTAAAACGTCCAGAATTAGAAGCATTTTTTGATTTTATCCATAGTCCACCCATTGAATGGGTCGGTGAATCTGTGCAGGACCGATTCAAGTCAATCGGCGGAGAGTGGCTTCAAAATGAATTTTGGCGGCCATTTGCCGCAAAAATAAGCAAGGAAGACCGCAAAAAAGCCACAGCAGGGGGTTTGGATGTAAAACCAGATACAAAGGGTCATACGCTCTCTGGTGAGGCTATAAAGATCTGTTTTTCAGCGATTTCATGTTTTTATGACTATTTAGCCGATGAGGGTTATGCGTTTGGCAACCCTATTCCAGCAATCCGCAAGCAATCACCCTACCTTATTAAAGGCGCTACCCAAAAGAATATAAAACGGTTATCTAACCTTCAGTGGGATTATGTTTTAAGCTGCGCTGAAGCTAAGGCAAATGCCGATACTAATTATGAACGAATGTTATTTGTTGTTGCCTTAATTAAAACATTGTATCTGCGAGTGTCGGAACTATCAGACAGATCTAATTGGCAACCTATTTGGCAGCATCTTTGGCAAGACTCCGATGGTAATCACTGGTTAAAGGTTTTGGGGAAAGGCAATAAAATACGTGATATTTCAGTGCCAAGCGCCCTATTTCCGTACATTAAACGTTATAAGGCATTTAGAACGGAACAAAATAGTAATTTCAATAGTAACGCACCATTGGTGATTAAAAACCGTGGTACAGGGGGTATGAGTTCTCGCCAATTAAGGCGTATTGTTCAAGAAGCCTTTGATATGGCCTATGAAAAAATGCTCTCTGAGAGCTTTACTGACGAGGCTAAAGCTTTAAGGGAAGCTACAACACACTGGCTTAGACATACCGGCGCTTCCCAGGATATAGCTACACGACCCCTTAAGCATATGGCCGACGATCTTGGACATGCCAGTATGGGCACCACCGATCAGGTTTATATTCAATCGGATATGAAAGAACGGGCCAAAACTGGTAAGGATCGGGATGTTTAATCTAAAGCCTAATCTGCGCCCTAAATGTAAGCGCCGAACCACTGTCCTGGCCTTCGTTTACAATGCCAGATGATTCTGTGTCACTGGCATTAAGCATTAGATTTATGCGTTTATTAAGGTAGTAGTTAATGCCTAGAACAGTTGTAGCAATTGTAATATCTGGGTTTATGTTTTCAGAACCTATATGAACAGATTGAAGCTCGCCTTTTCTGAGAGTTAACTCGACAGAACCTTTTGTTGAATTTGGTTTTACGCTTGAGAACCGTCCCTTTCTATAGGGGCGGTGATCATCGGTCAAGAAGTAGGATAATTGGGTGTAAAAGGCTTGATAACTGGCATTCTTAGTTATTTCCATAGCGTTTATCTGCAGGTGTTGATATTCCCCTTGCAATGATAGTGCCCCCCTACCCCAAGCTAACTCAATACCTGATTTTTCAATCGTATCTGTTGAGATATTTATTGTATCGAGAAAATTAAATGCAGTATCAACCCCTGCGTTTGACTTGATCTCGTAATCGGCACCCTCTAAGTTTCTTTTGCTGTAAGCCAAGCCTAGATGGTTATAATTTTTACCCTTTCTAAGTGGGCTAAATGTTATCCTTGTAGTATAAGCTTTGTTGCCATCCGCTTTTACTTTATCATTTTCTTCTACTTTATACGCACCAATGCTCCAACTGAAATTACGCTTGCTATCTGATATATTAATCCCTGTGCTTCGTCCTAGTGAAAATGGCGAGAGACTTCGTTCTGTATAGGCTAAATTAGCTGAGCTTGTCATATTTTCTAGACCAAAAGGCTCTTTCGATTGGCCAATTCTGATGTCAGCAAATTCAAAGCCGTTATAACGAAGATAAAAGTCTTTAGTTTCGTAGGTATCGTCGCCTTCGTTTATAGCTAATTGAAGTTTACTTGACCAATTTTTGTATATAGGTGCTTTTAAAGACAAGCGCGCACGACGAACTAAAGAATCATAAGCGTTATTATTAGAAAGATCTTCTCGATAAATACCATCAAAGCCCGATGTATCTAAATTAAGCCTTACGTCAATATCAATATCTTGCCACAAATCACTTTCTATAACGGAAGATACTGACTGTTCCAAATCAAATGCAGTTGAATAGGAAGCAATGCTCAAAGCTAGAAAGCCTAAAGGGAAAAAGGATTTAAAACCCTTAGGCACTATTCTCACCTTTCAGTGGGGTTGTAATTTTTGCTATCAAGTTTTGTAAGGTTTCTGGGAGGTAATTCATAATGAAAAACCTTAATATTGGCTACGTCGCTTAAAAAATCGATGTTTGAAATTTGAACCCGCTCAATCTGTAAACCAGTTCTTTCTTTAATATCGGCCATTAGAAGTTCAAAATTTTCAGGACGAATATTTTCGATATTTTCATAACGGATGTTCTTGATAAATATTCTTGGTGCGAAAAGTGAAGTCTCTCCAAAGGCAACAATTGCACAAAGTATGGCGTTTACAATTATCAGGCTTGCTATTGAAAGGGGCCCAACACCATTGATTAGTGATATTACAATAACCAAAAATAAGTAGGTCATATCTCGAACGGAAATAGCCTCTGTTCGATAGCGTAACATAGCAAAAATGGCGAATAGGCCAAAGGCAAACCCCATGGAGATTTCAACGCCTTGAAGTAAGTTAGTGACTAAGAAAACCCCACAACCGAACATAAAATAGCCAAATAGCGCATTTCTTTTTGGGCTATAACGGAAGAAAATCAAACGTAATAAAATAGTCAAAAAAAGTGTATTTATAATTAATAGTGGTACAAATTGACTAAATATCAATCCGGTTATGCTGTTCATTCAGTTATGCTCCTCTCTCTAACCGCATTAGATTAGCTTTAAAACGGTTTGTTTTTATGTGTTTATTATTTGTAAGTGATACACCCATACAATACTTGCTAAAACCTTTGCTCCTGATGGCCATTTCTCGTATTAAGCGATAGAAAGGCGACTGCCTATTAAGCTTTTCTTGCTTGAGCTCTGCAATATAAAAATTTGAAAGTATATATGAGTTTTCGAAGTTCGAGTTATTGAGTTGATTTATAAAATTCACATTAAGGTCTAGAGTTAACCTCTCATGTTGCGCATCATTAGCTAGGCTAATGCGTTGATAATTACAACTTTGTGAAGCAATGAGCGAATTTGATTGCTCTATGCCATTGCTATCAAGAAAGTGGGCATTGCTTATTAATGCTGCGGAGGGTTTATCATCAGATGCGCAACGAGTCTTAATAGTACGACCCTTGTTATTCTTAAATTTCACTTCTAAGAAGCTGGAACCCACATCTGCGTAATTTCTATGACGAACCTTATAGCGGTTTAGTTTTCGATTGTGATGTGAGCGATAGAAGTCGAGATTAGCCGTATCAAAATAAATGTTGTTATATTGAAACAAATTAACGTCATCAATTGTAAGCACAGAATAGAAGTTATTACAGGATGCTAAAATATGACTTAAAGTATCAACTGGTAGTAAAAACTTACTGTCAACACGGTCCATAAGTTCTGAATTTTTAAGGTCAGAAAGGTCGTGTTTAGTATATTTACTAATAGCATCAGCTACATTTATGTCAGAATTTGGCAACAAGGCTGATTGGTTGAGTTCATACATCATTGAATCTATTTCTACTACCCTTTATA
>DKNZ01000077.1:9938-27455 GCA_002469845.1 Cellvibrionales bacterium UBA7375 | reverse complement strand
GAGTCCGCATTCATGCACTTGAACAACCTAGGGTAGCCTGTAATAAAAAATCCCCAACAAAATACTATTAGGTTTGTGAGCGTAAGAAGGTTTTGGCTTGTGAATAATAATTATCTTTTAGACCAAGGTTATCGTCTAAACACTGCAATTGCAATGATTAAGATAGTAATTTGACTTTTTTCACTAGGCTCAAGGGTCTGTTAGTATTGGTTCTATGCTATCAATTTGAACAAATACTCAAATTAAATTGAGTATTTGTTCGAAAATTAGTTTACTCTTAAAAGAGCATAATAATGTGGAGTAATTAAATGTCTAAAATTTTAAGTTCCAGATCTGAACCCATTCAAGGTAGGGCCAGGCTACAGCGTGATAAAATATTAAAGGAAACCTGTTCTCTATTGAAAACAGTGGGATTGAGCGAACTAACGACAATTCTTGTGGCTAAAAAATTGAATATATCCGTGGGTACGCTCTACCATTATTTTCCAAACAAACATGCAATATTATTTGCTCTGTCTGATCTGTGGTTAGAAAATATAATGCAGGCTATGGATAATATTAGCTCTGAAGATATTGAAAAAATGCAGTTAAAGCCCTTTGTTAGCCTTACCGTGGAGAGTCTCTTAGAAGCTTATAAAGCAAATACTTTTTTATTACCCATTGTCCCTGTAATGGCGACTACACCTGAGCTTAAGTCCATTTATGATACTTATTTAAACACTGTACATGGTCTTTTTATGGGAGTTTTTGAAAGATTAACTATAGCAGTAAGTGACGATGCTGCCTTGCATCTGCCAGTTATCATTCATCAGATTTGCCATACGATACTATTTAATCTCAGCGGGGATACTGCTTCTGATACAAGATCAATAGCAGATTTAAAGTATTTATTGCTAACATTACTAGAGCGAGAACGGCTAATCTTTTAATGTAGATATTAATAAATACCTCATAAACTATTGTAATATAGCGTTATTTTAGCATTACAAATTCTTCCGCAGTTGACGGATGGATACCAATGGTTGAATCAAAATGTGATTTTGTAGCGCCGGCTTTTATGGCGATGGCGACTCCCTGAATAATTTCTGCGGCATGATGACCCACCATATGACAGCCAATAACCCTGTCATTGGTCTTATTAACGATCATTTTCATAAAAATACGATCACTACCCTGCCCTAATGTATCAAACATAGGCTTAAAGTCTGAACGATAAACAGCAATATCGGTATATTGTTGCTTAGCTTGTAATTCTGTTAAGCCTACCGTGGCTAATTCGGGCTGGCTAAACACTGCGGTTGGTATGTTTGTGTAATCTACTTTTGTTTTACTATCTTGGTATAAGTGATTAATTAGTGCCATAGCCTGTTTGATAGCTACCGGTGTAAGCTGAACCCGGTCTATAACATCACCAATAGCATAGATACTGGGTTCACTGGTACAGTAGTTTTCATCAACCATTATTGCTTTACGATCATTTAATGTAACTTTGGTATTCTCAAGCCCCAACCCTTCGGTATTGGCCTGCCGACCTGTGGCATAAAGAACCATATCTACAGTAATTGAGCTCCCACTATCTAGGTTGATATTAAGCTGTTGCTGACACTTGGTAATTGAACTGACATTGGTATCTAGAGTCACTTTGACACCCTTTTTAATCATGCCTTCTGTTACTTTTGCGCAACAATCCCTATCAAATGATTTTAATAACTGATTCCCACGATAGATTAGGTGAGTCTCAACCCCTAGCCCATTAAGAATGCCTGCGAATTCAACCGCTATATAGCCACCACCTACAATAACAGCCCTTTTAGGGAGCTCCGGTAGGCTAAAAATTTCATTAGAGCTAACCGCCAATTCTTTACCGGGTATATCGGGTATATGGGGCCAGCCACCGGTTGCAATTAATATTCTTTTAGCACTGTATTGCTGTCCGTTAATAGAAATACGCTGAGGGGCTTCTATTTTAGCTCTGCCTTGGATAATGGTGGCACCGCTATCATTCAATAGTTTTTGATAAATAGCGTTTAAACGGGCTATTTCGTTGGATTTATTGTCTCTGAGGGTATTCCAATTAAATGTAGCCTGATTTGTATGATTCCAACCATAGCCTTCGCTAGCATGGAAAATTTCAGGAAACTGAGAGGCATAGACAAATAATTTTTTCGGCACACAACCAACATTGACGCAGGTGCCGCCAAGATCTGAAACCTCAGCGATGGCAACTCGCTTACCCTGTGAAGCAGCAACTCTGGCGGTTCTAACCCCGCCGGACCCCGCACCTATAACAAATAAATCAAAGTCAAAACTGTTGGTCATTGGTCGCTCTGAGAATTTTGATTAAACCAAGCTAATTTATCATGCAGGCTAACAACGGTTCCTACAATAATAAGCGTAGGTGCTTTAGCTTCTGCTTTGCGGACAATACTGGGCAGTGTATCTAGATCGCCAGTAAAGACTCGCTGTCTATCAGAGGTGCCCTTTTCAACCAAGGCTACTGGCATATTGGCATCTAAACCATGTGCTTTGAGTTGTTCGCAGATGGTTTCTAGGCCATTAAGACCCATATAAAAAACCAGTGTTTGATTGGGCTGGGCTAATTCATTCCAATTGAGGTCAAGCTTTCCAGAGCGGTGATGACCAGCGATAAAGCGCACAGATTGGGCATGATCGCGGTGCGTCAGGGGTATTCCGGCATAACTTGCACAACCCGATGCCGCAGTGATGCCTGGAACTACTTGAAAAGGAATCCCCTGCTCGGCTAGGGTTTCAAGTTCTTCACCACCGCGACCAAAAATAAAAGGGTCACCGCCCTTAAGTCGAACTACGCGATTGCCTTCAAGGGCATAATCCACCATTTTTTGATTAATATTTTCTTGGGTTACTGGATGATCACCCGCGGTTTTGCCCACATAGATTCTGGTGGCATCCCGCCTAACTAGATTGAGAACAGGTTTAGAGACAAGTCTGTCATATAAAACTATATCCGCTTGTTGCATCAACCTTATAGCTTTAAAGGTTAAAAGATCTGGATCACCTGGCCCGCCTCCAATTAGATAGACCTCACCCGTTTTAAATTCTTCAGTGGTGTCGAGTTTATCCTTTAACAGGCGCTCTGCTTCATCTAGGTTGTTACTATAGGCTTGTTCAGCGATAGGCCCACCGAAAACCTCTTCCCAAAAAGCTTTTCGATCGGCACCATTAGAAAATTTGGCTTTTACCTTTTCTCTAAAACTACCTGCCAGTGCAGCTAGCTTGCTCATCCCCGCGGGAAATAAACTTTCAAGTTGTGTACGAATTAAGCGAACCAAAACAGGGGCATCACCACCGCTTGAAATAGCGATTTGTATGGGTGATCTGTCGACAATAGAGGGAAATATAACCGTAGAATAGCCAGGATCATCCACCACATTAGACAGCATATGAGCCTGTTGCGCATGCTTTGATACTTCACGGTTAAGCTCAGGATCATTGGTGGCGGCAATCACTAGAACTGCATCAGGGTAGTTTTCAATATACTGTTGTTGGTAAGGTGCTGTTATTAGCTCAAGATTATGGATGCCTTTTTTGGCATTGCTATCTCTTATGTCTACAAGATCAGCACAGTACTCTTTGGCTACAATAGTAATTAAGGCGCTGGCCTCAGCCACCAAGCGTACTTTGCGCAAGGCAATTTCGCCGCCACCGATAACAATAACGCGCTTACCATTAAGATTATGAAATAGCGGTAAAAAGTCCATTAGCTTATATGGGTTAAGCCGCCCATTAGAGGCTGTAAAACTTCTGGAATAGCGATTGAACCATCGGCCTGTTGATAGTTTTCCATCACCGCAATTAATGTTCGTCCTACGGCTAAACCTGAGCCATTAACGGTATGAAGAAACTCTGTTTTACCTTCAGCATTTCTAAATCGAGCTTTCATTCTTCGAGCCTGAAAATCAGTGAAATTACTACAGGATGATATTTCTCTGTAGGTCTGCTGAGATGGCAGCCACACTTCTATGTCATAGGTTTTAGCGGATGAAAAACCAAGGTCGCCACCACACAAAATAACCGTACGATAAGCTAAGCCTAATGCTTGCAATATTGCTTCGGCATGGCCTGTCAGCGCTTCATGGGCTTCATTTGATTGCTCTGGATGGACAAACTGAACCATTTCAACTTTTTCAAATTGATGCTGACGAATCATGCCGCGTGTATCGCGACCACTGCTGCCCGCTTCACTTCTAAAACATGGGGTGTGGGAGACATATTTAATGGGTAGAGACTCTACAATTTCATTGCGATGAATATTGGTCACCGGCACTTCTGCCGTGGGAATCAGATAATAATTCCGCTCATCATCTAATTTGAACAAATCTTCTTCAAATTTAGGTAGCTGGCCTGTTCCAAATAAGGAATCAGAATTAACAATATAGGGGACATAGACCTCTTGGTAACCATGTTCTTCAATATGCGTATTAAGCATAAATTGCGTTAGAGCACGATGAAGTCTTGCCAGATCACCACTCATTTGAGCAAATCTTGAGCCAGTAATTTTGGCGGCTGTATCAAAATTGAGACCCTTTAGATCAGCGCCTAGGTCAACATGATCTTTAACCTTAAAATCAAATTGGTTAATGGTTCCCCAGCGACGAACTTCTACGTTATCTTCCTCATCCTTACCTTCTGGAACAGTAGTGTCGGGTATATTGGGTATACCTTGTAACAAAGTATCTAACTGAGCTTGAATCTCAGCAAGTGCAGTATCGGCATCAGTACTGGCTTTTTTCAAGGCTTCACCCTTAGCTTTTAAGGGCTCAATATCTTCACCATTCGCCTTTGCTTGACCGATTAACTTACCCATACTCTTGGCATAGGCATTGCGCTCTTGTTGAACGGCCTCGGCTTTAAGTTGAAGTTCTTTACGCTGAGACTCAAGTGATAAAAAATCGTCAAAATTTAATTCAAAACCTTTAATTTTTAGGCTTTGTGCTATTGAATTTAGCTCCGAACGAAGTAGTTTCGGGTCAAGCATAATAGAATCCTTAAAACAGTCGTGTTAGCCAAATGGCAAAAATAATAGCTATTAGGCATAAAGCTACAGTTGCAAAAACATAAATAAGCGCCATTAATTGGCCGCCATTTTGCCACAGACTGATAGCATCAAGCGAGAAAGTTGAAAAAGTCGTAAACGCACCTAAAAAGCCCACCATAAGAATATTTCGAGTCTGATCGGGTAAACCGCCCTTCTCTACAATAAGAACATACAAAATACCCATTAAAAGGCTACCGATTACATTTACCGATAGCGTAGCAAAGGGGAATTTGTAACCACTCACGGGTAATAATGAAACACTCACCCAGTAACGACAAACAGCACCTAATGCCCCGCCAAGAGCTACTGAAATCCAATGCATTTAAATTTTCCTTATTTTTCACTCTTCTTTTTCTTATCCAAACTTCGAAGATAAGTTAATTTTTCAGCTATTTTAACCTCAAGGCCGCGATCAGTGGGAAAATAATATTGCTTATCCTTTAATTCTTCGGGTAAGTAGCGTTCTGCGGCTGCATTACCGCCCTCTTCATTGTGGGCGTATCTATAATCTTTGCCATAATCTAGCTGCTTCATTAGTTTTGTAGGTGCATTGCGCAAATGTATGGGCACCTCACAACTAGGCATAGAGCGAATATCCGCCATCACAGCTTTGTATGCTGTATAGACAGCATTACTTTTAGCCGCTATAGCTAGATAAACAACAGCTTGAGCCAGACTTAGCTCACCCTCAGGGCTCCCTAGCCGCTCTTGGGCATTCCATGCGTTGAGTGTTATTTCTAGCGCTCTTGGGTCGGCATTGCCAATGTCTTCACTAGCAATTCGTACCAAGCGTCGCGCTATATAAAGTGGATCACACCCGCCATCCAGCATACGACAAAGCCAATACAGTGATGCATCAGGGTCAGATCCTCTAATGGATTTATGTAGAGCGGAAATTTGGTCATAAAAATACTCACCCTTATTATCAAATCTTCGATTATCACCCACTAAAACCTGCTGTAAAATATCAGAATTTAGTACAGAGGAGTCATCAGGCACAAGATCAGCCGCTATCTCAAGGAGGTTGAGCGCACGCCGAGCATCACCATCTGCTGCGTTAGCCAGTAATTCCAATGCCTTTTCCTCAATGGTTAGAGTGCTGTTATTGTTAGCATTTAACTCAGGTAGCGAATGAGTGACAATATTTTTTATATCATCGAGGGTTAAACCTTTTAGCACATAGATGCGACAACGAGACAGCAGTGCATTATTCAATTCAAATGAGGGGTTTTCTGTGGTGGCACCAATAAATATTACAGTGCCGTCTTCGACATAGGGAAGAAAAGCATCCTGTTGTGATTTGTTAAAGCGATGAACTTCGTCAACAAATAATAGTGTTTTTCGACCATGAGCATCACGCTGTTGTTGTGCGATTGATATTGCTGCCCTAATTTCCTTAACCCCAGATAGCACAGCTGATATAGACTCAAAATGCGCATCTGCGGCCTGTGCAATTATTTTGGCTAAGGTGGTTTTACCAACACCGGGAGGACCCCAAAGTATCATTGAGTGAGGAAGACCGCTATTAATAGTCTCTCTAAGAGGTTTGCCTTGGCTAAGTATATGTTGCTGTCCCAAAAAATCAGATAGACTTTGAGGGCGCCTTTTGGAGGCTAATGGCTGGTATACCTCTTGGGTAAAAAGATCAGTGGACATAGCTTACAACATCCACTCCCTCGGGTATTTTAAAGGTGAAAAAATTATCCTTAAATGATGGATTCAATATGAAATTTTGAAACTCAATAATAGTTTTTTGTCCAAGATTATCGCTAAAGCTAATCCCTGACAAACTACCATGTGTGAATTCAATTATTAATTGGGTGTAAAGAGCATTTAATTTAATGGGCTCGAGAACAAATTGTCTGGTAGATTCATTAACTAATTTTTGCTCTATCAGACTAAAGCTTTCACTAATTTGGTGTGGGCCGCCAAGAAGTAAACTGACGGGATTAGCTTCAGGATTGTTAGCATAAGGTTCAATAATGACCTGTTCTAGATCAGGATCATATAACCATAGGCGAGTACCGTTACTAACAATCATTTGCGCAGCCGGCTGAAATACAGTCCAATGAACTTGATTGGGCTTATGCCCATGCAAAATACCGGTTAATTTCTGGTAGGAAATTCCCTTGGAGTCCAGTAGCTGTTGGTGAAAATTAGCTGAAAAACTATTTATGGGGCTCAATAAATCAGCTAGCTGTTCAGTTGCGTCTTTAGTTATTTCAGCCCAAGAGATACTTGTAGTGAAAATAGCCATTAGCGCCCAGCAAAATAATTTCATCAATTAGAGCCCGATGATGGTGCTAATACTTCCCTACTTCCGTTATTGCCCATAGCACTAACAACACCGCTTGCTTCCATTTGTTCTATAAGCCTAGCTGCTCGATTGTAGCCAACTCTAAGTTTGCGCTGGACAGATGAAATAGAAGCTTTACGTGTTTCTAAAACAAAGGCAACCGCTTCATCATAAAGAGGATCGCTTTCTTCATTATCATCTGAATCATCACTGGTATTAAATCCAGGAACAATAACACCAGAAGATGAAGCTTCATCGGTTATTTCTGATAGGTAATTAGGCTCGCCACGACGCTTCCAATCGGCAACTACCTTATGAACTTCATGATCATCAACAAAAGCACCATGGATGCGTTCAGGAACGCTGGTACCGGGAGGAAGATAAAGCATATCACCATGTCCCAATAACTGCTCAGCACCACCCTGATCTAAAATAGTTCGAGAATCTATTTTGGAAGATACTTGGAATCCAATTCTAGAGGGTACGTTGGCCTTAATAAGCCCAGTGATAACATCGACCGAGGGTCGTTGTGTTGCCAAGATTAGATGAATACCTGCTGCCCTAGCTTTTTGTGCAATGCGAGCAATTAACTGCTCCACTTTTTTACCGACAATCATCATCATATCGGCAAATTCATCGACGACGACTACAATATAAGGTAGCGTTTCTAAGGTCGGTGCTTCTGGTGGCTCTTGGGTTTCGTCCCAGCCCATCTCTTCTGGATTAAATACCCACAGGGGATCAGTAATTGGATTGCCAGACTTAATAGCATCTTCTATTTTACGGTTATAGCCTGCAATATTTCTTACTCCAAGTGCGGCCATTAATTTGTATCTACGCTCCATTTCACCCACACACCAACGCAGACCACTAGAGGCATCCTTCATATCAGTAATAACTGGCGTTAAAAGATGGGGGATATCATCATAAACAGACAATTCAAGCATCTTTGGATCAATAAGGATTAGCTTAACTTCGTCGGGTGAGGCTTTAAACAAAAGACTTAAAAGCATAGCGTTAATACCAACAGACTTACCTGAACCTGTGGTTCCCGCTACCAGTAAATGCGGCATTTTAGCGAGATCGGCGACAACTGGAATACCTGCGATATCATTGCCTAATGCCAAGGTTAAGGGTGAACTAGAGTTATCATAAGCAGCAGAGGTAAGTACCTCACTTAGGCGAACCATTTCTCTAGTCTCATTGGGAATCTCAATACCAACCACAGATTTCCCTTGAATGACTTCAACCACACGAACACTAATTACAGCCATAGACCGAGCTAAATCTTTAGCTAATCCAGTAATACGGCTCACTTTAATACCTGCAGCAGGCTGAATTTCAAAACGAGTAACCACAGGCCCTGGAAGAACCTCCACTACCGTAGCACTGATGCCAAAGTCCTGAAGCTTGACCTCCAAAAGACGTGACATGTGCTCCAAAGATTCATCTGAAAAGCCAGTATTTGTGGATTTATCTTGAGTATCGAGGAGATTTAATGGTGGAAGAACCCCCACTAGTTTTTCGTCAATAAATAATGGTTGTTGTTTTTCTCTTTCAACACGCTTGCTATTTTTCGCCTTAACCTCAGGTGCACTAATAGTGACTGGGATTTGCTTCTGTCTTTTTTTGGTTGCCGCCTCTACTTTAATCGAGCGTTCAGCTTTCGCTTCTTTGGCAATATTATTTTCAATTTGCTTGCGCCTAATTTCAATAAAGCTAGCGGATAACCATCGCCCCAGAGCCATTGTTGAAGTACCCAGTGTATCTATAATGGTAATCCATGAAATCTCGGCAAAAACAGTCAATCCAAAAAAGAATATTGAAAGTAAAATAACCGTAGCACCGGTGAAGCTAAATACTTCAAGAACAGAATCGCTAATTGTCATACCCATTACTCCACCATAACCAGATGGGTAGCTAGCCAGTGAGTCATCGAATTGTATATTAGCAATGGATGTGGCGCTTACCATGACCAACACAAAGCCGATTAGACGCAGACTAAAAGTTACTGTATCAAATGGCACTGCCTCTTTTAACAAGCAGGTACGAAGTATCTGTAGGGCTCTAGCGGCCAGCAAAAGCGGAAATAAGAACGCCATAGCGCCGAATAGGTTGAAAAAGATATCGGCAAAAAGTGCACCAGCTGGACCGATGGCATTTTCTACTTGATGAGAAGTAGCCGTTTTTGACCAGCCCGGGTCTTCCGGTGAGTAGCTCAAAAGAGCCACCATCATAATCAGACAAAGGGCAATAGAGCCAATAAGTGCACCTTCAGTAAGAAGCCGCTTAGACCTTGTATCAGAATCGTTCTGGTTAGTAGGAGCCGAATTATTTTGTTTCGTTTTTTTATTACTCAAGATTTAAGCCCTATTAGCTTTGTAAAGCAGTAATTGTAGCTTAATTTTAACTAAACGCCATGCCGTAAAGCTATATTCATGAACTATGTAAAGAAATTAAAAAATTAATTGGTGACTTGCCCAGGAATCATTATGATAGTCACCCTATAAAACGGTTTTATAAACCAAACATAAACTTTATTATTTGAGAAAAAATTATGTCTGACGTACAACACTACCCTCTTATCATTTTAGGATCAGGCCCAGCTGGTTGGACTGCAGCAGTCTATGCCGCCAGAGCTAACCTTAATCCCGTCGTTATCACAGGTATTCAGCAGGGTGGCCAATTAACCACCACTACAGATGTAGATAATTGGCCAGGTGATGACCAAGGTGTTCAGGGCCCTGAGTTAATGGATCGAATGCAACGACACGCCGAGCGTTTTGATACTAAAACCATATTTGACCACATAGAAACTGTTGAGCTAAATCAGCGTCCTTTCAAGCTGGAAGGAACACAATCATATACCTGCGATTCACTTATCATAGCAACGGGTGCGTCGGCACAGTATTTAGGGCTACCCTCTGAAGAAGCTTTTATGGGCAAAGGTGTTTCAGCCTGTGCAACCTGTGACGGATTCTTTTATAGAAATAAGAAGGTCGCGGTAATTGGCGGCGGAAATACTGCTGTAGAAGAAGCGCTTTACCTGTCTAATATATGCTCAGAGGTCGTACTAGTTC
Organism: Cellvibrionales bacterium UBA7375; assembly: GCA_002469845.1. Lineage (GTDB taxonomy): Bacteria > Pseudomonadota > Gammaproteobacteria > Pseudomonadales > Porticoccaceae > HTCC2207. The sequence continues at coordinate 17,002 of DKNZ01000077.1, read as the reverse complement.
ATCGTAGAGATAGTTTACGCGCTGAAAAAATGCTGCAAGATAAACTTTTTGAAAAAGAACGTGATGGCAATATAAGCATAGAATGGAATAATAACCTTAACGAAGTACTAGGCGATGATTCAGGAGTTACCGGTCTTGAATTAAAAGATAGTCAAGGTACCACCAAAAAAATAGATGTCGCCGGTGTATTTATTGCTATCGGCCATAAGCCAAATACCGATATTTTTGCCCAGCAACTGGATATGAAAGATGGCTATATTACTATCATAGGTGGTTTAGACGGCAATGCGACAGAAACCAGTATTAAAGGTGTATTTGCAGCAGGAGATGTTGCCGACCATGTTTATCGACAGGCAGTGACTTCTGCAGGTACAGGCTGTATGGCTGCATTAGATGCTGAACGTTTTTTAGATGCTTAAATGGATCTAGCAGTACTAGACCCGCAAAACCCAATTTTCCCCGATCCTAATTCTGCATTAGAGGATCCTGATGGTTTACTGGCTGTTGGTGGAAATCTACAGCCAGATACACTTCTTTCAGCCTATTATCAGGGCATATTCCCATGGTACAACGAAGATGACCCTATACTTTGGTGGTCTCCAAGTACTCGCTGTGTAATCGAGCCAAATAATCTCCATATTTCTAAAAGCCTGCAAAAACAACTACGTCAACAAACATTTAAAGTAACGTTTAATCGATCATTTGAACAGGTTATTACAGCATGCGCTGAAAGGGATTTTCAAACAGATACTTGGATAAACAAAGACATGATTTTAGCCTATACTAATTTAAATAAACTGGGTAAAGCCCATTCAGTCGAGATTTGGCAGAATGAAGAATTAGTGGGTGGTGCCTATGGTTTATCTATTGGCGCAATTTTTTGTGGTGAATCTATGTTTAGCAGACAAACTAATGCTTCAAAAATCGCTTTAGTCTATTTATGTAGGCACATAGCTAAACTCGGCTTTAAGCTAATTGACTGCCAATTAGAGACTGAACACCTAGTCTCTATGGGAGCAAAAGCCATAAAAAGAAAAACTTTTTTAACCATGCTTCATCAGTTAAGAGATAGTGATATTAAATGGAATCCAGAGGGTTATATTCCAACTCCAAGCGATTAGTTTAAATATATGGGCTTTTAGTTTGAATAATGACTTTGCTATGTTGTGCAAATTAAGGCAAACTGCGCGTTTTTTACAGAGTACTAAAATTAGTTATGGCAAAAGAAGATCATATTGAATTCGATGGCGAGGTAATCGATACCCTGCCCAATACCATGTTCAAAGTAAAACTTGAAAATGACCATGTTATCACTGCGCATATCTCAGGAAAAATGAGAAAACATTACATCCGTATTCTAACGGGTGACAAAGTTAAGGTAGAAATGACGCCCTACGACTTAACTAAAGGCCGTATTACCTTTCGCGAAAGATAGAAATTTCACCATGGAGACTAGGCCTCCGATAGCTCCATGGTTTCAATATCAATGCACAGTTCACCGTCTTTAACAGATACAAAAGCAGTACCTCCACGCTGACTTAAGGTCCCAAATAACACTTCTTCAGCAAGGGGTTTCTTAATTTTATCCTGAATAAGACGATCCATGGGGCGTGCACCCATTTTTGCATCATAACCATTAACCGCCAACCAATTCCTCGCTTCGGCATCAACACTTAAAAATACTTTTTTCTCATCCAGTTGATTTTGTAATTTCACTAAAAACTTATCAACAACCGTTGCAATAATATTCAAAGGTAAACTACCAAATTGAACGATAGTGTCGAGTCTATTCCTAAATTCGGGGCTAAACGTTTTCTTAATGTCACTCAGGGCATCAGTACTATGATCTTGTTTAGCAAAACCAATTGAGCTTTTATCTAAACTTTCTGCACCGGCATTGGTAGTCATTATTAATATGATATTGCGAAAATCGGTTTTACGACCATTGTTATCAGTCAGTGTTCCATGATCCATCACTTGAAGTAATAAATTAAAGATATCTGGATGGGCTTTTTCAACCTCATCAAGCAATACAACACCATGGGGCTGTTTGGCTACAGCTTCAGTCAAAAGACCGCCCTGATCAAAACCAACATAGCCTGGAGGTGCGCCTATTAAACGAGAAACAGCGTGACGCTCCATATATTCTGACATATCAAAGCGAATCAAAGGAATACCTAGCAACTTGGCTAGTTGACGGCTCATTTCGGTCTTGCCAACACCCGTAGGCCCAGCGAATAAGAAACTACCAATAGGCCGCTCCCCTTCTCGTAAACCTGCACGTGCAAGCTTAATAGCGCTGGTTAAGGCACTAATAGCGGGGTCCTGGCCAAAAACTACCAACCGTAATTGATCGTCTAATCCTTTTAGCTTTGAACGGTCAGAAGAAGAAACAGTTTTAGCGGGTATCTGAGCAATTTTTGAAATCATTAGCTCAATATCGGTAACACCAATCGTCTTCTTTTGACGACTCTTTGGTTGAAGGCGCTGAAATGCTCCCGCTTCATCTATAACATCAATCGCTTTATCGGGTAAAAAACGATCTGAAATATGCTTGCTAGAAAGCTCAGCTGCCGCCTTAAGCGCAGTATTGGTATATTTTAGATGGTGATGGTGCTCAAACTTCTCTCTTAGGCCCTTAAGAATTAAATAGGTCTCTGCTGTAGAAGGTTCATCCACATCAACTTTTTGAAAACGGCGAGATAGTGCACGATCCTTATCAAAAATTTCTCTATATTCTTGGAACGTTGTAGAGCCAAAACATCTTAATTTACCCGATGACAATAAAGGTTTGAGTAAATTAGAAGCATCCATCACCCCGCCGGAGGCAGAACCTGCGCCTATAATCGTGTGAATTTCGTCTATAAACAAGATACTTTCACCCTGATCTAATAATTCACTGATCAAGCCTTTAAGACGTTTTTCAAAATCGCCTCTATATTTGGTTCCGGCTAGCAAGCCACCGAGATCCAGGGAAAAAATAGTGAAGCCCAAAAGAGGTTCAGGGGCTTTACCTTCAACAATAAGTTGAGCAAGACCCTCTGCTATGGCTGTCTTCCCAACCCCAGACTCGCCAACCAATAAAGGGTTGTTTTTACGGCGTCTAATCAGAGTTTGTCCGACACGATCCAGCTCCCTAGCGCGTCCAACCAATGGATCAAGCCGACCCTGTTCAGCTTCAAAATTAAGATTAATGGTAAATTGAGCTAACAATTGTCCATCAGACGATTGACCCTCTTCAGATTTTTGACTTGATTGTTGAAACTCCGACTCAGAAACATCAGCAGTGATATTTTCATTGGGTACTTTTGAAATACCATGAGCGATAAAATTAACAACATCGATACGTGCAATATTTTGTAAGCGTAAAAAATAAACAGCCTGACTCTCTTGCTCGCTAAATATAGCCACAATAACGTTGGCACCAACAACTTCTTCACTGGTACTTGAGCTTACCTGAAAAACGGCTCTTTGGAGTACTCTTTGGAAACCATGGGTGGGCTGAACATCAATATCTTCATGATGACCCAATGTTTTAGGTATTTTTGAAGTCGTAGCATCGATAAATTCAATTAAGTCCTGTCGTAAAATACTTAGATCTACACCACAGGCCTTTAGCACTTTCACCGCTGACTTATCATCTAGCAAAGCTAATAGTAAATGCTCTACTGTCATAAATTCATGACGCTGCTCTTGTGCATTTTTGTAGGCACGATTAAGTGTTAATTCTAGGTCCTTACTGAGCATACTTAAAACTCTTTTTGGTTGCAGGGTTCAAATTCACAGCGCAATGGGTGCTGATTGCTCTGGGAATATTCATTTACGAGTGTAGCTTTAGTAGCAGCTACATCCTCAGTATATATGCCGCAGACACCTTTTCCCGCATGATGTATATCGAGCATTATTTTGGTTGCCTTTTCCCGTGAGTGATAAAAAAACAACTCTAAAAGTTCAACTACAAAATCCATTGGCGTGTAATCATCATTAAGAAGAACCACTTGATACATCGAAGGCTCTTTTATTTGAGGCTTCGCTTCCTGTACTGCTGTGTCCCCATGATCAAAATAAGGGACATGATTGTGATCGTTCATCTTGCTCATATCATTTAGCCAATATTTTTCTTACGTAATAATATTAATTTTATACCACAAGTGTTTATCAAGGTATAAATTTACTTAAAAAATAAAAAGCAGTGTATGAAGCCTAAAAAAATCTAAATACTTACTATACTTATAATCAGTGGTTGTTTATCAATTATGTTAACTGCTAATGACAAGGATTAAGGCGATACATTATGGCAGGTTCAGGGATGATTAAATGGTTTAGTAATTCTAAAGGCTTTGGGTTCATTGTAAATGAGGACGGGCCCACGGATATATTTGTTCACTACAGCTCAATTGTTAGTGAAGGATACAGAACACTAAAAACTGGGCAAATTGTTAATTACGAAGTAAAGCAAGGAGAAAAAGGTTTACATGCAGAAAATGTTATTCCAATAGGGCAAAAAAGGAGACATAGGAAACACTTTTAGTATGTATTGGCTAAAAGGATTAAGAATAATCGAAGAAAACACAAAAGCTGCCCCAATTTATACAAAATCAGGGCAGCTAATGTAAGGACTTACATATTGGCTATAATTGCATCACCAAATTCAGAGCATGATTTAAGTACCGCATCATCCATCAAACGTTCAAAATCATAGGTCACTGTTTTATTTGAAATTGCACCTTCGATACCGGTGATTAAAAGATCTGCCGCATCAAACCAGCCAAGATGGCGAAGCATCATTTCAGCCGAAAGAATCAGTGAACCTGGGTTAACCTTATCCTGACCAGCATACTTTGGTGCTGTACCGTGAGTTGCTTCAAAAATAGCAACATCATCAGAAAGATTAGCACCTGGTGCAATACCAATACCACCCACCTGAGCTGCTAGGGCATCAGAAATATAGTCGCCATTAAGGTTAAGGGTTGCAAGAACACTATACTCATCAGGTCTAAGAATGATCTGCTGAAGCATCGCATCAGCAATGACATCTTTAATAATAATTTGTTCGCCTGTATTTGGATTTTTAATGGTATGCCAAGGACCACCATCGAGTGGCTCAGCACCAAATTGCTCACGGGCGACTTCATAGCCCCAGTCACAGAATGCACCCTCGGTGAATTTCATAATGTTGCCTTTGTGAACCAAGGTAACTGATGGCTTGTTTTGATCGATCGCATATTGAATGGCTTTAGTAACCAAACGTTTAGTACCCTGCTTTGATACAGGCTTTACACCAATGCCACAGTTCTCATCAAAACGAATTTTCTTAACACCCATTTCGTTCTGTAAAAAATCGATCACTTTGCCCGCTTCTTCTGTTCCAGCCCGCCATTCAATACCTGCATAAATATCTTCAGAGTTTTCACGGAAGATGCACATATCAACCTTATTGGGCTCTTTAACCGGTGAAGGAACACCGGTAAACCAGCGAACAGGACGCTGACACACAAATAAATCTAATTCTTGACGCAATGCCACATTAAGAGATCTAAAGCCACCACCCACCGGGGTAGTCAGTGGACCCTTGATGGAAACAGCATAGTCTTTAATAGCCTCTAAAGTTTCTGCAGGGAACCAATCACCATCGTACTTATCAGCTGCCTTTTCACCACAGAATACTTCCATCCATGAAATCTGCTTTTGACCGCTATAGGCCTTTTCTACGGCAGCATCGATGACTTTAATCATCACTGGTGTAATATCAAACCCAATGCCATCCCCTTCAATGTAAGGAATAATTGGATTGTTTGGTACATTTAGGCTTAGGTCGCCATTAACTGTAATCTTTTCGCCAGATTGCGGAATCTGGATATGCTGATATCCCATTAAGATTCTCCATGGAGTGATGTAAATAGTGTGTGAAATGGTTCAATAACAATAAAGGCCTGCATTTTACACGTTTTTATGCGCTTTTTTAACCCTGTTTCCTATAGAATATCGGTTTTAGAGGAAAATCAGTGCCAAAATTGGTTTTATTTAACAAACCCTACCATGTGTTGAGTCAATTTACCGACGAAGCAGGTCGAAAAACGTTAGCGGATTTTATTAAAATAAAGTGTATCTACCCTGCTGGACGTTTAGATTATGATTCAGAGGGATTGTTAGTACTCACTGATAATGGGCAACTACAATCGCTTATAAGCCATCCTAAGTATAAGTTAAACAAAACCTACTGGGCTCAAGTAGAGGGCCAAATTAATAGCAACGATTGTCAAAAGCTAATAAATGGCGTGGAATTAAAAGATGGTCCAGCTCGTGCAATCAAGTGTAAACCTATAGTGCCACCAAACTTATGGGATAGAATCCCGCCCATACGACAACGACAAACAGTTGCTGACAGTTGGGTTGAACTCAGTATTGCTGAAGGACGTAACCGACAGGTTAGACGAATGACAGCGGCTATTGGATTTCCAACATTAAGACTAGTTCGCGCACAAATAGGTCAATTAAATATCCAAGATATAGGCCTTGGTGAAACAAAAACTTTAACGGGTAAAACCGCAGCTGATTTATTTAATCAAGTTTTAAAAGGTCCACAATAGTTATGCCAGATAAAATCCACCTCACTGTTGCAACCATAGTGGTTAAAGATAACCGCTACCTAATGGTTAAAGAAATAGACAATGGTCAGTTGGTGATTAATCAGCCAGCGGGACATGTTGAAACGGGTGAGGATATTATTGATGCGGCCATTCGAGAAACCTATGAAGAAACAGGTTGGCATGTAGCAATAAAAGAATTTTTAGGGATTTACAGTGCAACTTCCAGTGAAACCGGTATCACATATTACAGATTGGCATTCACTGGGGAAGCGATCGCTTTAGATAAAAAAGCTGTTATTGATTCGGATATTGAGCAGGTTGTTTGGATGGAATCTAACGAAATACACCAGAATAAAGATCAATTACGCAGTGAATTAGTTATAGATTGCCTCAACGATTATGAGCAGGGCAAGGTTTTTCCATTAGAATTGTTTCGCAACCGCCTTTAGTGTGCAAAAATTAAATCTATAAAAT
>DKNZ01000077.1:0-9600 GCA_002469845.1 Cellvibrionales bacterium UBA7375 | reverse complement strand
ATAAAATAAGATAAATCAATATGAGCAGTGCAGAAAAAGTTATCGTCGGTATGTCCGGTGGAGTAGATAGCTCAGTCGCCGCCCTACTGTTAAAACAGCAGGGTTATGTGGTTGAAGGACTATTTATGAAAAACTGGGATGAAGATGATGGCTCTGAATACTGTACCGCTATTCAAGACCTTCAAGACGCCCAGCAAGTATGCGATAAGATGGGTATTCCTCTGCATACAGCAAATTTTGCCGCCGATTACTGGGATAACGTCTTTGAACACTTTCTTGCAGAATACAAAGCGGGTCGAACGCCTAATCCTGATATTCTGTGTAACCGGGAAATCAAATTTAAAGTATTTCTCGAGTATGCTGAGATGCTCGGTGCAAAATATATCGCTACCGGCCACTATGTCAGGCGGGGTAATACAAAGGGTCAGGCTAGTCTGCTAAAAGGCCTTGATAATAACAAGGATCAAAGCTACTTTTTGCATGCCGTTGAGGAAAAAGCCCTAAGTCGATCCTTGTTTCCGGTGGGAGAATTAGATAAAACTGAAGTGCGAAAAATAGCCCATGATAATGGGTTTGTCACCTCAAAGAAAAAGGATAGTACAGGCATATGCTTTATCGGCGAGCGTCGCTTTAATGATTTTTTAAAGCAATACCTCCCTGCTCAACCGGGTAGAATGTTAACTCCAGAGGGCGTGGATATGGGCCAGCATCAAGGACTTATGTTCTACACGCTAGGACAAAGACAGGGTCTTGGTATAGGCGGTGTAAAAGATGCAAGCGATGAGCCTTGGTTTAGTCTTAAAAAAGATTTAGAAAATAATGTTCTTATTGTTGGCCAAGGTACTGAACACCCACTTTTATTTAACGATAATCTCAGCGCAACTGATATTCATTGGATAAATGGGGCGCCTGAAAGCGGCTATCAATGCCAGGCTAAAACCCGCTACCGCCAGCCCGATCAAGCCTGCAATATAACCTTGGATAAATCAGGAGGCTGTCATGTGCTATTTGAACAGCCTCAACGGGCTATAACTCCCGGTCAATCGGTGGTTTTTTATCAAAATGATCTGTGTCTTGGCGGTGGTGTCATCGATAAAGCATGGCAATCATAAGTTGTAACCCCTATAAGAGATAAATAACTTGTTTTCAAAGCCAACCAAACAACAGACCTTAGCATTAGCCGCAATATTTCAGGCAACCCATCAGGTCTATAAGCTTGCTCATACAGGGGATTCTGATCGAGATAAAATGGAATTCTCTATGTCCACCCTGCTTAATCAAAATCCAGATTCATTGGAGAACTTATATGGGCCTGTAGAAAACTTACAGGATGGTATAGATACAATGCAGACTTTTCTCGAAAACACCAATAGTGTTACTGATCTCAGAAACAAAGAAATGATTGGCTATGTTATGTCCTCAATCCACTTGGCTAGTAAGTTATCAAATAACAAGCAGCTACTGATTAAAATTGAAAATGGCATTAATAATGCCCGTCAGCAAGCTGAGCATTTTTCTATCACCCATGAAAATGTCTACAGTAATATCGGTGCCCTGTACCAGGATACTGTTAGTAAAATGCGCTTAAGAATACAGGTGATGGGCTCAGCGGTTTATCTTCAACAGTCGGGCGTTGCCGCTCGAATTCGCTGCATGCTCTTTGCCGCCATAAGAAGCGCTTTTTTATGGCGACAACTAGGCGGTAAAAGGCGTCATCTTCTTTTTCAGCGAAAAGCATTACTTGAGGTGATATCAACCCAGTAAAAGTATTCTAAAAGCGCCTATGTAACTTTCAGAGAACTCTGACAACTATTTATAAACCAGTTATAATTGGAAATTAATTAAATCTTTTTTGGAATTATTTATCTATGCAAGATTTTCCCCTTTCAGCGCTAACCGCCATTTCACCCATTGATGGACGCTATGGTTCAAAAACCCAACAGCTACGGGATATATTTAGCGAATATGGCTTAATACGTTACCGAGTATTAGTTGAGGTGCGATGGTTGCAACAGTTGAGTCAGCATTCTCAGGTAACTGAAGTAAAGCCATTTTCTGACCAAGCAAATACAGTGCTTAATGAGTTGGTAGATAATTTCTCCATTGAACAATCACAGCGTATTAAAGACATAGAAAGCACCACCAATCACGATGTAAAAGCGGTTGAGTACTTTATTAAAGAAGGTATTGCCGATAATGCCGAATTAAATGCGGTCAGCGAATATATTCACTTTGCCTGTACCTCAGAAGATATCAATAATCTATCCCATGCTCTTATGCTCAAAGCAGGCCGTGATCTGGTGGTTGTTCCTGCCCTATCAGAGATTACTGAGAAGTTAGCTGAAATGGCAAAATCCTTTGGCGATGTACCCATGCTATCGCGCACTCACGGGCAAACGGCCTCCCCGACGACTGTGGGTAAAGAACTTGCCAATGTGGTGTATAGATTGCGTCGTCAATTAGAGCAAATAAGCTCGGTGCCCTTATTAGGCAAAATTAATGGTGCTGTAGGCAATTACAACGCTCATTTATCAGCCTACCCAGAGATTGATTGGGCTGATAATGCTCAGCAGTTTATCGAAGGTTTGGGCTTAAGCTTTAACCCTTATACCACGCAAATTGAGCCCCATGACTATATGGCAGAACTCTTTGATGCCCTGTCGCGCTCTAATACTATACTAATCGACTTTGCTCGTGATATTTGGGGTTATATCTCACTGGGTTATTTCAAACAGAAAACCATAGCCGGCGAAGTGGGCTCTTCAACCATGCCCCATAAGGTAAACCCAATTGATTTTGAAAATGCCGAGGGCAATATGGGTATTGCCAACGTTCTGTTTGGCCATTTATCCGCTAAATTACCTATTTCCCGTTGGCAGCGTGACCTTACCGATTCGACGGTTCTGCGCAATATGGGCGTGGGTATCGGGTATTCAATGATTGCTTACGCCTCTCTTGATAAAGGGTTGGGTAAATTAGAGATTAACCAACAACGCTTGCAAGAAGATTTAGATAACTGTTGGGAAGTTCTGGCCGAGCCGATTCAAACGGTAATGCGTCGCTACGGTATTGAAAAGCCCTACGAAAAGCTAAAAGCCCTGACTCGTGGTAATGCAATTGATCAGGCGACTATTGAAGCCTTTGTTAAGGGGCTAGATATGCCAGATCAGGCCAAAGCTGATCTTATCGCCATGTTGCCAAGCACTTATATTGGTAATGCTGTAGAACAAGCGAAAAAGATTTAATCGTCTGTATGTCTAACTTCCCTATTTTAGGTGATCTATCAGCAGAGCAGTTTTTAGCTGACTATTGGCAAAAAAAGCCGCTACTGATTCGCAACGCAATCGCTAACTTTCAACCACCGGTTAATGGCAATGATCTTGCAGGATTGGCTCTAGAACCTGAAGTAGAATCTAGGTTAGTTATAGGCAAAGATTGGCATATCGAACATGGCCCATTTGCAGAACAACGTTTTCAATCACTCCCTGAGAGAGACTGGACATTATTGGTTCAGGCTGTGGATCTATGGATACCCGAAGTTGCGGATATACTAGAACACTTTGGCTTTCTGCCGCGCTGGCGTATAGACGATATTATGGTCAGCTATGCCGCTGATGGTGGCAATGTGGGCCCTCACTTTGATAATTACGATGTATTTCTTCTGCAGGGCGAGGGTCAACGACAATGGTTTGTAGGCGGCCTGTGCGATCAAAATAGTGCCCTATTACCCCATGAAAACTTGCGTATTCTTGCCAACGAACAGTTTACTGAAACCTGGACACTAAATTGTGGCGATATGGTGTATCTGCCACCCCAATATAGCCACCATGGTATCGCCATAGGTGAATGTACCACCTACTCCATTGGTTTTCGTGCGCCTACAGTCACAGAAATGCTTGATGACCTCACCACTGAGTTAATTAGCAAGGGCGATAACAATGATGTACTAACAGATCCCTTACTAACCCCAGCAATGGCCAATCAGCCTATTTCTAGCGCCTATTTAGATCAAATAAGAGCATTATTAACTAAAACCCTTAACGATGATGAATTGCTGCTTAATTGGTTTGCCCAGTTTATGACGCAACCTAAATACCCTGAGTTAGTTGATGAGACTGGGGAATGCCGAAAAGCAACCATTCAAGCTACTTCCGACACAGCCATAGATTATGCCAATGGTCAGACTCAATAAGTTTTTTATTGATTTGGCGGCACTGCAGCAGCACCATCTCTGCGGTTATCTGCACTAGCTTCCAAAAAGTTTCCTTTTACAGAAATACTTTGAGTCGAGCCAAGCACTCGAGTTTTGGATGAAACTTTATGCCCCATTGATTCAAGTAATCGGATTGTATCTTTGGAGAAACCAGATTCTCGGAAAATCATATCCGGTAGCCATTGGTGATGAAATCTTGGCGCTGCAGTGGCTTCTGCAATACCCATATTAAAATCGCTAGTATTGAGTATCATCTGCAAAATAATAGTAATAATAGTGCTGCCGCCAGGACTACCGGTAGCAATAATTGGCTTACCAGTGCCATCAAATACGATGGTAGGAGTCATTGATGATAGCGGCCTCTTTTTAGCTTGTATGGCATTGGCAGTGCCACCAATAAGACCATAGCCATTAGCAGATCCCGGTTTTGCAGAAAAATCGTCCATCTCGTTATTTAATAAGAAACCTGCACCTTGCACGGCTATTCCATTGCCGTAGGCAAAATTTAATGTGTAGGTATTGCTAACCACATTGCCCTGTTTATCCCATGTCGAATAATGGGTTGTTTCTTCGCTTTCTTCTGGTTGAGACGCCACCCATTGATCAAGCCCCGGGTAAACCTGTTTTGAAAGACGTCCTTTTTTTGGGTTTATTTGTTTGCTCAAAGTTTTTGCATAGGCTTTATTAGTGAGCTGATTGATTGGCACAGGTGTAAAATCAGGATCCCCTAGGTATAAACTGCGATCGGCGTAGGCTGAGCGCATGGCTTCTGCTAAATGGTGTATATAGGCGGCAGAGTTATGTCCCATACTTTTTAAATCAAAATTTTCTAAAATATTTAACATCTGTACTAGGTGAATGCCTCCAGACGAAGGCGGCGGCATAGCACATAAACTGATTTGCCTATATATGCCACAAACAGGTTGACGCTCAACAACTTTATAATTTGCTAAATCTTTAGCTGAAATAAGTCCTCCCGAACGTTGCATTTGCGCGACAATAAGATCAGCGGTTTTTCCTTGATAAAACCCCAATCTGCCCTGCTCTGCTATTCGCTTTAGTGTGAAACTTAAATCAGGCTGAGTAAAAAGTTCACCCGGCAAATAATGACTACCATCTGGCTTATAAAAGTAGGACTTAGATGCTTTATGTTTTTGTAATCGCTGTTTACTTGAATATAAAGAGTCAGACAGATCATAGTTTACTTTAAACCCATTGCTAGCGAGTCTTATAGCTGGTTTAAGCACCTCTTTAACTGACATAGTGCCATATTTATCCAAGGCATAAAGTAGTCCTGCAACGGTACCGGGAACCCCTGATGACTGGGCACTAAATCGCGCTTTTTCATTATCCACATTGCCCTCTTTATCGAGAAACATATCCCTGTCAGATAAATGTGGTGCCATTTCTCTATAATCGATAGCGATGGTCTTATTTTCTTTGGCTAGATAGACCATCATAAAGCCACCACCACCCAAATTACCTGCTCTGGGCAATGTAACAGCTAAGGCAAATCCTGTGGCCACAGCGGCATCAATAGCATTACCACCCGCTTCTAAAATCTCTGCTCCCACCTGACTGGCGATGGCCTCTTGGGAAACAACCATACCCAGTTGACTGATTACGGGGTGAAATCGTGCATTTTTATCGAGATGGCTAACAGCTGATTCAGATAAAACTGAAATTGAAATTAAAGATAGTAAGATACCTGACAATAGAGTTACAAATAAGGGTCTTAAAACTTGCACGATGTCATGTTCCTTTGGTAAAAATATTGTGATAAGCGGCAAAAACTTCGAGTATAGCAAAAACACTACGGCTTTTTTTAGGGACAAACCTTAATACAGGATTCGAGTGTGAATGAAGAGATATCAAAAGCCAAAGTTCAAGTGGTATAATTCATCAATAGTTAGGTCAAACTAAGACTTTAAGGATTGAGATTTAATGTTGTATCAAATAGCCCAGAAAATCATGATGCAAATAGACCCTGAAAAGATTCATAATTGGGTTTTAGGCTTTTTAAATAAAACTGGCAATAGTCAGCTTAGCTGGCTGTACCGACAAAACTTGAAAGCTTCTCCAATAAAAGTAATGGGAATCACTTTCCCAAATTGCATCGGTTTAGCCGCAGGTCTGGATAAAGACGGTGAAGCAATTGATGCCTTTCACCAAATGGGCTTTGGACATGTGGAGGTTGGTACAGTCACTCCTTTGGCTCAACCAGGTAATCCACAACCGCGAATGTTTCGGATCAAATCAAAAAAGGCCATTGTGAATCGAATGGGCTTTAATAATAAAGGGGTTGATAACCTTGTAAGGAACCTTGAGGCTCGAAAGTCTTCTATTATCGTAGGTGTTAATATTGGCAAAAATAAAGATACACCGGTTGACCAAGGCAAGAATGACTATCTTATTTGTATGGAAAAAGTTTACCCTCATGCAGATTATATTACGGTCAATATATCCTCTCCAAACACACCGGGACTTCGATCCTTACAGTATGGTGAGCTTCTCGATGATTTACTTGGTGATCTTAAAAATAAACAAAGCGAGCTAAAAGAAAAGCATGGAAAGTATGTACCCTTAGCATTGAAAATTGCACCTGATCTTAGCTCAGAAGAAATTTCAATCATTGCACAGTCATTGCTGCAGCATAAATTTGATGGGGCTATAGCTACTAATACCACCATTCAGAGAGATAAAGTAGCGGGACTAACTTATGCCAATGAGCTGGGTGGCTTAAGCGGTTGCCCGCTTAATGATTCTTCAACACAGGTTATAAAACAGCTACATGGTTACTTAGGCGATCAGATTCCAATTGTTGGTGTGGGTGGCATTAATTCTGCATCGGATGCCAATAGTAAGTTCAAAGCTGGGGCAAAATTAGTCCAAATTTATACCGGATTTATTTATAACGGCCCAAATTTAATCAAACAGATTACAAAGCACTGCCCACAGCTATAATTTAGTACAATCCAGCGTCACAAAACTAGGGGTAAAACTTTTTACCCGAGCTAGCCATAGACTCCATTGATTGGGTGGGTTTATACAACTCACCTAATGCTGCATATTTATGGGCTTTTTCACAGATAACATCTAAGCCCTGCTCATCCATCCATCGGCATATTCCCCCTCTAAAGGGTGGAAACCCAACTCCCCACACTAAAGCCATATCTGCTTCAGTGGGTGAATCAACAATACCTTCGTCTAAACAGTGATTCATTTCTATGGCCAGCGGTAATAGTAATCTATCAATAATGGTTTGAGGGTCTACTTCTTTGCTAGGGCCAGCGATTGACTCAATCAAGGCCACAGTCTTTGGATCTACTGATTTTTCAGGACGACTACTTTTACTCGCTGTGTAACTGTAATACCCCACGCCATTTTTTTGACCCTGTCGACCAGATTCTAAAAGCACTTCAGTTGGCGTTTTTTCGGTATTTACAAAACGCTGGGGAATACCTTCGGCCATTACAGAATAACAATGAACAATGGTATCTAAGCCAACAACATCCATCAGATAAGCAGGACCCATAGGCATGCCCCACTGCTCCATTACCTGATCAATTTGCTGAAAACTAACCCCATCTCGCAACAACAGCTCCATAGCAAAACATTGAGCAAAAAGGACCCTATTGACCAAAAATCCTGGGCAATCATTTACTACAATAGGTTTCTTACCTAACCTAAGGGCATGATTGCAAACAGCCGCTAGGGTTGCTTCTGATGTGTGCTTGCCACGAATAACCTCCACAAGGGGCATTACATGCACTGGGTTAAAAAAGTGCATACCACAAAAACGTTCGGGCTTATCAAGGGATTTAGCTAATTGATTAATTGAAATACTAGAGGTGTTAGACACAATAATTGCATCATCCGATAGTTGTTTATCCAAGGCTGATAAAACTGCATTTTTGACCGGTAAATGCTCAACTACTGCCTCTACAACAAACTCTGCATTGACCAGGTCTTGATCATCCAGTGTAGGCTGAATCATGGATAATACTTTTGTGGCTTTCTCTTGATCTAACTTACCCTTAGTAACAGCCTTGCTTAGCAGTTTTTCTGCTTCTTTGATGCCTAAGTCTAAAGCGGGTTGCGCTATATCCTTCATCACGACAGGACAACCTCTAGTCACCGATTGATAAGCAATACCGCCACCCATAATGCCTGCACCAACAACTGCGGATAGATTAATATTAGATAGCTCAGTTTCAAGAACTTTTTGATAATTGCGAGCTTTTCTAGCTACGAACTGGTCACCGACAAATAAACCAACCAATGAACGCGCTTCTGGACTTTGCGAAAGCTCATAAAATATACCAGCCTCTTGTTTAATCGCCTCATCTCGCGCCAGAAACACAGACTTTTCCATAAGTTCTATGGCTTTAATGGGTGCAGGATAATGACCCGCTGTTTTTTGATTAACCACTGCTTTGGCCATATTAGCAATAGCCTGAATTTCAGCAGATTCCTGATTGATAGGTGATAATTTTTGTTTGCGTGACAGGCAGTAATCCACCGTTTCGCTAGCCATACGATTAAGACAATCTAGAGCTTCTGTACGTAATTGTTCCGGCTCTACTACTTTATCAACTATGCCCGCTTTAAATGCCTTATCTGAACTGTATTGTCGGGCTGAGGTTATCCACTCAATGGCGGTAGCAAAGTCGCTTAATCGGGGAAGACGAACCGTACCGCCCCACCCGGGTAAAATCCCAAGTCCTGTTTCTGGCAAACCAATTCTGGCGCTAGTTGCAATAATCCTTGCATCACAGGCCAAGCAAACTTCAAGCCCTCCGCCTAGGGCAAAGCCATTAATAGCAACTACTGTGGGAAAAGGCATATCCTCAATGGCTGACATCATGCCATTGATATGGGTTGCTGACTCTAGGAATTGATCTTCAGCAGTATCAAACATCTGCTTAAATTGGGTAATATCCGCACCCACAATAAAGGCATTTTTACTGCTTGTGAGTAATAGGCCATTTATATCCTTTGCTTGTTGCGCAGCCCTAATCGCTTTATCCAGCTCGCCTAGGGTTTGCTTATCGAGTTTATTCACTGAGCCCAAAGAATTATTAAAGTTAAGTTCGAGAAAATTATCTTCAATAATTGTAAGACTTACATTTTCGCCAAAATACATAGAAATTCCTCCATTAACTTTTAGTGTAACCAATCCTGATTGTCAGTGCATAACAAAGTCTGACCCTGTGGTTTTGTTAAAATTTATCATTAAAATAAAATAAAATGGTATTTGAACCTTATTACAGATTGACGAGATGAGTGTTGGTCAGTATTATGCGCCCTCTCATTAGAGACCGCTTGGTGAGACATTCGGGGATTAGCGCAGTCTGGTAGCGCGCCTGCTTTGGGAGCAGGATGTC
>DKNZ01000044.1 GCA_002469845.1 Cellvibrionales bacterium UBA7375 | reverse complement strand
TTCTGATGGTATTTACGCCATTCCAACTAATATTCAATACAACCTCGATGATTTTCGCCGTGAGCGTGTCAATGGACAGCTGACTTTACAGTGGAGACCGGTAGAAAATATTACAGGGACCATAGATTACACTTACGCTAAAAACCAAATGAATACTCAGCACCAAGATTTATCTGCTTGGTTTGATCCCGGTTGTAGCACGCGTGAGAGTGAGTGGATTCAAGAGGGCAATATTTGGTCGCCAACCATGTACCGTCAAGTAGGCTGTGCTCAGGATAATCTTCAGGGTGTTGGCCTTTACGCAACTGTTGATGAAAATAAATCAGCAGGCTTTAATTTGGAGTGGTTGGTTAATGACAACCTTACGTTAAATCTTGATTATCACGATTCAACCGGTGAAGCGCGCCCTAATAGTAAGCATGGTTCAAGTGGGTCTGTAGCAGTTGCGGCGCTTAATCGCATTACTACCACGGGTTATTTTACTGAAAATGGGCTGCCTGTTTTAGAGGTACAATTGGGTGAGCGAAATTCCTACAACCAAATAACAAGAGAAGACGAGATCGATATTCAGGATATGCAAGTTTCGGGTAGTTCTTTTGGTAGTTTTAATAACCTTATGGAAGTGCAGCAGCTTCAATTTGATGGTGAATATGTATTTGACCAGGGTCACAGTATAGATTTTGGTATTGGTCGCGTTGAGGTGACTAATAGAGGTCAAACTAAAGGTATTTCTCGAGACAAATGGAGCGGTGTGGGAGATCCTGGTGATATTGCTGATTTGCTAACAGTCGAATCTATAGCGGGTGTCTATGACACGCTCGAGGGTAGTGGTGATCCTCGTCAGGTAACAGAATTTTTTACTTGGGATTTCCAGACGCTTATCGATACCAGTGAGCGGCTTCTTCAGGGAGGAACTCATGGCGATGTTGACGGCGATAGCGGCCCCTGCCTAACCGGTTTCTGCCCATCTTATAATTTTGACTTAGATGAAGTAACCACTGAAACTTCAGATTCTATTTATTTACAAACCCATTGGGTTGGTTACTTAAGCGATAGTCCCGTAAATTTGTTCTTTGGCGTACGCTATGAGCATACAGAAGTCCATTCTGAGGCTCTTGTTCCTATGCCTGATCGAATTGAGTGGAGTATTTTTGATGATAAATTTACTCTCATTGATAAAAGAGACCCAGAAACTGGAAATGTTGTAAATGATTTCTCAGAAAGAGATGGTTCATACAGTATGTTTTTGCCAAGCCTCGATTTTGATATGGAAATTATGGATGATGTTATATTGCGTGCTTCTTATAGTTTGACGGTGACACGTCCGGCCTACAACGACCTTAAGGGCGCATTACTTATCGATTATGTCGGTAAAGAAAGTGGTGGCGGCCGAAGAGGTAATCCGCAGCTACTGCCAATGGAGGCGAAGAATTTGGATCTCTCATTGGAGTGGTATTATGATGACGCAAGTTATATATCTGCTGGCTATTGGGAAAAACAAGTCGATAACTTTATTATTAGTAGAACTTTTAGAAACCAGCCTTTGTTCCCAGATCTTTATTCACCCTATAACGGTGAATTATATTTAAATGCAGTAGATGAGCTAACGGGTGGCGATCCGCGATTTGATATCGATAATGGTGATTTAAATGAATACTATATCGAGAACTATGCAAGCGCTGAATATAATGAAGCTGTGGAAATTCCTGAGGAAGACGACCCTATAGCGGTTCAAACCGGCTTAGAGGGCGATCCAGTGGCTCTATTTGATATTACTATTCCTATTAATCAGGATGAAACCGAAGTGAAGGGCCTTGAATTAATGGCACAGCATACCTTTGGTGAGTCAGGTTTTGGTTTTCAGGCAAACTACACGGTTGTAGATGGTGATCTCAAATATGATATCAATCTTAATGAAGAGCAGTGGGTTGTGCCTGGCATGAGTGATACCGCAAACTTGGTTGGCTTTTATGATAAGGATGGGTTCCAGATTCGTTTAGCTTATAACTGGCGAGACAAATACTTGCAATCTCCCGCGCGCGATCCTCGCTTTGTTGAGGAATATTCTCAGCTTGATCTTAATGCTAGTTATGAATTTAGTGATAATTTCTCAGTATTTATTGAGGGTATTAACTTAACCGAAGAACATCAGCGTATTCATGGTCGTTCCAAGTATCAGGTGAGAGAATACTCTGTTGGTCATGCTCGCTATAACCTAGGTGCAAAATATAGTTTCTAGATTCCATTATGAATTTAGTTGAATAAAAAAGCTCTTAACCTTTAGTTAGGAGCTTTTTTATTAAATTCCATTTCTTAATATCCAAGGGTATATTAGAGACCTAAAATAAATAGTGCCGATTTAATGTAGGAGCAGGCATGGCTAGTCATGTACTTTTAGATAATATTAATCATAAAGATCTAAGAATAATCAGCAAAAGATCTGCAAGCTTGGGAGATAATATTCCTTCCCTTGTGACTTTCCCTTTTGAGTATAGGGATATCCAGACAAACTTCCCTATTTGTTTTTGCAAAGATCCTGAAACTGGCAATTTCTATACAGCCGCATTATTTGGTTTTGAAGAAAATGAGAATCTCTTTTTAGAGGGTGAGAGTTGGGATGCAGCCTACACCCCACTGATGTTAGAGCGACAACCATTTTTTATTGGAAATCAGACAAATTCAAGTGGAGAAGATCAGCGACTTGTGTATATTGATATGGATAGCCCTCGGGTAAGCTCAACAGAGGGTGAACCTGTATTTTTAGAGCAAGGTGGCACATCAGATTATATGCAAAGAATAAGCTCTATCTTAGAGGCGATTTATCAGGGGCAGCAGCAAACCAAAGAGTTTGTTGAAATATTGCTTAAATATGATTTGATTGAAAGCTTTTCTCTAAAAGTTGAATTAAATGATGGCACGCAAAATCAGTTACAAGGCTTTTATACTATTAATGAAGATACGCTTAATGGACTTTCCTCTGAAACAGTGTCTGAATTAATGAAAAATGGTTATATGCAGGCTGCTTATATGATGATTGCTTCAATGTCTAATTTTAGATCGCTCATAGAGCGGAAAAATAAACGTTTATGAATTCAACGAATAAGCCTATAAAAGAAGTCGAATGTTCTCAATCCGGGCAGGTTCCTAGCGCAGTTTATGACTCTTCTGAACCCTTAGTTATTCGCGGCCTTATTTCTGATTGGCCGCTGGTGAAGATGGGCCTTAAGTCACCACGAGAAGCTGGAAATTATTTAAAAGGGTTTTATCAGAATCTACCTGTTACCGCGGCTATTGGTGAGCCTAAAATAGACGGAAGAATTTTTTATAATGAAGATTATTCTGGATTCAATTACCAGTCGGTAAAAGCAGATCTTCATGATTTGTTAGAAAAAATATACAATTGCGCTGAAGACGAAAATCCACCGACATTTTATATGGCATCTACCCTTGTAGATCGCTGGTTTTCTGGCTTTCGAGAACAGCATTCACTTGCATTGGATGCCAATAATCCGCTGGTTAGTATATGGTTGGGCAACCGAAGTAGAATCGCTGCACATTATGATTTGCCAGATAATATCGCTTGTTCGGCTGTTGGTCGTCGTAAATTCACACTCTTTCCGCCTGATCAGCTCGCCAATTTATATCCGGGGCCCCTGGATTGGGCACCTGGTGGTCAGCCTATTAGTTTGGTTGATTTTAAAAATCCTGATTTTGAAAAATTCCCCCATTTTCAAAAGGCACTTGAAGTCGCTCAAACTACAGTATTAGAGCCTGGTGATGGGTTATTTATTCCTAGTATGTGGTGGCATCACGTGGAGGGGCTCGAGACGCTTAATATTCTGGTAAATTATTGGTGGCGTCAATCTCCAAATTATATGGACACGCCTGCCAACACCCTATTATATGGTCTTATGAGTATGCGTGACTTGCCAGCAGAGCAAAAACAGGTGTGGCGTCAAATGTTTGATTATTATATTTTTGATGCCGATTCAAATTCACATGGACATATTCCAGAGCAGGCCAAAGGATCATTAGGGCCAATTGATGAATCCTTAAATAGAAAAATAAGAGCTTTATTACTGAAAAAAATCAATCGATAAAATTATCGCGATAAATTTCAAAATACTTCAGTTAAAGAATTATTTAATTTTTATTACCCTTTGATAGTATTTAACCTGTATTTGGGCGATTAAAATTGGTTCGAATACGTTATTAGGACGATTGTTATCGTCAAATTTTATAGATTAGCGTTAAAGTAAGAGGGATATTTATAAAAATTGGGCATGGATGCGCATTAAAAGATAAAAAATTGCGATGCAATCGCAGATAAAAAATTAATAGGTATTCCAATGCGAATCAACTTTCTAAATCACTCTGCCTTTAGTGCTGATAACCCTTTCAAGACCTGTGCACTGTGCTTTTTACTATTGTTTACTATCAGTTGTGGTGTGGAAACTGATAATGAAGATCTGGACGTTCCAGAAGGTTTAGAAGATACCAGTAATCAGGACTCAGATACCTACATACCCTTTGGTGAGATTGCCGATATATCACTGGATGATATTACGGTTCGCGCACGACCTTATATTGACGATTCGCTAGGTTACAATGTTATTCGCTCTGATATGGGCACTCTGCTTCGTGGTGTTAGTCTCTCCACAGACGGCGGTGACCCCTATAACGCTCTAAATTTATTGAACAAGAATGACATAAAGTTAGAGTCATTGCA
Source organism: Cellvibrionales bacterium UBA7375 (assembly GCA_002469845.1). Taxonomy (GTDB): domain Bacteria; phylum Pseudomonadota; class Gammaproteobacteria; order Pseudomonadales; family Porticoccaceae; genus HTCC2207. The sequence goes on along the minus strand of DKNZ01000044.1, from coordinate 603 downwards.
GTCTATGGTAAGCGACTATGGATTTAATACACTGCATGTTTATCTTGAGGGTGATGCTGAGCAAAATCCAGATCCAGTCGGCATCAATGAAGAGCTAGCCGATCATTTAGTAAACTTAACGCGTGAAGCCAAGATGTATCTAATTATTACCATTGGTAATAATGGTGAAAATGGTGCTATCCACAGTATGGACAAGGTACTAGCGTTTTGGGATTTGTATGGCACGAAATATAAAGACGAAACCCATGTTATCTATGAAGCGCACAATGAGCCTGTAGGCGGTATTAATGCCTATTGGACCGCTGATGACTGGAACAAGCAGGCACGGATGTATGAGAAAATTCGTGAAGTAGCGCCTGATACCATGATCCTTTTAGGATCCTTTATGTCATTCTTTGGTGGTACACCAGCCATTAACGGTGCCAATGACTTGGCGGATGAATTCCCTGGTATTTGGGATAACGCCGGATTCGCATTTCATGCCTATTGGGACTTGGGACAAGTAGAAAGCACTATTGAAGCATTTAAAGAGAGTGATGATTACCCCGCCCTGTTGTGCACAGAGTTTTGGCCTGGCGAGACCAAAAACGGCGCCAACGAAGT
>DKNZ01000045.1:1379-4926 GCA_002469845.1 Cellvibrionales bacterium UBA7375 | reverse complement strand
TTAGGCAAAAAAGTAAAAGATGTTATGGATTCGGGTGCCTTGGTATCCGATGAGCTAATTATTGCCTTGGTAGAAGATCGTATTCAGCAAGCAGACTGTGTGAATGGCTTTTTGCTGGATGGTTTCCCACGCACCATTCCTCAGGCACAGGCATTAAAAGATGCCGGTATTCCGATTGATTTTGTAGTTGAAATTTCTGTTGATGATGACCAAATTATTTCGCGCTTAAGTGGACGTCGTGTGCATGAGGGCAGTGGTCGGGTTTATCATGTTGAGCACAACCCACCGCAAACAGCTGGTCAAGATGATGTTACTGGTGATACGCTAATTCACCGCGAAGATGATCGTGAAGAAACCATTCGCAATCGACTTGAGGTTTATCATAACCAAACTGAGCCACTGGTGGCATTCTACACTGATTTAGCTAGTTCAGCTGATCAAGCACCTGCGTTTAAATCGGTGGATGGTCTGGGGCAGTTGGATGAAGTTCAGGCGCGAATTGTCACTGCGCTAAGCTAATCTGCTAGCCAGCAAATTTCTAAAATCTCTCTATGCGCTCTGTCTAAGGGTTAGGTATACTCATTGCTTAAATAATTATGGGTTTTTTGTTCGGGCTAAAATATGACCACAATTCTGGCGGTTGATACTTCTACTGAAGCCTGTTCTGTCGCGCTTCAGATTGGCAATGAAACCATTGCTAAATTCGCCGATGAGCCGCGTTCCCATTCCCGCTTGTTAATGCCTATGGTGCAGCAGGTTTTAGCTGAGGCCCAAATTAAGGTTAATCAGTTAGATGCTATTGGCGTCAGTATAGGCCCCGGGTCATTTACGGGTTTACGTATAGGTTTTGCCGCAGTTCAAGGCATGGCCTATGGTGCGGATATTCCTGTAATACCGATATCTACTTTAAAGTTGATGGTGGCGACTTATTCGCGGCAACAAAACACAGCAGTGGGTGAAATAACTGCTCTACTTGATGCGCGAATGTCTGAATTTAATCTGGGTAGATACAAGCTAGAGGATAATAATCAGATTGTAGCGCTAGAAGACGATCGGCCAGTGTCTGCAGAGCAGGTAATAGCGCTAATAGAAGCCAATAATCCGAGTGCGATAATTGGTGATTCTGGCAACCTTTTTGAAACTGCGCCTCAGCTAGCGGATCAATTTACCCAGATCTATCCTAATGCCATTGATATATTACCTATGGCTCTACAACAGTTTAATCAGGGCTTAGCGGTTAATATTGAATCTATCGATTTGGTATATTTGCGCGGGACCGAGGCATGGCAAAAGAGAAAACGCTTAAGAGCATCAGCGGAAGAGGTTAACTAATGGATTTTATTCAAGCATTTTGGCTTGCTTTGGTACAGGGCTTAACCGAATTTTTACCCATCTCTAGCTCTGCCCATTTAATTTTACCTTCGGCTATTTTGGGATGGCAGGATCAGGGTTTAGCCTTTGATGTGGCTGTGCATCTGGGCTCATTAATTGCTGTTTTGGCCTATTTTAAAAACGATGTAGCACAATTAATTCAATCTTGGATCGGTTCAACCTTTTCAGGCCGTGCCAGTAACGCCGAAAGCCAAATGGCGTGGTTTATTATTATGGCTACTATACCCGCGGCACTGGTGGGACTATTAGCGGGTGGCTTTATTGAGCTGCATCTGCGCTCGATTGCGGTGATTGCAACCACTACTATTGTTTTTGGCTTGTTATTGGGATGGGTTGATTGGCGTGTTCGCGGTGCTAAAACCTTACAGAATATTACCTGGAAATCAGCGCTAATTATTGGTCTAGCTCAGGCATTAGCACTGATACCTGGTACCTCAAGATCAGGCATTACCATTACTGCCGCATTAGCCTTGGGTTTTGATCGCAATTCAGCCGCGCGATTTTCATTTTTATTGGCTATTCCGATTATTGTTCTAAGCGGTGGTTATCAAGGTTTACAGCTAATGGCAGAGTCATCAGTGCCTTGGCTTGAAATCGCCTTTGGCACAGTAATTTCTGGGGTTACTGCTTACTTATGCATCCATTACTTTCTGCGCCTAGTAAGTAAAATAGGTATGTTACCCTTTGTTATTTATCGACTAATTTTGGGTGTTATTTTAATCCTCATATACAATGGCGTGATTTAAAGCTAGATCTTCAATAGATAGGAACCACCATGGATCAAACGGAAAACCAATTTAACCAACAGCTTTGTGCCTTTTTAGATGCATCGCCGACCCCATTTCATGGGGTATCGACCATGGTGTCCCTGTTATCTGAAGCGGGTTTTACTGAGTTATCTGATGATCAATCATGGTCGCTAAAGCAGGGCGGCAAATACTATGTGGTGCGCAATGGCTCGTCTATTGTGGCCTTTGTTAATGGTTCTGAAGCGGTATCCAAATCTGGTGTAAGAATTGTCGGCGCCCATACTGATAGCCCATGCCCCATGTTAAAACCTCAGCCAGAGATACAGAAGGGTGGTTTTTGCCAGTTGGGGGTGGAAATCTATGGCGGTGCATTACTAAACCCTTGGTTTGATCGTGATCTATCGATTGCCGGTCGTGTGGTTTATAAAGATGCCAATCAAGAACTAAAGCAGACATTGATTAACTTTAAACACCCAGTGGCGACAATCCCCAGCTTGGCCATTCATTTAGATCGCAATGCCAACAAGGATCGCACTATTAATCCGCAAACGGATATTCCGCCCATAGTAAAATTAAATATGGGCAACCAAAAGTCCCAAAACTTTAGAGATATTCTGCAACAACAATTTTTAACCGACCAAGATCAGGTGATGGATTTTGAACTCTGTCTATTTGATACTCAGCCAGCGGCCATGGTGGGTTTAGAAAAAGAATTTTTAGCTTCGGGGCGTTTGGATAACCTATTAAGCTGTTTTGTGGCCACTCAGGCGCTGATCAAGGCTGATGGTACCCAAACCTGCATAATGGCCTGTAATGACCATGAAGAAGTGGGCAGTGTCTCTGCTGTGGGTGCTGATGGACCATTTTTAGAGTCAGTAATCTCCAAGATAGCCGCTAATGAATCCGGTTCACTAGATATCAGTGCGGTAATGGATAAATCCCTATTAATTTCCTGTGATAATGCCCATGCGGTGCACCCCAACTATATGGATAAGCATGATGCAGGCCACCTACCCAGTATTAATGGTGGGCCAGTGATTAAAACCAATGTCAAACAGCGTTATGCCACCAACAGCGTAACCTCAAGTCGCTTTAAACATCTCTGTGAACAGGCTAGTGTGCCAGTGCAACAGTTTGTATCCCGCGCTGATATGGGTTGCGGTAGTACCATAGGCCCCATTGCATCCTCTCGCCTTGGAGTAGCCACCATCGATGTGGGTATTCCCCAGCTAGCTATGCATTCTTGTCGTGAACTGACAGGATCTAAGGATTCTTTAAGGCTAGCGATGGTGTTGGGTGTATTTTTTAGTAGTGATGAACCTATGGGTTGTGATTGGGTTTAGATAAACAAGCGGTATTAATTGCTTGTAAAAGGTTGAGTAACTGAACAGAACCCTTATCATAGC
>DKNZ01000045.1:0-988 GCA_002469845.1 Cellvibrionales bacterium UBA7375 | reverse complement strand
CCTCGGGTACCCCGCATTTGGGTAACTATGTGGGCGCTATTCGCCCGGCTGTTGAGGCGAGTCATGACCAAAGCATCGAGTCCTTTTTCTTTTTAGCGGATTACCATGCGTTGATTAAGTGTCAGGATCCTGAGGCGGTGCATCAGTCTACGCTTGAGATTGCGGCGGCTTGGTTGGCGCTGGGCTTGGACCCTGAGCAGGTGGTGTTTTATCGTCAATCGGATATCCCTGAAATCCCTGAATTAACTTGGTACCTGACCTGTATGACGGCTAAGGGGCTAATGAATCGCGCCCATGCTTATAAGGCGGCGGTGCAGGCTAATCAGGAAGCGGGTGAGGATGATGATCTGGCGATTACTATGGGGCTATTTAGTTACCCAACTTTAATGGCGGCCGATATTTTGATGTTTAATGCCAGTGATATCCCTGTGGGTCGCGATCAGATTCAGCATGTGGAAATGGCGCGTGATATTGCTCAGCGGTTTAATCACCATTATGGCGAACATTTTGTATTGCCTTCAGCTAAAGTGGATGACAATGTAGCCGTGCTTCAGGGGCTGGATGGTCGCAAGATGAGTAAGAGTTATAACAACACAATTCCGTTGTTTTTAACCGAGAAAAAACTCAAGAAACATATCAATAAGATTAAGACTAATTTATTGGAGCCGGGTGAGCCTAAGGATCCAGATGATTCTGCGGTTTTCCAACTATGGCAGGCTTTTGCCACTGAGCAACAAACCGTAGAAATGCGTCAACAGTTTGCTGAGGGTATTGCATGGGGTGAGGCGAAAAAGCAGTTGTTTGAATTGATTAATAGTCAGCTAGCCGAGCCACGCGAGCGTTATAATCAGTTGATTGAAAGTCCAGCTGAGGTAGAAAAGATACTCCAGAAGGGGGCTGAAAAGGCGCGAAAATATAGCGCTACTTTAATCACTCAGGTTCGTAAGGCGGTAGGTATTCGCCCTTTGGGTTAAGAGTAAAATTTTAT
>DKNZ01000061.1:7077-12427 GCA_002469845.1 Cellvibrionales bacterium UBA7375 | reverse complement strand
GTCCTACCTCAGGAGAATGACCAGGTGGTAGCACAGTTTTTGGCAACAAATAAAGATGCCTCACTGGTAAAAATTGAGGCAGACTGGGGACAAGCCACAGAGTACGGCAGGCAGATATTCCCCTCAGCAAAAGGCGGCGATGGTTTTTATCATTCGCGTCTACAGAAAAACAGTTGATAAGGGCTTAATATAGCTAAAAAGTAGCTAAAAAGTGCAGAGCAATCATGAAAATAGTAATAGTTGGAGCGGGTCAAGTCGGCGCTACGCTGGCAGAAAATTTAGCGCGAGAAAATAATGACATAACCATTGTTGATATTGACGCGAACGTCCTAAGGGCCCTACAAGATAGGCTCGATGTGCGAACCATTGTGGGCACGGGCTGTTATCCAGATGTTTTAGTCAGTGCTGGGATAGAAGATGCCGATATGATTGTTGCCGTTACGCGCAGCGATGAAGTTAATATTGTCGCCTGTCAGGTAGCCTACTCAATGTTCCACACGCCGACCAAAATCGCTCGCGTACGCTCTCGCAATTACAGTAATCCCGAATACAAAAACAAGCTTTTTAACGACAAGCATATGCCAGTTGATGTGATGATTACCCCTGAACAGGTGGTTACCAATTATATCCAAAAACTTATTGAACAGCCCGGTGCCCTGCAGGTGTTGGACTTTGCCGATGGCGTTATTCAGCTGGTTGGCTTGCGCGCGGTTGAAGATGGCCCATTGGTCGGCCAAAGACTACGTGCTTTTAGAGAGCATATGCCCAATATCGATGCTCGCGTGGCGGCTATTTACCGCAAGGGCGGCGCTATTTGCCCAACGGGGGAAACAGTAATTGAAGATGGTGATGAAGTATTTTTTATCGCCGCCAAAAAGAATATCCGCAAAGTAATGAGTGAACTGCGTCGCTTAGAAAAACCCTATCGCCAATTGGTTATTGCCGGCGGGGGTAATATTGGCTTCCGCCTTAGTAAAGCCCTAGAAGACGACTACAATATTAAAATTATCGAATTTTCTGATACCCGAGCAGAATTACTGTCAGAACAACTTGATAAAACGGTGGTTCTTCGTGGCTCAGCCACCGATCAAGAATTACTTCTGGACGAAAATATTGATAAAACCGATGTATTTATTGCCCTTACCAATGATGATGAAACCAACATTATGGCTTCATTGTTGGCCAAGCGTTTAGGCGCAAGAAAGGTAATGACCCTAATTAGCAACCCCGTCTATGCTGATTTAATGCAAGGCGGAGAAATTGATATCGCCATATCCCCCCAGCAATCAACCATTAGTTCACTGCTGGCCCATGTGCGTAAAGGGGACACAGAAAGCGTGCATTCACTGCGTCGCGGCGCCGCAGAAGCCCTTGAATTTATTGTTCATGGAGACGAAAAAAGTTCGAAAGTTGTCGGCCGCGCCATTGAAGATATTAAATCACCACCAGGGGCAACACTAGCCGCCCTAGTGCGCGACGGCGAAGTGATGATTGCCCACCATGACACTGTGATTCAAAGTGGCGACCATGTCATTGTGTTTGTGGTGGATAAAGAAAAAACCAAAGCGGTCGAGAAACTGTTCTCGGTCGGCTTTAGCTTCTTCTAAGGGAAACGCCTAAGATGCATTTTGCCATCATCGCACGGGTTCTAGGCATGCTATTGATTATCTTTAGCCTAAGTATGCTGACGCCGGTTTTGGTTGCGCTCCTATACGGCGAAAACACCTCACATACCTTCTTTATAGCTTTTGCCATTACTTTTTTAGTGGGGTTAATTTTTTGGCTGCCCTCAAGAGGCTCCAAAGGCGAGCTTAGAACCAGAGATGGCTTTGTGGTCACGGTGTTCTTCTGGCTAGTGCTTAGCTCCTTTGGCTCGCTACCACTCATGCTGTCTGAAGCCCTGCAGTTAAACTTTATAGATGCCTTATTCGAATCCATTTCAGGGCTAACCACCACCGGCGCCACGGTTATAGCTGGCTTGGATAATTTGCCAAAATCTATTCTCTATTACCGCCAACAGCTACAGTGGTTGGGTGGTATAGGTATTGTGGTTATCGCTGTAGCTATTTTGCCCATGCTAGGTGTGGGCGGCATGCAAATTTACCGCGCTGAAACCCCGGGGCCCATGAAAGATTCAAAACTAACCCCGCGAATTACTGAAACCGCCAATGTGCTGTTTAGAATTTATTTATGCCTAACCATTGCCTGTGCGCTGGCCTATTGGGGCGCCGGTATGAGCGGCTTTGACGCCATTAGCCATAGTTTTTCTACGGTATCCATAGGTGGCTTTTCCACCCATGATGCCAGTATTGGTTTTTTTGATAACAGCGCCATTATGGCCATTTGCTGTTTTTTTATGATTATTGCGGGCCTGAATTTTGCCCTGCACTTTCATGCCTGGCACAGCCTCCGTCCCAGTATGTACTGGGCTGACCCCGAAGCGCGATTGTATCTATTTTTATTGCTAGTAGGCGCGATAATTACCTGTTGTTATCTGTATTACAGCGGTACCTTTGATCGTAATGAAAGTATACGGCAGGGCGCTTTCCAGCTAATTTCCATAATGACCACCACCGGCTTTACCACCAGTGAGTTTCATAATTGGCCCAGCTTTTTACCGTTCTTTTTAATCTTTTTATCCTTTTTTGGCGCCTGTGCCGGCTCGACCGGCGGCGGTATAAAAATTGGCCGTATGCTGATTTTGGCCAAACAGGGGGTAAGAGAAATTTATCGTTTAGTTCATCCCAATGCACTATTGCCTATTAAGATTCGCAATCGCACCGTACCGACAAGAGTGGTTGACGCCATCTGGGCCTTTATGGGCGTGTATTTAGCAATTTTCTACCTGATGGTGCTTTTACTGCTAGCTACCGGACTAGATTACGACACCGCATGGTCTGCCACTGCGGCATCACTGAATAACCTAGGTCCGGGTTTGGGCGCTGTAGCCACCAATTATGGGGATATTGGTGGCTTTGCCAAATGGGTACTGTGCTGGGGCATGCTGCTGGGTCGGTTAGAAATCTTTACCCTGCTGGTTTTATTTACCCCAACATTTTGGCGCAAATAATTAACCTATTGTTGCCTTGCCTTATAAAACGCCTCTTCAGAAATTCCATGATAAGCCTTAGCTTGACGTTTAAATGCTTCTACAGATTGCGCCACCCGCTGAGCAAAGTCATTATCTGCCGTTAAATCACTTACCGCCTCAGCGGAAAGCTTACGCAACTCTTCAATCACTTCATCGGGCAATTTTCTAACTTCAACACCATGGACATTAACTAACTCTTCAAGGGCCTGATTATTGCGCGCGGTATATTCGTCCAGCATGTCCTGATTCACAGCGCGAGCGGCCGTTTCAATAATTGCCTGAAGATCCGCCGGCAGTGCTTCATAGGCCGGCTTGTTCACGGTTAGCTCAAGGCTAGAGCCAGGCTCATGCCAACCGGGATAATAATAATATTTAGCCACCTGATGAAAACCGAAAGCTAGATCATTGTAGGGCCCAACCCATTCGGTAGCATCAATAACGCCGGTCTGCATAGCGGTATAGAGTTCGCCCCCAGGGATATTCACCGATTCACCGCCCGCGCGAGTGATCACATCGCCGCCTAAGCCGGGAATCCGCATTTTAAGACCTTTAATATCGGCCATCGAATTAATTTCTCGATTAAACCAACCCGCCATTTGAACCCCAGTATTGCCACCGGCAAAGGGCACCAAGTTAAACGGCGCATAAAGTTCGCGCCATAACTCGAGGCCACCACCGTAGTGCAACCAAGCATTCATTTCTTGGGCATTTAAGCCAAAGGGCGTAGAGGTAAAGAACGCCGTTGCCTTATTTTTGCCAGTCCAAAAATACGCGCCACTATGACCCATTTGCGCCGTACCCTGAGATACGGCATCAAACACCTGTAGCGCTGGCACTAACTGCCCTGCACCAAATACTTTTATCTGTAGGCGGCCATTACTCATAGCCTCGACTTTTTTAGCAAAGTTTTCCGGCGCAGTGCCCAAACCCGGATAATTCTTCGGCCATGAAGTCACCAACTTCCATTTATATACCTGCTGTTGCGAGGCATTATCGCCCTGCGCCTGATTGCTGTCTTTATCACCACAACTGGTCAGTAGCAGGACCAGTGTCATCCATAATAAAATTCGCATATTCTAATCCTCAATCTTTATGTTCTGTTGTTACCGCCGGTTAAAGGGCAGCTAAATTAGCCGATGCCAATATAAGTATTTTAGTCCCTACATCATCAAATGCGACATGCACTCGCGCCCGCGGCCCATTGCCCTCAAAGTTTAAAATAATGCCATCGCCATACACATTGTGCCGCACCTGTTGTCCTAGCTGAAACCCTGTATCACTGCCCTCATCGCTAATGCGTGGCGCGGCATAGGTAGTGGGGCGAGATATACTATTATGCAGTCTAACCTCTTCAACCACCTCTTTGGGGATATCGCGAATAAAGCGCGATACCGAATTAAACGACTCTGTACCATAAGTGGAACGTGTTTCAGCAAAAGTCATAGTCAGCTTTTGCATGGCACGGGTAATGCCCACATAGGCCAGTCGGCGCTCCTCTTCTAGCCGACCCGGCTCATCAATCGACATTTTGTGCGGGAATAAATTCTCTTCCATACCGGCCAAAAAGACCATGGGGAACTCCAAGCCTTTGGCGCTGTGCAAGGTCATTAATTGAACCGCATCTTCATCTTGCTCCGCCTGTCGATCACCCGCATCTAAGGCGACCTGATCTAAAAACTGCGGCAACACAGGGGCATCGCTGTCCTCCGCCTCAAAGTTTTTACAGGCATTCACAAGCTCTTCAAGGTTTTCCACACGCGCCTGCCCACGCTCGCCTTTTTCGCGGCGGTGCATATCCACCAAACCACTGTGCTGAATAGCATTTTCAGCCTGTTCTGATAAGGGCAACTCATCCAACTGGCCACTCATTTCATTGATCAATACCATAAAGCCAGATACCGAGTTAGCCGCTCTGGCCGTCAGACGTTTTTCATTCACCATGGTGTTCGAAGCCTCCCAAAGCGAACAACCACTGGCGCGACTCAACTCACGGATTTGCTCTAGGGTACGATCACCAATACCCCTGGGCGGTATGTTGACTACCCGCTCAAAGGCAACATCGTCATGACAATTAAGCATCATACGCAAATAACACAGGGCATTTTTAATTTCAAAGCGCTCATAAAACCGCTGACCGCCATAAATACGATAGGGAATCTCAGCCTGTAATAGTGCCGCCTCTAACACCCGTGACTGGGCATTAGAGCGATACAAAATAGCTGAATCATCACGGCGATTACCATTGGCAATCCAGTCCGC
>DKNZ01000061.1:0-6748 GCA_002469845.1 Cellvibrionales bacterium UBA7375 | reverse complement strand
AAACGATCGGCTATATAACGTGCTTCATCGTGCTCATTAAATGCCGCATACAGGGCAATAGGTTCGCCTTCAACCGATTCAGTCCATAAATTCTTACCCAAACGATCAGTGTTTTTGGCGATCACCGCATTAGCAGCTTTTAGGATATTCGATGTAGAACGATAGTTTTGTTCAAGCTTAATGGTTTCAGTATCGGCAAAATCGCGCTCAAAACTAAGAATATTTTCTACCTTAGCCCCGCGCCAACCATAAATAGACTGATCATCATCGCCCACTGCAGTCACATCACTACTTTTGCCCGCCAGTAGCCGCAACCATGCATATTGCACCGCATTAGTATCTTGAAACTCATCCACTAAAATATAGCCAAAACGCTGTTGGTAGTGGTTCAAAACTTCGGGGTTATTGCGCCATAACTCTAAAACCCGCAATAGCAATTCTGCAAAATCGATCACCCCCAATTGCTCACACAGCAGTTCATATTGGCGATAGATTCTAAGCATGGTGGCCATAAATGGGTCGCCAGTCTCTTGAATATGCGCCGCGCGTAAGCCCTCATCTTTTTGACCATTGATCCACCACTGGGCCTGTTTCGGCGGCCAGCGCTGTTCGTCAAGATCCATAGCGCGCATCACTCGCTTCACCAATCGCAATTGGTCATCAGAATCAAGAATTTGGAAGTTTTCGGGCAACTTAGCATCACGCCAATGGGCTTTTAGTAGACGATGAGCCAAGCCGTGAAAAGTGCCCACCCACATACCGCGCAATGACATACCCAATAGGTTATCGATGCGCTCGCGCATCTCACGAGCGGCTTTATTGGTAAAGGTCACCGCCAAAATACCGTAGGGCGATACATTATCCACCTGAATCTTCCAGGCAATACGGTGAACCAATACTCGGGTTTTACCACTGCCGGCACCGGCCAACACCAGCAAATGTTTTTTATCGCTAGTGACGGCCTGCTCTTGAGCGGAATTTAACTGGTCTAAAACTGAGGTGACATCCATGGGCATAGTTTAGCAATTAAATGACTAAGATAGCGTTTTTGTTGCCCAAATTAAGGCTTATTTTTGCAGTTTATTATTGTAGATAAATATTCAGGAGTGGTTTTTTACTACAAAACTAGCAATTTTCGGTGATTTCTTGTAAATTTTTTACAAATAACAATTAAAAATTCAGCGATGAAATCAGCCGACCTTACACAAACTATTAGCGATACACTGCCCAAGTTGCGTAAATCTGAGCGCAAAGTAGCGGATTTAGTGCTTAAAGAACCTTTAAGCATTATTAATATGCGCATCGTCGATCTGGCCAAAAAGGCTGAGGTCAGCGAGCCTACGGTGGTGCGTTTTTGTCGCGCGGTTGGCTGTGATGGGTTTCAAGATTTTAAGCTGGCACTTGCACAGCAACTGGCTTCAAGCCCCAGTTTTGGCAAGATTGCGGTTACCGAGAGCGACTCCACCCGGGAATATACCCATAAGGTCTTTGATACCACCGTAGATACATTGCTAAAGGTACGCGAGAGTTTGGTGCTGCATAATCTCGAGGCCGCTGTTGACGCAATCTATAAGGCGAATCGTGTGGAATTTTATGGCTTTGGCTCATCTGCCGCGGTCGCCTTTGATGCCCAGCATAAATTCTTTCGCCTACAGATTACCTCAGCGGCTTATTCTGATCCTCATTTGCAAAATATGTCGGCTAGCTCATTAAAGCTCAATGATGTGGTGATTGCTATATCTCAGTCAGGACGTACCCAAACATTATTAGATTCCATCGCACTGGCAAAACAGTCCGGCGGTATCGTGATTGCACTAGCCCCCAGTGGCACGCCGGTGGCACAGCAGGCGAGTATTGCCATTGAGGTAAATGCCACCGAAGATACACAAATCTACACGCCACTATCATCACGTATCGCCCATCTGGTGATGATTGATGTACTGGCCATTGGCGTAGCGCAAAAGAAAGGCCCTAAACTTGAAGAGCACTTACAGCTAATGCAGGCGGGGCTGTCTTCGCTTCGAAGTGACTAAAAAATAGCGGTCTAATCTTCTTTAGTAGGGCGCTTCCAGCCTTCTATATTACGCTGTTTGGCGCGGGATATGGCCAGTGAGTTTTGTTCGGTATCTTTGGTGATGGTACTGCCGGCGCCGACAAAGCTGTTATCTGCAACCTTTACTGGAGCGACTAAGGTGCTATTGGAACCGACAAAGCTATTGTCGCCTATAGTGGTGTTAAATTTATTGGCGCCATCATAATTACAGGTGATAGTTCCAGCGCCCACATTCACACTTTCCCCCAATTCGGCATCACCGACATAGCTTAGGTGGTTAATTTTACTGCCTTTACCGACTTTGGCTTTTTTGGTTTCTACAAAGTTACCAATTTTAGTATTGTCGGCTAGTTCTGTCCCCGGTCTTAGGCGGGCAAAGGGTCCGAGAATGGCGTTATCGCCCACCACTGAATCTTCAATAATAGTATTGGCTTTGATTTCCACGCCATCACCAATAGTGCTATGAATAATCTGGCAGTTAGGCCCTATATGCACATTTGAGCCAAGCTTTACCTCGCCTTCAAATATGCAATTTATATCAATAAAGTTATCGGTGCCGACGGTGAGTTCGCCGCGCTGATCGAAACGCTCAGGGTCGGCTAGGCTGGTACCGCTTTCCATAAGTTTTTGCGCTTTTTGGCACTGATGGGCTCGCTCTAGTTGGCTTAGTTGTACTCTATTATTCACACCTTCTACCTCAGTTGCAGATTGGGGTTCTATGCTCTTAACTTTAACTGAATCGCTGGTTGCTATGGCGATTAAATCCGTAAGGTAATATTCACCCTGAGCATTATTATTATCTATTTGGGACAACCAACCCATTAGCTGTTGGCTGGTAAGCGCCATTACGCCGGTATTAACTTCATTAACCTTTAGTTGTTCTGGGCTGGCATCTTTTTGCTCAACGATTGCCGCAATGTTGTTGTCTGTGTCGCGAATAATACGCCCATAACCGCTTGGGTTGTCTAGGGTGACGGTTAAAAGCCCCATTTGATTATCGGTCACAGTATCTAGCATTTTGCTAATCGTTTGTGGCGCTATTAATGGTACATCACCATATAAAATCAATACTTTTGAGTTTTCTCGAATATGGGGTAGGGCACACTGCACAGCATGACCAGTACCCAACTGATCTGGCTGGGTTACAAATGCATCGGCTTGTTTGCCAATAGTGTTTTCAACTTGATCGCCACCAAAGCCTGTAACCACAATAGATTTTGCGTCATTGACTGTTTTAGCCGCTGTTAGCACATGGCTAAGCAATGGCTGACCCGCTATTTTATGCAACACCTTAGGTAGGCGGGACTGCATACGGGTGCCTTTACCGGCAGCTAAAATAATAATATCAGTTGTTTGCATGCGTTGTTTGACTACCTTTTTCCATGGTCGTTCCATGAGCTTTAAAATTAAGTATACCTGTTGCTCTGCATAATTTTAACTGGCATAAAAAAGGGCAGCTATTTATGCCGCCCTTTTTTGTTGCTCAATGTCACTTATCCACCGAGTTTTTTGCGCAGGGCTCTTACAGTATGTAACTGTGCAGTTGCCTCAGCTAACATTGCGGCGGCTTTTGAGTATTCTATCTCTCCGGTTTGATTGGCAATGGCATGTTCTGCATCTTTAAGCGCCTGTGCTGCGGCAGCTTCGTCAATATCGTTGGCGCGCACAGCAGTGTCGGCCAGTAATGAGATGGCATTGGGCTGGACCTCTAAGTAGCCACCAGAAAGGAAGAAAATTTCCTCTTCACCGGCTGACTTAATCACTCGAACTGGGCCCGGCTTTAGATCACTTAACAACGGTGCATGACCAGCGTTAATACCTAACTCGCCCAATGAGCCAGTGGCAACTACCATTTCTACGGCACCTGAGAATAGAGACTCATCCGCACTAACGATATTGCATTGAACTGTTGTCGCCATGCTAATTACCTTTTAACCAATTAAAGCGATTTGGCTTTTTCTGCAGCTTCGTCTATCGAACCTACCATATAGAACGCTTGCTCTGGCAGATCATCATAGTCGCCATTAAGAATACCTTGGAAGCCAGCAATAGTATCTTTTAGTGATACATATTTACCGGGGGCACCTGTAAATACTTCAGCAACGTGGAATGGTTGTGATAAGAATCGCTCAATTTTACGTGCGCGCGATACCACTAGCTTGTCTTCTTCAGAAAGCTCGTCCATACCTAGAATTGCAATAATATCTTTTAGCTCTTTGTAGCGCTGAAGTACTGTTTGTACACCACGGGCAACTTCATAGTGCTCTTGTCCAATAATTAGCGGATCGAGCTGACGAGAGGTTGAATCTAGTGGGTCTACCGCTGGGTAGATACCTTTAGAGGCGATATCTCGACTTAGTACTACGGTCGAATCCAAGTGCGCAAAAGTAGTTGCTGGCGATGGATCGGTCAAATCATCCGCAGGTACATAAACGGCCTGTACCGAAGTAATAGAACCAGTCTTAGTCGAGGTAATACGCTCCTGTAGTACGCCCATCTCTTCAGCCAGTGTAGGCTGATAACCTACCGCTGATGGCATACGACCTAGAAGTGCTGATACTTCTGTACCCGCTAGGGTGTATCGGTAGATATTATCTACGAATAAAAGTACGTCTTTACCTTGATCACGGAATTTTTCTGCCATAGTCAAACCAGTCAGTGCTACACGCAGTCTGTTTCCTGGCGGCTCATTCATCTGACCGTATACCATGGCTACTTTTGAGTCGCTTGGGGTCTCAACATTTACAACGCCTGACTCCTGCATCTCGTAGTAAAAATCGTTACCTTCACGAGTACGCTCACCAACACCGGCAAATACTGATAAACCTGAGTGCTCAGTTGCAATGTTGTTAATCAATTCCATCATATTTACGGTTTTACCAACACCGGCACCACCGAATAGACCAACCTTACCACCCTTAGCGAATGGGCAGACTAGGTCGATTACTTTAATGCCTGTTTCAAGTAGATCGTCAGATGCGGCTAGCTCGTCATAGGACGGCGGCTTGCGGTGAATCGCTGAACGCTCTTTTTCACCAATGGGACCACACTCATCAATGGGGTTGCCCAGTACGTCCATAATACGACCTAGGGTTTCAGTTCCTACCGGCACGGAGATAGGTGCCTTGGTGTTTTCAACACTCAGACCACGGCTAATGCCTTCGGAGGAGCCCATAGCGATGGTTCGCACTACACCATCACCTAATTGTTGCTGCACTTCGAGTGTCAGGCCCTTGCCATCAACTACTAGAGCGTCATACACGCTGGGCACTTGATCTCGTGGGAATTCCACATCAATCACAGCACCAATAATTTGTACGATTTTTCCACTACTCATTTCCGGTTCCTCTTAACTCAACCTTTAAAGTTCGTTTGTCTCTATACTGCTGCCGCGCCGCTTACAATTTCTGACAGCTCTTGGGTAATCGCTGCCTGACGGGCTTTGTTATAGAGTAATTGCAATTCGTCGATCAACTCGCCAGCATTTTCGGTGGCGTTTTTCATTGCAAGCATTCTTGCTGCTTGCTCACAGGCTTTGTTTTCAACAACGCCTTGGTAAACTTGAGATTCAACATAGCGAAGCAACAAGCCATCTAATAGCTCTTGAGCATCTGGCTCATAGATATAGTCCCAATGGTGGCCTAGCTGGTCATCTTGGCTTGGCTCCAGTGGTAATAATTGTTCTACCGTTGGTTTTTGCGTCATGGTATTAACAAATTCGTTGCTCACCACAAATAGCTTATCGATGCGTCCTTCATCAAAGGCATCTAACATAACCTTAACGCCGCCAATGAGATCTTTGATATCGGGCTCGTCACCTAAATCTTTTACTGCTGCAACAATGTTGCCACCAACCGTACCAAAAAAGCCGGCCGCTTTGTTACCAACCACACAGATATCAACTTCAACATCTTGGTCTGTCCAGCTTTGCATGGATTTAATAGCTGTCTTAAATAGGTTTATATTTAAGCCGCCACAAAGACCGCGATCTGTTGATATAACAATATAGGCAACGCGCTTTACTTCACGCTGATCCATATATTGGTGCCTGTATTCAGACGCCGAGTTAGCAATATGACCAATCACACCACGAATATGCTGGGCATAGGGTTTACCTACCGCCATACGGTCTTGGGCTCTTCGCATCTTACTAGCCGCAACCATCTCCATTGCACTGGTGATTTTTTGCGTACTACTAATACTAGCAATTTTGGTTTTTACTTCTGTTCCAATCGCCATGTTCTATGCCTGTTTGACAGTGCTTACCAGGTCTGGGTGGATACAAACTTGTCTAGTGCAGCCTTGAAGCTCGCTGCAATATCGTCGTTGTAATCCCCAGACTCATTGATTTGATCAATTAGATCACCGTGTTCAGCTTTCATATAAGACAGTAGGGCGCCTTCAAAGTCACCGACCTTGCTGACTTCTACGTCTTTTAGGTAGCCTTTTTCCGCGGCAAAGATCACTACACCCATTTCGGCAACACTAAGAGGCGAATACTGCTTCTGCTTCATTAGCTCGGTTACGCGCTCACCATGATCTAGCTGTGCTTTAGTCGCATCATCTAGGTCAGAGGCAAACTGCGAGAATGCCGCTAGTTCACGATACTGTGCCAAGGCGTTACGAATACCACCTGATAGCTTTTTAATAATCTTAGTTTGAGCTGCACCCCCTACACGAGATACCGAGATACCT
>DKNZ01000082.1:9112-9302 GCA_002469845.1 Cellvibrionales bacterium UBA7375 | reverse complement strand
GCCTACATGGTGATCGCCCATTTCACCCTCTATTTCTGCGCGAGGTGTCAAGGCAGCAACAGAGTCGACAACAAGAACATCACAGGCACCAGACCTAACCAACATATCCGTTACTTCCAATGCTTGCTCACCTGTATCCGGTTGTGAAACTAAAAGGTCGTCAACTTTAACGCCTAATTTTTCTGCATAA
>DKNZ01000082.1:2513-8780 GCA_002469845.1 Cellvibrionales bacterium UBA7375 | reverse complement strand
CTGGATCTAATGCATGCTCTGCATCGACAAATGCACAGGTACCGCCAGCTTTTTGTGCTTCCGCAATAACCTGAAGGGTTAATGTAGTTTTACCCGATGACTCTGGGCCATAAATTTCAACCACACGGCCTTTTGGGAGGCCGCCAATGCCTAGGGCTATATCTAAACCAAGGGATCCAGTCGATATGGATGGTACTGCTTCACGTTCATCTTCACCCATACGCATAACAGTGCCCTTACCAAATTGTCTTTCAATTTGACCTAAAGCTGCTTCGAGTGCCTTTTCTTTATTTGCATCCATTATCTTTTCCTCATTAACTGTTTGTTCGACTGATTTAACTGTTTTAGCTGTGGTTTTTTCCACTCAGTATTAATACTGTATGTTCGTACAGTATACTATCAGTTTAGTTGATGCAAGAGTTCTTGCAAAGAAATTTTAATTACCTGTTCTCTGACTGCCTGACGGTCTCCCTGCAACTGGTATTGCTCGACTCTGGTTGTTTCAGGGGTTATCCAGCATACCCAAACGGTTCCAACAGGTTTTTCCGCTGAACCACCATCGGGTCCAGCTATACCGCTAACGGCTATTGCGTAATTCGCACCTGATGAATGAATTGCACCCACAGCCATCTGTTCGACAACCTGCTCACTAACCGCGCCGTAGGCGTCTAATGTTTTTTGAGATACATTAAGAAGCTGTTTTTTCGCTCTATTAGCGTAAGTGATATAGCCATACTCAAACCATTGTGAACTTCCAGCTGTTGCGGTAATAGCTTCAGCTATACCGCCACCGGTACAAGACTCTGCTGTGGTTATTTTTGCTTTCTTTTGGAGCAACTGATTGCCCACCCGATCGGCGATAGATGTGATCGATTGGTTACTGGCAAATGCTGACAAAAATATTTCCTCTTTTTTACCCTATAGTTTACCTAAACTTTCAAGAAATGCTTTAGCCAAATGGTTATTTTTAAAGAAAATAATTCGTTTGGTCTAATTTGAATGGTCTTAGACCCTCAGTCTGTACTAAACTCTCCTTACAAACGAACTACCGACTCAGCATAAGAAACTTTAATCAATGAGCAGCAAGCCCGAAAATCAAACTCATACCCCGATGATGCAACAATATCTTAGCATTAAGGCCGAACACCCCAATGATTTGGTGTTTTATCGTATGGGCGATTTTTATGAATTGTTTTTTGATGATGCTAAACAAGCCAGCCAACTACTAGATGTCACTCTAACTGCTCGCGGCAAGACTAATGGCAATCCCATTCCAATGTGTGGTGTTCCATTTCATGCGGCAGAAAACTACTTTGCCAAGCTGGTTAACCAGGGTGTGTCCGTGGCAATTTGTGAACAAATTGGTGATCCAGCTACGAGTAAAGGGCCTATAGAGCGAGCCGTTGTAAGGGTGCTTACGCCGGGCACACTCAGCGATGAAGCTCTGCTCGATGATCGATCTGATAATCTTTTAGCGGCTATCCATTTATCCAAGGGGCAATACGGAATCGCAACCCTTGATATGAGTAGTGGCCGTTTTCAACTTTTGCAAGCTTCCCATGAAGAGGCACTCCATAGCGAACTTCAAAGACTTAACCCAGTAGAAATTCTAATTTCAGAGGATTTTCCCCGCTTAGATTGGCTAGAAAATCGAACTGGATTGCGAAATCAGGCGCCCTGGTTGTTTGATCATGATGCCGCCAATCGAATACTTAATCAGCAACTGGGCACAAAAGACTTAAATGCCTTTGGTTGTAGTGATCTTCCTCTTGCCATTTGCGCTGGCGGCTGTCTTCTTCAATATGCCAAAGATACGCAGCGTGGCAATCTTCCGCACATTCATAGCATCAGCGTCGAAAATAGCGAAGATGGAGTGGCATTAGATGCCGCTAGTAGACGCAATCTTGAGCTAGATACTAATCTAAATGGCGGGCAGGAGAATACACTCTTTGATGTACTTAATAACACGGCTACTAGCATGGCTAGTCGTTTGCTTCGTCGCTGGCTCAATCGTCCACTAAGGCAAATTACTGAACTTGTAGCAAGACAAAAAAGTATTGCCAAACTGCAAAATAATTATCTGTACGAAGATTTAAATGGCCATCTAAAACAGGTAGGTGATATGGAGCGCATTCTCACTCGAGTTGCACTGCATTCGGCGCGTCCACGAGATTTAACCCGTCTACTTTGTTCAATCGCTGTATTGCCGCAAATAAAATCAGCACTCAAAGGGATTGAACTGCAACATCTTCAGAACTTACTCGATGCTGCAAAACCATTACCCCATTTAGTTGAACTATTAGAACAAGCAATTATCGAAAACCCTCCTATGGTTATTCGTGAAGGCGGTGTTATTGCCGATGGTTATGACGCAGAATTAGACGAACTTCGTGCACTTAATACCAATGCCGGTGAGTTTTTACTGGCGATGGAAGAGCGTGAAAAACAAGCAACCGGTATTTCAAATCTAAAAGTAGGCTACAACCGAGTGCATGGTTACTATATTGAAATTTCCCGCGGTCAAAGTGATAAAGCACCGGTGGAATATATTCGCCGTCAAACATTAAAAAATGCTGAGCGGTTCATAACGCCTGAGTTAAAAGAGTTTGAAGACAAGGCCCTAAGCGCCAAAAGCCGCGCCCTTAGTAGAGAAAAGCAACTCTATACCGAACTTTTAGAGAGATTAAACCAAGACCTGCAGTGCCTACAAAATTGTGCTTCGGCCATTTCCGAAATCGATCTTTTAGCCACACTGGCAGAGCGCGCGCACAGCTTAAATTTCTGTCAGCCCGAATTAACTGAACAGCCAGGTATAGATATTCAAGGTGGACGCCATCCAGTGGTAGAAAAGGTTCTATTAGAGCCTTTTGTTGCCAATGACCTACAGATGAATTCCGATCGTAAAATGCTAATTATTACCGGCCCTAATATGGGCGGTAAATCAACCTATATGAGACAGGCGGCCTTAATAGTTTTAATGGCTCAGATTGGGAGTTTTGTGCCAGCTGATTCAGCAAAAATTGGACTAGTGGATCGTATCTTTACCCGTATAGGCTCATCCGATGATTTAGCCGGTGGACGCTCTACGTTTATGGTAGAAATGATGGAAACCGCCAATATTCTTCATAATGCCACGGAAAACAGTCTAGTTCTTATGGATGAAATAGGACGTGGCACAAGCACCTTTGATGGACTTTCTCTGGCTTGGGCCTGCGGCTATCACTTAGCAGAAAAAGTAAAATCCTTCACCCTATTTGCCACGCACTATTTTGAGCTTACCAGCTTACCTGGGACAGTCGATGGAACAATAAATGTTCATTTAGATGCAACCGAGCATAAGGATAGCATTGTATTTTTACATTCAGTTCAAGAGGGTCCCGCTAACCAAAGTTATGGCCTACAAGTAGCCAAACTTGCAGGAATTCCTCAAGAGGTAGTCAAACTAGCAAAAGTTGAACTTCAGCGGCTTGAGCAAAAAAATCTTGCGGCAGACGCAAAACAGCAACATAAACCTAGCACACCACAGACAGATCTTTTTGCATCAACTAAGCCCTCAGAGCTAGATATAATGATGAAAGATATCCAACCCGATGAGCTATCACCTAAAGATGCATTAGATACACTTTATAAACTAAAGCGCGCTACTAACCGTAGCAATTGACTAACAGCGACAAGTAGCCAATAAATATTATCAAAGTTTAAGTTCACAGATGCTGACTAACTGCTATAATGCCGCGCCTAAATTGACTGCTATTTCAAGAGATTTGAAACCATGACCTTTATCGTTGGTGAAAATTGCATTAAATGCAAATACACAGATTGCGTTGAAGTGTGCCCAGTAGACTGTTTTTACGAAGGCCCAAACTTTCTCGTTATTCACCCAGACGAATGTATTGATTGCGCGCTGTGCGAACCAGAGTGTCCTGCAGAAGCAATTTTCGCCGAAGATGAAATACCCGAAGGTCAAGAAGCGTTCCTGCAAATAAACGAAGAACTCGCCGATGTATGGCCCAATATCTCTGAGCAAAAAGCCCCTGCAGCTGATGCCGCAGAATGGGATGGTGTCGAAGGCAAAATCAAATACCTCGAACGCTAATATAAGTTACACTTTATAAACAACTTCCAGCACCCGTAGCTCAGCTGGATAGAGTAGGTGGCTTCGAACCACTTGGTCGGGGGTTCGAATCCCTCCGGGTGCACCATACAACAAACCCTCAGCCATAGGCTGGGGTTTTTTGTATGTTCATCTGGAGATTAGGATCGAACCCCTAGTTCGAGCCGAGCGCCAAGCGCGAGACATCGCCAAGGCAAAGCGTCGGCGACCCCAACGGGGTGAGCGGCATAGCCGCGAATAATCTGGACCGGTGCACTAACGGCTACCAAAACCATCCCTTAGTCGCCTGATCCAACTTATCTCTACAACCCTTAAGCTGAGCACCATACATTTCTGTCTGACGCTTCACCTTGGCAGCCACCTTAATTAGGTTAGGTTTTTTCTTAAAACTGCCTCTAGAGTAACCACCCCAACCCTCGTGATAAGCCAAATACTGTTTGTAGGCATCCCACTTTGAAATTCCTAACCGCTTACTACTCTTATTGGTATACCAACCAATAAAGTTAATGGCATCACCAAAGTCATCACGATCATGACTCCAATTCCCCGTATCTTTGCGGTAATCATTCCAAGCTGGATTTTGTGCCTGAGCATAACCATAAGCAGAGGATTTTCTGGGAAGGGGAATAAAAAAGAATGTGGGGCGTTTTGGTCGAACCTTTGCCCTAAAAGTCGATTCTTGCTTCATAATTGCCATAGTGACATGAATCGGTGTACCCCAGCGCTTTTCTGATTTTTTAGCACTCTTGTACCAATCAGTTTCACCATAAAAAATCGAACAGAGGTCATCGACTTTTTTAGGTTGATAAGTTGAACAACCCGCAATAAAAATAATGCAACTGAAAATTAATAACCGACCCAAGATCATTCTCCGCACCAGAAAAAGCTTTAGATAAACCAAGTTTAGATGGTCTTAACCCCAGATGGAACTTGTTTTTTGGACTTTTACCAAAGAAATTTTTTCACGCGTAATAACAATTAGTTTTCGCTTATACAGCGCACCCAACGCATTTTTGTATTTTTTCTTGGACACTTTAAATTGACGATAGATAAGATCGGGGTCACTTTTATCGGTAAGGCTAGACTCACCACCAGAGGCTTTCAAAAGCGCCATAATTTGATCCTCAAGACTACTATCACCGCCTGAAGAGTGCTGAGATATAATTAAATCTATTTTGCCGTCTTCTCGAATTGCCTTAATAAATCCAGGTAAGCGCTCACCAATTTTAAGAGGACGAAATGCGTCAACATGGAAAATCAGCCCCAGGTATTCATTGTTAATAAGCGCTTTGTAGCCGAGCTCGGTTTTATCAAAAATTCTTAAATCTACTGCTTGACGAGGCTCCAGTGTTTGCGACTCCTCTTCAAAATATCTGTTAAGCTTTGAAGAAGCCAAAATACGGTCAGTTTCATGATCATGCAACACATAGACCATATAAGACTCACCCTCTTTCATTGGATGTTGCTGTTCACTAAAGGGCACTAATAAATCTTTTGGTAAGCCCCAATCTAGAAAGGCCCCCACCCGATTGGTATCAATTACTTTTAACAACTCTACGCTGTTGACTGTAGCCTTTGGTGTTTCGGTCGTCGCAATCAAAAGATCATCTGAATCAAAATACAAGAAAACTTCTACCCAATCATCAATATCCAGACCCTCAGGCACGTAGCGATTGGGTAACAATATAGTACCCTCTTCACCGCCATCCACATAAACCCCATGGTCAGCAATTTTAACGACCTGAAGATTGTTGAATTTTCCAATTTCTATGGACATAAATTTAGTCTTTATGGGTTATTAAAAAAATGAAAACTAGATGAGTCTCCACAATAAATACAACCGCTGGTGCAGGTTTCTTTAAAAGTCTTATATATCGGCATCATTAATAACATTGCAGCTGATAAATAAGGTCGCTATATTAGGTTGATAAACAAGATATGTATATAGCATCAGAAAATGTTTGACAGCCAGTGCCAGTTAGGTAGAATGCCCCACTCTTTCCTGAGGGTGGTTAGCTCAGCTGGTAGAGCATCGCCCTTACAAGGCGAGGGTCACAGGTTCAATCCCTGTACCACCCACCAAGAAAGAAAAGGTTATTAAGGACCGGTAGTTCAGCTGGTTAGAATGCCGGCCTGTCACGCCGGAGGTCGCG
>DKNZ01000082.1:0-2196 GCA_002469845.1 Cellvibrionales bacterium UBA7375 | reverse complement strand
GCCGGCCTGTCACGCCGGAGGTCGCGGGTTCGAGTCCCGTCCGGTCCGCCAATAAATATTAAAGGCTACTTCGAAAGAAGTGGCCTTTTTTATTGCCCAGTAAAATCTACTTTTGTCATAACTGATACTAAAGCTATACTTTTAATCTTGTTAATCAGGCTAAAATGACCCCTTTTATGGCTAAACATCTAACAACAAAAGGTCCATACATAACATGCAATCCGATAAAGTTTGTGATACTTTAAGTTAGTTATAAAAAATCTATGGCAAAATGATCCAAGATTTTAAAAATTAAATTGAAAAAAATAATAACTATTTAGTCAAGGAAGGAAGGAAGAAAAGCAAAATGGATAAGCAGTTAAGGGAAATTTTACACTAAATTAATAGGGGAAGATTATGAAACGTTTTAACAAAAAAAGTACCTACGTTTCGCTCGCAGTTTCAGCCTTTTTAGCAGCTGGATCTGCCATTGCGGAAATAGAAGAAATTACAGTTACAGCGACTAAAAGAGCCCAGTCTCTTCAAGATGTACCACTTACCGTGTCGGTAACTAGTCAAGAAACTATACAAAAATCTAGTATCGTCGATCTAATCGATTTGCAAACAGCGGTTCCATCACTTCGTGTTAGCCAGCTTCAAAGCTCCGCTCAAACCAACTTTGCAATTCGTGGCTTTGGTAACGGTGCTAATAACCCTGGCATCGAGCCTGCTGTATTAGTTCTTATCGACGGCGTGCCAAGATCTCGTTCATCTTCATCACTGGCTGATTTACCTAACCTTGAGCGTGTAGAGGTTTTAAGCGGCCCACAGTCTACACTATTTGGTAAAAACGCCTCTGCTGGTGTTATTAGCATTACCACAAAAGCGCCCGAGGGTGAATTTGGTGGATTGATTGAAACCACTGTTGGTAATTATGGCACCCAGATCGTTAAGGGAACTGTTACAGGCCCATTGGCTGACAATCTTTCTTATCGAGTATCTGCTAGCTCAAATGAGAATGATGGCTATGGCGTAAACCTAATGGATAATAGCCCTCTCAATAATCGTGATCGATCTGCATTTAGAGCACAACTAGCATGGGATGTTTCAGATGATCTTTCAATACGATTAATTGCTGACAATGATGAGATTGACGAGGCATGCTGTGTCACTGGTCCACTTCGTCAAGGTCCAGCCACTCAAGCAAGTAATGCACTTGCTGGCGGGAATGTTCTAGCTGCGGATGCGTCTCCTTGGGATTACCAAATTTTTATGAATGCTGACGATAGCCCTTACAATAGATTAGAGAATGAAGGCTATTCCATTCATATGGACTACGATCTAGGCTTTGCAAAACTAACCTCCATTACTTCAGACAGAGCAACCGATATGGCTGCAAATTTTGATCCTGATTTTTCGGGGGCACTATTGCTAAGAGAAAACAAACTCAATTATGATTTTGATACCTTTACTCAAGAATTAAGACTTTCATCTAATGATGACTCTGAGGTTCAGTGGTCTGTGGGTGCCTTTTATTCTGAAGAAGATACTAAAAGTGCACGAACAGTTTTATATGGTGAGGGGATCAAGTCATATGCCAATATATTACTTGAATCGTTAGCAGGCACGACACTTGACGGTGCAGCTCTTTTATATGGCGTAGCTCCAGTTAATGATTTGGGAATGACAAGAGACTACCTTGATCTGCTTGCACGCTTTGGACAGGCTGGAATCCTTGTAGGCGCAGCTCAAAGCGCAGGTATAACTCCACAAATGGGAACCATGTCACTAAATGCAGACGACTTTTTCTTAAGTGGTACAGGGGATGACGCTGGCGGCTCAACTCAAGAAAACTTCGATATGACAACCAAAACACTTTCCTTGTTTGCCAATGTGGAATTCCCAGTTGCAGATGATTGGACAGCTAGTGTTGGCTTGAATAAAACCAAAGATGAAAAACATGTAAAAGCTGATGTTATTGTTGAAGATGTCTTTGCAGCGCAACCATGGGAATTATTATCTCAAGATTTAAATGCATTTAAATTTTTCCCTCCTTTCACGCCATATCCTGAAAGTGGAAGAGATTTTGATTCAGACGATTTAACCCATACACTTCGTTTAACTCATGAATATAGCGACAATACTAAGGTTTATATTTCCCATTCGACAGGCTTCAAACCAACGTCTGTGAATTTATCGGTTAATGCTACATCTCCC
>DKNZ01000065.1 GCA_002469845.1 Cellvibrionales bacterium UBA7375 | reverse complement strand
TTAGCCGCTGGCTTTTTAGCTGGTGCTTTTTTAGCCGCTGGCTTCTTAGCCAGTGCTTTTTTAGCCGTAGCATCAGCAGCAGGCTCTGCAGCAACTTTAGCAGTAGGCTCTGCAGCAACTTTAGCAGTAGGCTCTGCAACAACTTCAGCGGCAGGCGCTGCAGCAACTTCAGCAGTAGGCTCTGCAGCAACTTCCGCAGTAGGCTCTACAGCAACTTCCGTAGCAGTCTTTGCAGTTGATTTTTCGTCAACTTCAACAAATTCATCTTTACTTGTTACAGATGCAGCCTGCGCCTTACCTTCTAAGATACTGTCAGCAACTGAAGCAGCATATAACCTAATTGCTCGTATTGAATCATCATTACCAGGAATAATATGATCAACGCCGTCTGGATCACTGTTTGTATCAACAATACCGACAACACGAATACCTAATTTATTCGCTTCGTTAATAGCAATACGCTCATGATCAACATCTACCACGAACAATATATCGGGCAAACCGTTCATGTCCTTGATACCGCCAATTGAATTCTCTAATTTGTCTTTCATGCGAGTGCGCATCAAGACTTCTTTTTTGGTGATTTTGTCAAACGTTCCATCATTCTGCTGAGTTTCAAGATCGCGAAAGCGACGAATTGATGCTCTGATAGTTTTGTAGTTTGTTAGCATTCCACCCAACCAGCGATGACTAACATAGGGCATTCCGCAACGCTCTGCTTGCTCTTTAATAATCTTGTTCGCTGCACGCTTGGTGCCAACAAAAAGGACCTGGTTACCTTTTGCAGCTTCAACACGAAGTACTTCTAATGCTTCGTTAAAAGCAGGTACAGTATTTTCAAGATTAATAACGTGAACTTTATTGCGTGAACCAAATATAAACTGGCTCATCTTTGGATTCCAAAAACGGGTTTGGTGGCCAAAATGGACACCTGCTTCTAACATATCTCGCATGCTAACTTTAGACATAATATTTTCCTTTTAGGGGTTAGGCCTCCACATATCCCAATAACCAACCCTTTGGCAAAATTGCTGCAAGGCACCCAGGCTATTGTGTCGACATGTGTGTGTCGTTATGTATCATTAATTTAGTTTATTCAATACGCTAATTGCATACCGGCGCGCTTTATACCATAAACGCTTTTTTATATAAAGAAAAAAGCACTAAATTTGCGGTTTTCCGGGCCATCTTTTATAAAAAAACAGTAATCTTGTTTTTTTAGCTCTTTCCAATAGATTATTTTTGAATATTGACTCCCGCAATTGCTTCTAGATTGGTTACAATAGTCATCATCCAATAATAGAGAATTATAATGTCTATAAATCTTAGAACCCCAGAGCAAATTGCCAAAATGCGTGTTGCGGGAAAGCTCGCAGCTGAAGTGCTTGAGCTAATTGGTGAGTATGTGGTGCCGGGAGTGTCTACTGAAGATTTAGACCGTATCTGCCACGATCATATAGTTCAGAAACAAAAGGCCATTCCTGCCTGTTTAGGCTACAGGGGTTTCCCTAAATCAATATGCACTTCTGTTAATCAGGTTGTGTGTCATGGCATACCTTCTGAGAAAAAAATATTAAAGAAAGGCGATATTGTCAATATTGATGTTACCGTTATTAAAGAGGGTTGGTATGGAGATACCAGCAAGATGTATATTGTCGGCGATGCCCCTGAACATGCAAAAAAACTTATCAAAGTATCCCAAGAATGTTTATACAAGGGAATCAAAATGGTTAAACCTGGCGTGAGACTTGGCGACATTGGCCATGCTATCCAAACTCATGCAGAGGCTAACTATTACTCCGTTGTACGTGATTATTGTGGTCATGGGATAGGCGATGAATTTCATCAGGAGCCGCAAATTCTTCATTACGGCAAACCAGGCACTGGATTAGAACTAAAAGAAGGCATGACCTTTACCATTGAGCCTATGGTCAATGCCGGTCGATATCAAACCAAGCTTAAAAGAGATGGTTGGACGGTTGAAACAAAAGATGGACGCCTCTCCTCTCAATGGGAACACACCATGCTTGTGACCGAAAATGGTGTTGAAGTCTTTACCGCAAGACAAGAAGAAATTTTTTAGTCTTTGCGATCACTTTAATTTAATTCATTCAACTGCGTAGCTATAGTGATCTTTTATGCCAAGTATTACCTCTGACCAGCCGTTGCAACCGACTAATCGGGCACCCATCTTTTTTGATCAAAAGCGTTTTGTTACCGACCTTGAATCTCAAAACCCCATCAATGTTTTCAGAGATGCTTTGAGCGCCGCTAAAAATCACTTTGATAACCGTTTTTTAGAGGGTGAAGATGCTCGGGCTCTCGTTAATGAGGCATCCCAATTTGCCGATGTTCTTTTGTGGTATGCCTGGCATCAATACGACTGGGACGAAAATGTTAGCCTAGTTGCTGTGGGTGGCTATGGGCGAGGTGAATTACACCCCCACTCTGATATTGATCTTCTAATTTTAATGCGCAAAGACTTTTCTAAAAAATATCGAGAGCGGATTGAAATGTTCATCACATTTCTTTGGGATATACAGCTTAAAATTGGTCATAGTGTTCGCTCTATTTCCCAATGTATTGATGAGGCAAAATCTGATATATCAGTGGCTACCAATCTTATGGAAACGCGCTTAGTTTGTGGAAATAGCGACCTTTTACAACTGATGCTCAAGAAAACCGGGGAAAAAAAAATATGGCGTTCAGCCAAATTTTATAAGGGTAAAATTGATGAGCAGATTGCTCGCCACCACAAGCATCAGGATACTGAATATAACCTAGAGCCCAATCTAAAAGAGGCCCCGGGTGGACTTAGGGATATCCACCTAATTAATTGGACTGCGAAACGTCACTTTGACCTTCACCGACGCTCCCAATTAGTTTACCAAGGGTTTCTGTTGGAAGAAGAATATTTAACGCTTCGCAAAGATGAAGAGTTTCTCTGGAAAGTAAGATATGGACTTCACTATTTGGCCGAGCGCCCAGAAGAACGCCTTCTATTTGATCATCAACGTAAACTAGCCGCCATGCTCGGCTATTCCGATAGCAAGGATAAGCTAGCCGTTGAAAAATTTATGCAACGTTATTATCAGACAGTTCTATCTATAAGAGAGCTTACCGATGTACTTCAGCAATATTTAGATGAAGCTATTTACCGTAAAAACAAAATAAAGGTGATAAAACAGGTTAATGAGCGGTTTGTTATAAAAGATGATTATCTAGATACCATAGATGATGATTTATTTACCAAGCATCCCTCTGCCCTTTTGGAGTTGTTTGTTATTCTCGGTGAAACTGAAAGCTTAAAAGGCATTCGAGCCTCAGCAATACGCAAGCTGCGCTTACACAGAAAACTAATCAATAAAGGATTTAGAGAAGATCCGGTTAATCGTGAACTATTTATGCGGTTTTTGCGTTCACCCTTCAAGCTGTCTACTCATTTAAAACTTATGAATCGCTATGGCATTCTCGGAAGTTATCTACCGGAATTTGGTAAAATTGTTGGGCAAACACAGCATGACTTATTCCACATCTATCCAGTGGATGTCCATACTCTAGAATTAATTACTAATATTCGCCGTCTCGTTCAGCCAAAACAGGCTGCGAAGTTTCCGGTGTCTGCCCATATATATAATAACTTACCCAAACCTGAGCTTATTATTATTGCTGCTCTTTATCATGATATAGCTAAGGGTCGTGGTGGCGATCATTCTATTTTGGGCGCGGTTGATGTAGCTGAGTTTGGTGAGCGTCACGGGCTTCAGACACAGGAAATCTCACTACTGCAGTGGTTAATTGAAAATCATCTTTTGATGTCGACTATCTCCCAGCGAGAAGATACTTCTGATCCAGATGTAATTTACAAATTTGCTAAGCATGTTGGCGACCAAAGACATCTAGATCACCTCTGGGTATTAACTGTTGCTGATATCAATGCTACCAACCCGAGACTTTGGACCGAGTGGAAAGGCGCTCTTATGAGTAACCTATACTTTGAGACAAAGCAGGTACTTCAATCAGGTCTGGATCAACCGACAAATAGGGATGCTTGGGTTAATGACGCAAAAAGTTCCGTATTAAAAATACTCCATCAGCATTCTATTGATAAAAAACAGGCAATCAAGGTTTGGGGCGATGTCGATGATCAGTTCTTTTTGCGTGAGCGGGCTGAAGATATTGCTTTTTTCACTAAAGGCATTATTGATGGCGTCGACAATCAACCCATTATTCAAATTCGTGACGTAGGCGTTGAAATTCCTGTGGCTACACAGATCTTTTTACATACCAAAAGTACTAAAAATTTATTTGCCATGATTGCTGCTGTATTGGACAGATTAGGACTATCCATCCAAGATGCGAGGCTACAAACTACCAGTGATAACCGTACCTTCGATGTGTTTTATGTGCTAGATGATAAAGACCTTCCCGTGGGTAATAATAAAAAACTCTGCAAGAATATTATTGATAATCTAACTGCCGCCATAAAATCGCCAGAAAAAATAAATCTCAATGTTTCTCGCCGCACCTCAAGGCAGTTAAAAAACTTTACTATGAAAACAAAGGTAACACTGAGAAATGACAGCGAAACGGATACCAGTGTATTGCAAGTAATAACACCTGATAGACCGGGGTTATTGGCTCATATAGCTAATATCTTCTCGCGCTTTGATCTCGTTCTCTACAATGCCAAGATATCAACCCTAGGTGAACGGGTTGAGGATACTTTTTATCTAATGACTCAAAATAATCAACCCATTGATGATGAAGCCTTAGGTGAAAAAATTAAGCAAACCATCCGTAATGAACTAGACTCACGTATTAAAGAATCCGAACAAGAGCCAAATTTTCAATCCATCAAAATTGGGCGTTAACTATTATGAATCCGTATTTCAAGGATCTTCAACCCTATCCTTTTGAAAAGCTTAAAGACTTAAAAGCTGGAGTAACACCCAATATTGATCTTGATCCAATCATGTTATCCGTGGGCGAACCCAAGCATCCTGCACCTGACTTTGTTAAACAAACTCTGTGCAATGCCATTGACGGGCTTGGTAATTATCCTTCCACAAAAGGTATTTCAGAATTAAGAGAAGTTATAGCCCAATGGGCCATTAAGCGGTTTAACTTATCGAATACATCCCTTGATGCGGAATCTAACGTACTTCCAGTGGCCGGAACACGAGAAGCTTTATTTGCCTTTACACAGGCTGTCATTAATAACACTGTTGGCAACAAGCCCTTAGTAGTCTGCCCCAACCCCTGCTATCAAATCTATGAGGGTGCAGCCCTGCTGGCTGGAGCAGATACTCACTACTTGAACTGTAATAATGAAGATGACTTTATCCCGAACTTAGACGCAGTCCCTGAAACAGTATGGCAACGCTGCCAACTATTACAACTTTGCGCTCCTGGCAATCCAACTGGAGCCACATTATCTCTGGCTTATTACAAAAGAGCCCTAGAACTTGCAGATCAATATGATTTTATAGTCTCCAATGATGAATGCTATTCAGAACTCTACAGAGATGAAAAAAATCCCCCACTTGGACTCCTTGATGTCTGCCAACAACTGGGTAGAGAAAAATTTGATCGCTGTATTGTTTTTCATAGTCTTTCCAAGCGCTCGAACCTACCCGGTTTGCGCTCTGGCTTTGTCGCCGGGAATGCCCAGCTATTGAACTTCTTTTTTCGCTACCGAACCTATCATGGTTGCGCCCTCTCACTGCCGGTTCAGCAAGCCTCTATTGCTGCTTGGAGTGATGAGCGCCATGTCCAAGAAAATCGAGAGTTATATCGAGAAAAATTTGATGCCGTTGGCAAAATTCTAGAGGGTATCCTTGAGTTTAATACTCCACCGGCAGGCTTTTATCTATGGCCAAAAACACCTATTGATGATGTAACCTTTGCTAGAGACCTTTATGCACAGGAAAATCTCACGGTATTACCGGGAAGCTTTATATCTCGAAAAACTGAAATGGGTGATCCCGGAAAAAATCGTATCAGATTAGCCTTAGTGCCGGATCTAAACGATTGTATTGAAGCCGCTGAACGTATTGCGCGCTTTACTAAAAAATTGAAATAAAGAGTTACTGGTTATGCTAAAGAAGCAGCGCGCACAGCTAGTATTGGACCGTTTAACGGAATTGTATCCAGAAACAACTGTGCCGTTAAACCATAGTAATCATTTTGAATTATTGGTGGCCGTTCTTTTAAGCGCTCAATGTACTGATGAGCGTGTCAATCAGGTTACTCCTGCACTTTTTAAGCTCGGTAATAGCGCCGAAATCATGCAGCATGTTGATATAGTCGAAATTTATAAAATCGTCAGACCCTGTGGACTGGCACCTCAGAAATCTAAGGCGATCTCAAATCTCTCAAAAATTCTAGTCGAACAGTTCGATGGCCAAGTACCCGAAGATATGGCAGAGCTGGAAAAACTCCCCGGTGTTGGTCACAAGACCGCCAGCGTGGTAATGTCTCAAGGGTTTGGACATCCCGCTTTTCCGGTGGACACCCATATACATCGTTTGGCCCAGCGCTGGGGGTTGACTAGGGGTAAAAACGTAAGCCAAACAGAGAAAGATTTAAAAAAACTATTCCCCAAAGAGTACTGGAACAAACTACACTTGCAAATTATTTTTTACGGGCGAGAGTTTTGCAGTGCTCGTGGCTGTGACGGAAGAGTTTGCGACATCTGCACTAGCTGCTACCCCAATCGTAAAAACCCCTTTAAAGCTAATAAAGCTTAGTTACTCGATAAGGACATACCATGATTCTCTATGGCATTAGCAATTGCGATACCGTCAAAAAAGCCAAAAACTGGCTAGATACCCAAAATATTGACTACAGATTCCATGATTTTCGCAAGGATGGTCTAGAAGCCAAAATTATCGACCAATGGCTGAAAACGACAGCATGGGATAGAATTCTCAATAAACGTAGCACTAGCTGGCGCAATTTAGAACCCGAAGTACAGCAATCGGTAAAATCTGAGAACATTGTCGCACTGTTGGTAAAAAACCCAACCTTGATTAAGCGACCTGTACTGGTTGTAAATGATACAATCACTATTGGTTTTAATTCGGATACCTACCAAGGTATCTTTAACTAAGATAATTTTAAGATAAAGAGTCACATTATGAGTAACCTTTACAGCTTCGCCATTGGCGCTGGTACCAAAAATAGTCGCGGTGAGTGGCTTGAAGTTTTCTACCCTTGCCCCGTACTTAATCCAGAGCCAAAACTGGCAAATTTAGTCACTGGGGTTTTTGGTGAAACCACGGATATTGATCCGACTAAGGATCAACTAACCGCGCTTCAGACTGCATTGGAAGAAAATGGTTATAGCGATCTTGCGGCAACGATTAATACCCTTAAAAGCGGGAATCGTCCTCTGGCTGTGGTTATATTAACCCAGGACAGTGCGCCTACGTCTGTTCCTCAAGGCTACCTCAAACTTCATCTTTTAAGCCATCGTTTAGTAAAACCCAATGGCACTGACTTAACCGGAATTTTTGGCGCACTTAAGAATGTGGCTTGGACTAACGAAGGCGCAATCGATATAGACGATTTGCCCGCCAGAATGCTTGAAGCCAGAGCCTCTGGTAATTCTCTTAGTGTAAATTGCGTTGATAAGTTTCCTAAACTGGTTGACTACGTTGTACCTTCAGGGGTGCGCATTGCTGATACCTCAAGAGTTCGCTTGGGCGCCTATGTGGGTGAAGGTACTACGGTTATGCATGAGGGCTTTATTAACTTCAATGCAGGCACCGAGGGCCCCAATATGATCGAGGGGCGTGTCTCTGCTGGCGTATTCTGTGGTGCTGGCACCGATGTGGGTGGCGGCGCTTCAGTAATGGGTACCCTATCAGGTGGCGGTAATATGGTGATTGCTATGGGTGAAAAATGTCTATTAGGTGCTAACTCAGGTCTGGGTATTCCACTGGGTGATCGCTGCACCCTAGAAGCAGGCCTTTATATTACCGCTGGCACTATTGTTACCATGCTAGATGACAGCAAACAGCCAACTGGAAAAGTTAAAGCAAGAGATCTAGCGGACAAAAGTGATCTGCTATTTAGACGCAATTCAGTAACTGGCACCGTGGAGTGTTTAACCAATAAATCCGCTGTTGAACTTAACCACGAACTGCACGCATCTAACTAATGGCTGGCATATTATGGGCGTTTATTTTTAAGCGCCCATAATATTTTGACCACATACGCGCACTATATTGCCATTAATACCTGATGCCTGAGGGCTGAGGTAAAAAGCCACAACCTCAGCTACATCTTGTGGCAGTCCTCCCTGACTTAGAGAACACAGACGTCGACCAAATTGGCGTGTAGCAAATGGGATTGCCGCTGTCATCTTAGTTTCTATAAACCCAGGGGCCACCGCATTAATGGTTATTCCACGCTCTGCACAGGACGGCGCCATACTTTCCACCATGCCAATCACCGCTGACTTTGAATAGGCATAATTGCTTTGGCCTAGGTTACCGGCAATACCGCTGATTGAGGCTACTCCAACAATTCTTCCACCTTGATCTAGCATTTTTGTGGAGAGAAAAGCTTGATTAATTTTTTGAATACTTCCTATATTAATATCAACTAATAACTGCCACTGTTGTTGGGTCATGCGCGATAACATCTTATCTCTAGTGATACCGGCATTGTGAACTATACCCTGTAATTTTCCGTCTTGCTGGGCACAACAATCAATCAATAGTTGAGGCGCGTCATCGGCAGTAATATCCAATGCCAAGGCTATACCGCCGAGCTCGGACATCACCTTTTCGAGCTGATCTTGCGCTTGAGGCACATCAACCCCTATAACTTTGGCGCCATCACGAGACAATACCTGACTCATAGCCAAACCAATTCCTCGAGCGGCCCCTGTTACCACAACTAGTTTACCTTCTAATGGTCTATGCCAAGAGAGATTAGTCGCTAGTTTGCTGACTGGCGTGGTTAATGAAAATACCTGCCCGTTGGTGAAGGCACAACCAGCAGATAGTAAAAATCTAAGGGGTGCGGCCAAACCCTTATGTCCAAAACCATTGAGATAAACTAAATTAGCAGTTGCACCTTTGCGCCCTATTTCTTTGGCCAATGACTTTATAAAACCCACTAAGCCTCTCTGGGCTATGGCATGCTCAACATTATCAATATGACTGGGTTGCTGACCAACAATAACTACTCGTCCGCAACGCGGTAATTTTGAAATATTATTATGGAAAAATTGATAGAGTTCTATTGCCTGATCTGTGTCCCTTACCCCGCTAGCATCGAATATGAGGTCGCAAGACTGGGTTTCTTCACCGACTAAATTTAAGTCTGTTGCCTCAAGAGATTGTTTTATTTGAGTGGCATAAAGAGCACCCTCGGTGGTTCCTAAGCGTAAATTTCCAGATAAATAATGGGGATTATTGGCATCTTCTCTTATCAATCTCGGCGGCTTGGGCAACCCAAGTATCGACACAATTGATTTACCCATCTTGGAATTAGCAAATTCCAAATATTTATCACTCATTATTATCTCCTTAATTAAAACTCTGCATGCTTTGTAGTTATCAGATCTACTTTAGCAAAGTTTACTTAATATGAATTGACCCAAATGCCATATTAATTTTTTGAACTACCAATGAATTAGTCATTTTATTTATCTAATGTTAGTGTAGAGTTTTAGTGAAATGTTTATTAATTGACTAAGGATGAGTAAAACTTATGGAAAGCACCCGCAGAGTGGCCATTATAGGTGGTAATAGGATCCCCTTTGTTCGCAGTCATACGTCTTATAAAGATGCGTCTAACTTTGATATGTTGAGTGCTTCATTACAGGGCTTAGTTAAGCGATTTGATCTTGAGGGCGAGCGCTTAGGTGAAGTAGCTGCTGGAGCGGTAATGAAACATACTAAAGATTTTAATTTGGCGCGGGAAGCCACTTTAAGCTGTGGTTTATCGCCACGAACGCCAGCTTACGATGTTCAGCAGGCCTGTGGTACTGGTCTAGAAGCCGCTATCTTAGTTGCCAACAAAATCGCTCTAGGACAAATTGATTGCGCTATAGCCGGCGGCGCTGATACCGCAAGTGATGTTCCGATTGGGGTTAATGAATCCTACAGACAGATGTTGCTCGATCTAAATCGCGCCAAAACATTGGGTCAAAAACTTAAAATTTTGACCCGATTTAGACCGGGTTTTATTCTCCCTGAAATTCCTGCCAATGTTGAGCCCAGAACCGGACTTTCTATGGGACAACATTGCGAGTTGATGGCAAAACATTGGAAAGTCACTAGACAAGAACAAGACCAGCTGACCTTTAATAGCCATCAAAATTTAATTGCGGCCTATGATAATGGCTTTTTTAACGATCTTCTGTCACCGTTTAACAATGTGGAGCGGGACGGCATTATGCGCAATACACCTATGGAAAAATTAGCTCAGTTAAGGCCCGCTTTTGATCGCAAATCTGGCACCCTTACCGCGGCTAATTCTACAACACTAACTGATGGTGCGGCTTGTGTTTTACTGGCAAGTGAAGATTGGGCTGACCAGCGTAACCTTCCAGTTCAAGCCTATTTAACGCACAGCGAAGTTGCCGCAGTAGATTTTCACTCCCAGGGGGAAAATAGCGAGGGTCTGCTGATGGCCCCTGCCTACGCTGTTCCCAGATTACTTGAACGTGCCGATTTAACGCTACAAGATTTTGATTTTTATGAAATACATGAAGCTTTTGCAGCGCAAGTTTTATGTACTCTTAAAGCTTGGGAAAGTGACGATTTTTGTAAGACAAAGCTTGGCTTATCACAACCCTTGGGAAGTATAGATCGGTCTAAGCTTAATATTAAAGGCTCAAGTGTGGCTACCGGCCACCCATTCGCGGCAACTGGTGCTAGAATTCTAGCTACATTAGCAAAAATTCTTCATCAAAATGGTGGTGGCCGCGGCTTAATTTCTATTTGTGCAGCCGGTGGTCAAGGTGTTACTGCTATAGTTGAAGCTTAAGAGCTTTTAAATATTTATTTTTAAGGAGTTATTGTGACAATACAAACCATTATTGATGGTCTACAAGAAAAAATCGGGGAAGATTGCGGCCTCGGCTCAGTGGTTAAGTTTGATTTTGGTGATAAAGGAAGTGTTATTGTAGATGCAACCCAGGTTCCCAATACAGTTTCTACTGAAGGCCCAGATCCAGATTGCACCATGGTAATTAGTATAGAAGATTTTATGGCTATGGCTGATGGCTCTTTAGATGGTGTTGCCGCATTTATGACCGGTCGACTTAAGATCAAGGGCGAGATGGGTATTGCTATGAAATTAAGTGCGATTTTAACCTAATTATTTTCTCTATTCTGACTCTATTTTTAGAATTATTCACAAGCTTACAACCCTTAAACCCTCTCATATTTAATCAAAAATATTTTATTTAAAAAAGTGGCATGATTTCTGCTTTAATGCCAGACATAGTGTTAATTTAACGTTGATAATCAACGTATAGGGCTTTGATGCGAACAACTGCTACCCGCTGGCTTGTAAGGTCAACCATTTTACGCACCAAATTGGGGCGAACAGGAGGCGTTGCGTTATGTCTTTAAGCCCAATTAGCCCAGCACTTATTTTTACCGATCTTGATGGTAGTTTACTGGATCACGATTGCTATAGCTTTGAGCCGGTGATACCTCTATTAGAGACTTTAGAATCTAAACAAGTTCCTGTCATTCCCATAACCAGTAAAACCTTTGCTGAAGTTGAACAATTACGCGGTCGTTTAAATAATCACCACCCCTTTATTATTGAAAATGGCGCGGCAATTGCTATCCCTAAAGATTATTTTTTATCTATGCCCGAGGATTGCCATAAAAAATCTGGTTTTTGGGTGATTTCCAATAGTCGTTCACGACAACATTGGAATCGGTTACTGGAGGAAAATACACAGGACTTTATAGGGGAATTTGAAACCTTCACCCAAATTGTTTCCACGATTGGAATTAAAGGGATTCAGGATATTACTGGCTTAGGTTTTGAACAGGCTCAACTGAGCAATCAAAGGGATTTTAGTGAGCCGGTTCATTGGCTAGGTAGTGAGCATCGTAAACAAGAATTTATAAATAAATTATCGGCAGTAGGTGCAACTCTTCTTCAGGGTGGCCGTTTTCTTTCTGTTGGGGATAAAGTTGATAAAGGCAGTGCGCTTGTTCAACTAACTAAACACTATCAACAGCAGTATTCACTCTCCAATATCCATACACTGGCTATTGGGGATAGTGGCAATGATATTAATATGCTGGAAGTAGCTTCTAGCGCAATCATTATTCGATCAAAAACACATCCGGCTCCGACCTTAACCCGAAAAAGCGACTTGCTAACCAGCAATGCTTATGGGCCTGAGGGATGGGCTGAGACTGTATCTTTGTGGCTTAAAAATTTTCAGGAATAGGTAGTAAAAATTATGGGTGATTTTCATCAAAATGGCATTATTACAACTTTACACAATTTATCTCGACGACCACTGGAGGAAATGGAATCTGAACTGGTTGAATTTTCAAAGAAAAGACCTCTGGGATTAATTCTGCCCTCTCTTTACTCTGAACTTGAGGGTGAGGCTATGCCTTTAATTATTTCAGAGCTAAAAAATGTACCTTATTTAAACCAAATTGTAATTGGCTTAGACCGTGCCGATGAAAATCAGTACCGTGATGCGCTCAAGTTTTTTTCCGGATTACCACAAGATTTTAGAGTACTCTGGAATGACGGGCCTAGACTTAAGGCTTTGGATAAAAAACTTCAGGATTTAGATTTAGCACCCAAAGAAATGGGTAAGGGGCGCAATGTTTGGTATTGCATGGGTTATATCTTAGCCTCTAATAAATCTGAATCCGTGGCTTTACATGACTGCGACATTGTTACTTATAATCGCGAATTACTGGCGCGGCTAATTTACCCTGTCGCTAATCCGCTATTTAATTATGAGTTCTGTAAGGGTTATTACGCCCGTGTCGCTGATGGGAAAATTAATGGTCGCGTATCCCGTCTTTTGGTTTCACCCCTGCTAAGAGCCCTTAAAAAGACAGTAGGACATACCGATTATTTAAATTATATGGATAGTTATCGCTATCCATTAGCGGGGGAGTTTTCGTTCCGCCGCGATGTGTTAAATGATATCCGCATTCCAAGTGACTGGGGTTTGGAAATTGGTGTCCTTTCAGAAATGTACCGCAATTACGCTAATAATCGACTTTGTCAGGTAGATATTGCGGATACTTATGATCATAAGCATCAAAAACTTTCTCTCAACAATGATACCGATGGTCTTTCT
The DNA here is from genome assembly GCA_002469845.1 of Cellvibrionales bacterium UBA7375. Taxonomy (GTDB): domain Bacteria; phylum Pseudomonadota; class Gammaproteobacteria; order Pseudomonadales; family Porticoccaceae; genus HTCC2207. The sequence goes on along the minus strand of DKNZ01000065.1, from coordinate 11,057 downwards.
AAGATGTCGATTGATATTGCTAAAGCTCTTTATAGAAAATTAGCCACTCAGGGTGAGGTATTTAGCCAAGAAGCCTTTAGATCACTTAAAGCAACCTACTACCGAATGGCTTTGGATGTAATCGAGACCTGCCACAATGATGCCATTATGAATGGTTTGACTCTAGATGTTCACCAGGAGGAACAAGCAGTGGAAATGTTCGCTGAAAATATTATGAAAGCCGGCGAATTGTTTTTTACCTGCCCTATGGAGCGACCTTTTATCCCCAGTTGGAACCGTGTTGTCAGTGCTGTCCCTGATATTTTTGAGGAATTAGTACAGGCAGTTGAGGAAGACCATAAAGAATTTAGTCATTAACTATTTAGATACTGAGTACCCCTATGTCGTCGCCACTCAATCAACAAATTGAACATCATCTCGAGCATATTTATCGAGGAACTGAGGTCGAGGAAATTGGCTCACTTGCTTCTGCACTTATTCAATTAATGGGTCTTGAGAATATTGAGCCCATCAAAAATCGTTATATTAATCACTGGGATGAAAAGAATAGCGTTCTTATTTGCTATGGGGACAGTGTTTTACAACCAAAGCAAAAGCCATTAGCAACCTTAAAATCCTTTTTGGATACCTATAGCAAAGATATGATTGAGGGTGTCCATATTCTGCCTTTTTACCCCTTTACCACTGATGATGGGTTTTCTGTTCTTGATTATTCTAGCGTCAACCCAAGTTTAGGTGAATGGGAAGATATTGTTGCTATAGCTGAGGATTATTCTTTAATGGCAGACTTGGTGATTAATCACTGCTCTGCTAGAAGCCTATGGTTTGATAATTTCAAAAAGAATCTCGATCCCGGACGAAATTTCTTTTTTACCGCGAGCCCAGAAGATGATTTGAGCGCGGTGGTTCGTCCTCGAACAAATGCCCTACTACGTGAAGTTGAAACTGCTAAGGGAACTCAGCATGTATGGTGCACCTTTAGTCATGATCAGGTCGATTTGAATTTTAAAAATCCACAGGTACTTAAAGAGTTTGTGGGTATTATCAGGCAATATCTTGATCATGGAATTCGCATTTTTAGATTAGATGCAGTGGCTTTTTTATGGAAAGAAATTGGTACTAACTGCTTAAATTTAGAGCAGACACATGAGGTTGTTCGTCTTTTACGGTCACTTATTGAACAGGCTCGTCCCGATGCGATTATTATCACTGAAACTAATATTCCCAACCGCCAAAACCTAGCCTACTTTGGCAATGCCAATGAAGCCCATTGCATCTATAACTTTTCACTACCTCCCTTGTTAGTAAATACCCTAATTACTGGAAGCTGTGATCATTTGAAGCAGTGGATGATGAGTATGCCACCGGCTCGTAATGGTACTGCTTACTTTAATTTCATTGCCTCACATGATGGTATAGGTTTACGCCCCGCAGAGGGTCTGTTGAACGAACAAGAAATTGATTCATTGGTTAGCACTATGCAGGACTTTGGCGGCCTAATCTCTTGGCGAACCGCTGAAAATGGTAATCGCAAAGCCTATGAGATTAATATTTCTTTATTTGACGCACTTCAAGGAACCAAGGATGGTGCTGATGAAAATGGGCTTCAGCGCTTTATATGCGCCCATGCCATTATGCTAGCTCTTGAGGGAATTCCTGGAATTTATATCCACAGCCTTATTGGCACCAGAAATGATTATCAGCGGGCTGATAACAGTGGCCATAATCGTGCTATTAATCGTCATCAGTGGGATTATAAGGCATTGCAGGCTGAACTAGACGATTCATCTAGCACCCATTACCAAGTATATCACCGCTTAAAAGATCTATTTAATATCCGCTGTAACCAATCGGCTTTTCACCCCAATGCTACTCAATTTACTCTCCACTTGGGCTCTCAATTATTTGGCTTTTGGCGCCAGAGTATGGATCGAACCCAAAGTATTTTTTGTGTCAGTAATATCAGTAATCAGGTTCAAACTTTAGGAATGTCTGACTTAAACTTAATTGATACAGAAGACTGGTTTGATTTAATTTCTGGTAATAAATACGGTGAAACAAGCCAAGTTATTCAATTAAAGCCTTATCAAACGGTATGGATTACCAATCTGCATGCATAAGTTGATGAAAATTGTCCTTTTAGATTGATATAGAGTCAATCTTATAGGAGACTATGCACCCTTTTTTAAAAATAAGCTGATAGGATTAAATAATGAAGATTGAAACACAGGCCATTCATGCTGGATTTGACGATGATCCAACAACTCGCGCTGTAGCTGCGCCTATTTATCAAACCACATCATTTAGCTTTCGTGATACTCAGCACGGTGCTGACCTGTTTAATCTTGCCGAAGTAGGCAATATCTATTCAAGAATTATGAATCCCACCTGCGATATTTTGGAACAGCGTATTGCAGCGATGGAGGGTGGCGCGGCGGCCTTATGTGTTGCCTCTGGTATGGCAGCAATTACAGCAGCTATGCAGACTCTTTGCGCTGCTGGTGATAATTTTGTCAGCGTAAGTCAACTGTACGGTGGTACTTATAACTTATTTGCTCACACTTTCCCACAACAGGGAATTGATGTTCGTATGGCTTCAGGTGATGATATTGCAGCGCTTGAAGCATTGATCGATGAAAATACTAAAGCTATTTTCTGTGAATCAATTGGTAATCCAGCGGGTAATATTATTGATCTTGCTGCGGTTTCTGAAATGGCTCATAAACATCAGATACCTGTAGTCGTTGATAATACGGTGGCAACGCCTTACCTATGCCGACCTTTTGAACATGGTGCGGATATAGTGATTCACTCTTTAACTAAGTATATTGGGGGTCACGGAACCAGTATTGGTGGCATTATCGTTGATTCGGGAACATTCCCATTTAAAGATAACCCACGCTTCCCACAGTTTAATACCCCAGACCCCTCTTATCATGGTGTGGTTTATGCTGAAGCGCTAGAAGCACCCTTTATTGGTCGCGCCCGCGTTGTTCCCCTTAGGAATATGGGTGCTGCCCTATCGCCATTTAACGCGTTCTTAATTCTTCAAGGCCTTGAAACTCTGGCGCTAAGAATGGATCGTCACGTTGAAAATGCTATGGCTGTGGCTAATCATTTAAAAAATAATGCGCAAATTTCTTGGGTTAATTATGCTGGCTTAGAGTCTGATAAGTACCATGATCTAGCTAAGCGTATGGCTTCAGGCAAACCCTCTTCAATTATTAGCTTTGGTATCAAAGGTGGCGAAGAAGCTGGCGCTAAGTTTATTGATGCACTGCAAATGATTAAGCGCTTAGTCAATATTGGTGATGCTAAATCTCTAGCCTGTCATCCTGCCAGCACAACTCACCGTCAATTAAATGAAGATGAGCTAAAAACTGCGGGTGTTAGTGCCGATCTTGTGCGTATTTCAGTGGGTATCGAGAATGTTGAAGATATTATTGCTGATATTGATCAGGCATTATCGGCTGCTAAATAAAAGTAGCTTTGTCTGATACAAAAAAAGCGACCCTAGGGTCGCTTTTTTTGGCTTATTGATTCGGCTTACCAACCAGTTAGGTCTTTAAGCGCTTCACCAATATCAGCCAAACTTCTAACGGTTTTAACACCGGCATCTTGCAGTGCAGCAAACTTTTCATCCGCCGTTCCCTTACCACCAGAGATAATGGCACCGGCATGACCCATACGCTTACCTGCGGGTGCAGTTACACCAGCAATGTAAGAAACAACTGGCTTGCTGACGTTAGCTTTAATATAAGCTGCGGCCTCTTCTTCTGCGGTACCTCCAATTTCACCAATCATTACAATGGCTTCAGTAGCAGGGTCTTTTTCAAACATTTCTAAGATATCGATAAAGTTTGATCCTGGAATAGGATCGCCACCGATACCTACACAGGTAGACTGACCAAAACCATAATCAGTAGTTTGTTTAACCGCTTCATAGGTTAGTGTACCTGAGCGAGACACAATACCCACCTTACCCGGCAAGTGAATATGACCTGGCATGATACCAATCTTGCATTCACCTGGAGTAATAACACCTGGGCAGTTAGGGCCAATTAACTGAAGGCCTAACTCATCGCATTTAACTTTACACTGCAGCATATCAAGCGTTGGGATGCCCTCAGTGATACATACAATAAGCTTAATGCCGGCATTGGCCGCTTCTAGAATTGAATCTTTACAAAATGGCGCTGGCACATAGATAACAGAAGCCTCTGCACCGGTTTGTGCAATAGCCTCGGCTACCGTATTAAATACCGGAAGACCTAGATGAACTGTACCACCTTTACCTGGGGTTACACCGCCAACCATCTTTGTGCCATATTCGATAGCTTGCTCTGAGTGAAAAGTACCCTGACCACCGGTAAAGCCCTGACAAATAACTTTAGTGTCGCTATTGATTAAGATAGACATTATTTAGCCTCCACTGCAGCTACCGCTTGTTGAGCCGCATCCGTCAAACTGGTTGCAGCAATAATTGAAAGACCAGACTCAGCCAGTTTTTTAGCACCTAGTTCAGCATTATTGCCCTCTAAACGAACAACAACAGGAATAGTAACGCCTACCTCTTCTACGGCACCAATTACCCCATCGGCAATCAAGTCACAGCGAACAATTCCACCAAAGATATTGATCAAAACCGCTTTTACGTTTTCATCAGAAAGAATAATTTTAAATGCCTCTACCACGCGTTCTTTGGTTGCACCGCCCCCTACATCGAGGAAGTTGGCCGGTGAACCGCCGTGCAGTTGAACTATATCCATAGTGCCCATAGCGAGACCGGCACCGTTAACCATACAGCCAATACTGCCATCAAGAGCAACATAGTTAAGATCCCAAGATGCAGCATGAGCTTCCCTTGGGTCTTCTTGGGATGGGTCATGCATTTCTTTGAGTGCCGGCTGTCGATACATAGCATTGCTATCAATCACAAGCTTTGCATCTAGGCAGTGAAGATTGCCCTCATCGGTAATCACCAATGGGTTGATCTCTAAAAGCGCTAAATCACGCTCTTCAAATAGCTTGGCAAGACCTAAAAAGATCTGTACAAATTGCTTAACTTGCACACCCTTTAGACCTAATTTAAAAGCTAGTTCACGACCCTGATAGGGCTGAGCACCTGTCATTGGGTCAACAATCGCCTTAAGAATTTTTTCTGGTGTTTCTTCGGCTACTTTTTCAATTTCTACGCCGCCCTCTGTAGAGGCCATAAATACAATACGACGTGTGGAGCGATCGACAACAGCACCTAAGTAAAGTTCTTGATCGATATCAGTACAGGTTTCAACCAAAATTTTAGTGACTGGCTGACCATTGGCATCGGTTTGATAAGTGACTAAGTTTTTACCTAACCATTGATTGGCAAAGTCTTCAATTTCTGACTTTGAGCTCACCAGTTTTACACCGCCGGCCTTACCGCGACCACCAGCATGTACCTGTGCTTTTACCACCCAGTTATCACCGCCAATTTTATCGGCAGCAGCCACGGCTTCTTCTGCTGTAGCAGCGGCTATACCTTTGGAAACAGGTAGTCCGTATTCAGCAAAAAGTTGTTTACCCTGATATTCATGCAGGTTCATAGTTTATTCCTGTAACGTCTTTAATGTATTAACGCCCTGAAGATTATTCAGGGCGCAACGGGTTGCGAAAATTGCTCGATATTATTTACGCTTGCGATTAGGTATATGGATAGCAGCGCCATTTACCGCTAGAGCCGCTTCATGAACGGTTTCAGACAGTGTTGGGTGCCCAAATACGGTCATACCCAGGTCTTCTGCACTAGAGCCAAACTCCATGGCGATAGCGACCTGTTGAACCAAATCAGCGGCACTTGGGCCTACAATATGACAACCCAAAATACGATCAGTATCGGCATGAGCAATTACTTTAACAAAGCCATCCGTATCATTGGCCGCCATAGCGCGACCACTGGCCGCAAATGGGAATGTACCCACGTTATAAGCATCACCGGCAGCTTTAACTTGTTCTTCGGTAAGACCAACAGAGGCAACCTCAGGATGGGTATAGATAACATTGGGTACGATATCGTAATTCATCTGCGCCTTATGGCCGGCAATTATTTCTGCCACCATCACACCCTCTTCTGAACCTTTATGAGCAAGCATAGGGCCGCGCACCAAATCACCAACAGCATAGACACCGGGTGCGTTGGTAGCGCATTGTTCATTGACAAATACTGTGCCGCGCTCATCCAATTGAACCCCGCTATCGTCCGCTAGAAGTCCATCGGTAAATGCACGACGTCCGACACAGACAATGAGTTTATCGAAGGTTTCTTTATGCTCTTCACCATCTACTGATTGATAAGTAACTTCAACTTGCTTACCTTTGATTTCTGTACCGGTTACACGGGCGCCAAGGCGAATATCTAAGCCTTGCTTGGTAAATATCTTTTTCGACTCTTTGGCAATCGCTTGATCCATTATCGCTAAAAAGTCTTCCATCGCTTCGAGTAATACAACGTCAGAACCCAGTCGATTCCATACTGAACCTAACTCCAAACCAATAACCCCAGCACCAATTACACCAAGACGCTCGGGAACTGCACCAATTTCTAAGGCGCCTGTTGAATCTAGGATAAGCTCACCATCGACAGGCGCAACGGGGATAGCTATAGGTAGTGACCCCGATGCCAGAATAACGTTGTCTGTATCTAAAACGCTTACATCGCCTTCATTGCTGGTAAATTCAACCTTTTTACCGGCAAGCAACTTGCCAGTACCGTACAGGGAAGTCACACCATTGGCTTTAAACAAACCAGCGATACCACCGGTAAGCTGATTAATAATTTTATTTTTTCTATCTAACATATTGGATATATCCATACCAACACCTTCGGTGCTAATACCATGGATACCCAGATCATGCTTGGCTTCGTGATATTTGTGAGAGCTATCAAGCAATGCCTTTGATGGAATACAGCCCACATTTAGACAGGTACCCCCGTTAACCCCCTTGCCTTCCTTATTCTTCCACTTTTCTATACAAGCGGTTTTAAGGCCAAGTTGGGCTGCTCGAATTGCCGCCACATAGCCGGCGGGTCCACTTCCAATTACCACTACATCATATTTTTCTGACATTTAATTACCTATATGAAACTTAAAGATTAAATTTCTAACAAAATTTTTGCTGGATCTTCGATTAACTGCTTAATCGCTACCAAGAAGCGTACCGCATCCTTACCATCAATGAGACGATGGTCGTAGGAAAGCGCTAGATTCATAATGGGACGAATAACAATTTCACCATCCACAACAACGGGACGTTGCTGAATACTGTGCATACCTAATATGGCGGTTTGCGGAGGATTAATAATCGGTGTTGAAAGCAGCGAACCATATACACCACCGTTGGTAATAGTGAATGTTCCACCTGTCATTTCATCAATGGTTAGCTTTCCATCCCGTGCTTTGCCCGCATAGTCACCAATAGAGTTTTCAATAGTTGCGATACTCATATTCTCGGCATTGCGCAGAACTGGAACCACTAGGCCTCTTTCCGTTGATACCGCAACACCTATATCCTGATAGCCATGATAAATAATATCAGTACCATCGATTGATGCATTAACTAATGGGAAACGCTTGAGCGCTTCAACTGAAGCTTTAACAAAAAAGCCCATAAATCCGAGCCGAGTTCCATTGTGTGTTTTTACAAACTCATCTTGATAGCTCTTACGCAAACCCATAACCGCGGACATATCCACTTCATTAAATGTGGTTAGGGACGCCGTGGTTTGAGTTACCTCAAGTAAACGCTCAGCAATTCTACTGCGCATTCTAGTCATTGCTACACAACGTTCTACTCGCTCACCCGCTTCCATAATCTGTTGCTCAGCAGATTCTTGTGAATCTGCCACTGCGCTCGATGATGAAGGTGCGGTTGAAGGCGTGAAATTAACCACATCTTCTTTGGTAATACGTCCGCCCTTACCTGAGCCAGTCACTTCTGACAGATTAATACCACGCTCTTCAGCAAGCTTCTTAGCCGCTGGATTAACTAAGGCCTCTGTTTGGTCTGATAACTGCTGTGCTTGTGGCGTTTCAACAGTAGGCGCAGCAGTAATAGATACTTCAGCAGAGCCCTCTTCAATTCGGGCTATAACTTCATTACTTAATACAATATCGCCTTCATTTTTAAGCACTTCTGTAATAGTACCGCTTGCAGAAGCAACCACTTCGAGAACCACCTTGTCGGTCTCGATATCAACCACAAGCTCATCGCGAGCAACGGTATCGCCAGCTTTTTTATGCCAAGTAGCAATAGTGCCTTCTTGGACTGATTCTGGATAAGTTGGTGCCTTAATTTCAATGGCCATTAATCTATTCCTAATTTTTTAATTATCTAAAGTTAGAGCTTCATTAATAAATGCATGCTGCTCTTCTAAGTGCACCGACATATAGCCACTAGCCGGAGCCGCTAAGCTTTTTCGCCCCACATAGCTCAGAGTTATTTCTGGCTTTAGGGCATGAATAACGCGTTTCATATGGTGCTGACTACTGTACCAAGCACCTTGGTTAATTGGCTCTTCCTGACACCAAACCACTGATTCCATATTGGTGTAAGCACCCAAAATTTCTTCAAGCTCATCATCGGGAAATGGATATAGCTGTTCGAGACGAACTAAAGCTATATTATCAATTCCTCGGGCAATACGCTCCTCTAATAGGTGGTAGTAAACCTTGCCAGAACAAAGAATAACGCGCTTAACACCTTTAGGTTTAATAGTATCACCGATGGCATTCTGGAATTCACCATTTGCCAATTCCTCAAGAGAAGATGTGGCTAATTTATGCCGCAAAATCCATTTTGGACTCAAAATAATCAACGGTCGACGCATAGGTCTTATAGCTTGGCGCCGCAACAAGTGGAAAACTTGTGCTGGCGTTGTAGGAATAGATATCTGCATATTGTGCTGAGCACAAAGCTGTAAAAATCTTTCCAGACGAGCAGATGAATGCTCTGGTCCCTGCCCTTCAAAACCATGGGGCAACATCATAGTTAATCCTGATAGGCGACCCCATTTATGCTCACCACTGGCAATAAACTGATCAATCACTACCTGAGCGCCATTGGCGAAATCACCAAACTGTGCTTCCCAAATAATCAGCCCTTTGGGTGCAGTGGTCGCATAACCATATTCAAAGGCCAAAACAGCCTCTTCGGATAGAATCGAATCATAGATATCAAAGCGCGGCTGATCTTTGAATAAAGATTTTAGCGGTAGATGAGTTTTTCCATCTTTTTGATTAAACACTACGGCATGGCGATGGGAGAAAGTCCCACGACCCACATCCTGTCCTGTCAGGCGAATTGGATAACCTTCTTCAAGCAGTGTGCCATAGGCCAATAGTTCTGCCATACCCCAATTAAGAGGGAGTGCGCCACCAGCCATTTTATGACGATCACTATAAATTTTAGCCACCTGACGTTGAACTTTAATACCATCGGGAATAGTAGAAATTTTATGCGCGACTGACTGCAGTGTTTTTAATTTAACCCCTGTTTTGGCTGGTGTTCTCCAGCCATGATCTAGATAGGGAGACCAGTTTACAAATAAACTAGTATCGGGTTCGCTGACTAGATTGTGAACCACATATTCACCGCGATCTAAACTGGCGCGATAATCGTTTGTCATCTGGTCGGCCTGAGCCTGACTCACAACATTTTCTTTAACCAGCTTTTCTGCATACAGAGTTCGTACTGTCGGATGCTTGCGAATCACATCGTACATTAGTGGCTGGGTAGCTGATGGCTCGTCAGTCTCGTTATGACCACGACGGCGGTAGCATACCAAATCAATAACTACGTCTTTACCAAACTCATAGCGATAGTCCATAGCCAACATAGCTGCAAACATCACCTCATCGGGATTATCGGCATTAACATGCAAGATTGGCGCTTGAACCATCTTCGCAATATCAGTGCAATATTCTGTCGAGCGCGCATCTTCTTGACGGCTAGTAGTAAAGCCAATCTGATTATTAATCACAATATGAATAGAGCCGCCGGTTTTATAGGCTCGGGTCTGGGATAACTGGAAAGTTTCCATTACCACGCCCTGACCAGCAAAGGCAGCGTCACCATGTATCAAAATTGGCACAACCTGCTGACCATCAGAATCATTGCGACGATCTTGGCGCGCGCGACCAGAACCAATAACTACGGGACATGAAATTTCTAAGTGCGAGGGGTTAAAGCCAAGGGCTAGGTGCAACTCACCACCAGGGGTCATCACATTGGATGAAAATCCTTGGTGATATTTAACATCACCAGAGGTATCCACCATGCGCTTGCCCTCAAACTCTTCAAAAAGTTCATTAGGGTTTTTACCTAGGACATTAACCAGAACATTCAGCCTGCCTCGGTGAGCCATGGCCATAACAATTTCTTTACAGCCATATTCGCCTGAACGGTGAACGAGACAGTCAAGCAGAGGAATAAGACTCTCACCCCCCTCAAGACCAAAACGTTTAGTCCCAGGATATTTGGAATCCAAGTGTCTCTCAAGTCCCTCAGCGGCGGTTAGACGGCTTAGAACATCGATACGAGCAGCATCGCCATAAGTCGGCTTGGAGCGAACTGATTCAAAACGCTGGGCCAACCACTGCTTTTCAGCAAAAGAGGTAATGTGCATAAACTCTGCACCCAGACTCTGGCAGTAGGTTTCTTCAAGAGTTTCTACGATTTCGCGAAGAGTTGCTTCAACCTTGCCCATATAAAGGGGGCCAGACTGGAATGTTGTATCTAAATCTGCGTCGGTAAGACCATGAAAATGTAAGTCTAAATCGGGAACCTGCTCTCGCTTCATAATACCAAGAGGGTCAAGATTGGCTTTTTGATGTCCGCGAAAACGATAGGAACTTATTAACTGAACAACTTTAACCTGCTTGCGCTCATGTTCAATATGAATGCCACCAGAACCTGGCGCCGGCGTTGGACGAGCCTGTCTTCGACCAAGCAACTCAAAATGCTTAACCACAGTATCATGAGAAATATCTGGTGTGACCGACCCATTTGTGCGCGGCAAA